>NZ_JADBQL010000021.1:0-124979 GCF_014895905.1 Enterobacter cloacae complex sp. P15RS | reverse complement strand
TCCCAAACCGAGGTTTGTGCGACCACCTTCTGCCGTTGTTGATCCGGTCCCGCCCTGGTTCAAAGGAACAGCTCCGTTCGTTTTTGTGGCAACCGTATTAACCATGTATTGCCATGACGGACCGGTGAATGAAGAACCGTCCGGGAGCGTAACGGTTATATTGCCCGATGCACTGAATAACCGCTGCCAGTTCTGTTTGTCATAATTCAGGCCACGCAGAGCTTCGGCGCTTTGTGCCACCAGCGCAGCAGTAACAAGGTTCATCGCAACGCGTGGCACGGCATACCATGCAGCGCCGCCCTGCGTTGGTCCGGTATAGTTACTGACCAGCGTCAGGGAGGTATTGCTGTTCACCGTTTTGATGGCGAGCGTATAAGGGATGCCACCAACCGTCACAACAAGAAAATCGCCGACGGCCAGCTCGGTGGTAAAGGCGGTACCGCTGCCGGTTACCGCGGCTGAATTATTTGTCAGAGTCAGTGTTCCTGCGGACATAGTTGCTCCTTTGAAGCAATAAAAAACCCCGCCGGAGCGAGGTTCAGTAAGTTAGAAGTCGTTAAACGTACATATCGGGAATGACCGGGAGTGAAATAGGCGTAACCCCGGCGTTCGCCAGCTGCCTGTCTGCCCAGCCGACATACACTCCCCTTCCGACCCTGAGAGTCCCGTTCTGCATGACCAGCCCATAGTGGTAGTGATAAATGCGACCGCCACCGAAGCTGGGGACCCTAAGCCCAAAGCGGCCAACGGGCACATATCCGCCCCCGGGAACGGTCTGCGCCGTCGTGGAAGGAACAAAATTAACGCCGAGATAAACGAACGGGCGCCGCGCAGTTGAGAACGTGCACTGGCCTGCGGCGTTATAGATATTAAATCCGGGATTCGCGGCCACCGGCGAAACGCCTCCCGCGAAGATGACCACATCAACGGTGCCGCTCATGGGCTGGTCTTCCGTGTTTGATCCATCATTCAGAAACAGCAGCCGATTTCCGTCATAGTCCAGCGTGTAAGGGCTATTCCACTTACAGCAGACCAGGTATTTGCTGCGATCAAATCCTGCAATGGTCGGAGTAACCCAGCCGGAGGTACCGACAGTTACCCTGGCTTTGTAGATGCAGTACCCGACCCTTGACGCCGTGGTGATCGCAGTAAAATCGGTGCTGTTCTGAACGAGAAGGCCAACGTTTGAGTTCTGGCTTACGGGCAGGATCTGCCAGAGTGTGCCGGAGAACGCCACGCGCTGCGGATTGGGAAATCCGGGGTTTGAATTCCCGCTCCAGTTCTGCGTGACGTTCGCGCCGGAGATAGTGACGCTGTCCAGCTTGAATATCCCCTCGTCGCTGATTACCGTCTGAGTGGGAATGAAAATAACATTCGAACCCGAAACGTAACCCTCGACCGTCGCGGTATTAACTTTTCCGATACCGCCGGAAATGGCGCCGCCATAAGTGGGGCAGCGTAATCCGGCGGTGATTTCCATCGGCTTACCGCCATCATTGAGATCGATTAAAAGTCCTGAAGGCATAAATCACCATGAGCCAACGACGATACGGCCACCGCCAGGGATATTGACGGTAATACCGTTGTTGTTGATGACGACCGTGTTATTGGTCCCGTTGAAGGCAAAATTACCGCTGGACGCATACAGCGAGCCACGGAAAGTGCCGTTGTTGAATTCAGGCGAGCCGTCTTTTGGAATATTCCAACCTTTCGCTCCAGACTGAAAATCGTTCGAACGGATGTAGTTACCGATTTTACCGTTATCAATACTCCCATCCTGAATAAATGCAGAACGGATAAACACCTGACCGTTGAAAACAAAGAACGCAGCCTGATAGTTACCCGGATCGCTTCCTGAGTAGATGCCGAACTGATCGGCAGCAAATACCACTGTCGATTTGTATGAGCCTCCAGATGGTTCAATGGACATCCCAAACCCGGTGTTGTACTTCACCCCGTTTCTGACAATACCCAGATTCAGCGTATATGACGCTTTGGCAGTGCCGTCGCTGGTCACCTCTGCGTTCATCTTCTGGTTGACAGCCGCCGTCAGACTGCCAACCTGTGACTGCACGTATGTATCGAGAGACGAGATAGCTTTTGTGTTGTCACTGATGGCTGTCTGCTGCTGAAGGATTTGGGAATTGATTTCACCAAACTGAGCCTTAACGCTGGTTGTGAGCTGCGCAAGCGCCTGGTCAACTGTGGCGATCGTTGTTTTCACAGTCAGGATTTCGGCGTTTACCTGCCCCAGTTGTTGGAACTGGCGATCCACAGTCCCTTTGTTCGCCAGCGCGTTTTGCAGAATGCCTTCGAGGTTAGTATCCACGCCCTCGGATATATTCTTGAACGCATCAGAATCGCGGACAGCATCATCGATATCGCCAATAAGGTCTGCTGCTGACTGGTTAGTTACCCCCGTAATCCAGTCAGTCCATGCCCCGACATTTCCAATGCGATCAACGAGTCGCGCACGATACCACTGGCGAACGCCTGCCTGCATTGGACCATGAAGATAGTTAGACTGCGGATATGGTACCAGGGAAAGCAGTTGAGGATTTGAATGGTCATCAGACGAGGAACGCTGTATCTCGGTATACTCTGTGTCACCGGAATCAGCAGGGAATCCCCAGCTGAGCGCAATGTTCCAGACAACATCATCTGTCGCCTTAAAGCCTACTGGCTTTGGCACATCTCCCTGACGGCCTTTCAGGTGGGTAAGTGCAGAAGTTGCCCAGAGACTTGATGCACCGCCAGAGTTGATCGCACGTACGCGGACCAGATAATCCCCCTCGAAGATGCCAGGCACTTCGATATTGCGAAGACCGGTCTCCGGTACGTTAACCCACTCATTGTCGCCGCGCTTCCACTGCACCCGATAGGCTATGACATCCGCCTGTGGTTTGCCGTTCTTGTCGACCGGCGCATCCCAGGATGCCGTCAGGGTAGCCACTCGCTGCCCCTGGCGCACTGCGTCATAGCTCGCTACCGCGATATTGGTCGGCTGGTTAACGAGGCCGGTTGGTATCAGACTGATTGGCGGCGTGTCCAGGCGGGCATTGTTATCGACCGCATCATATTTTGATGCGTTATATTCGGCCCCGGTGATTGTGAAGGTGTTTTCTTCATCATCAAATCTCAGGTTCGTAACGCGGAAGTATTGCAGGCGCAACTGCCCGGCATCGATGACGAATACAGCGTTGGGTAACGGCTCTGCCGTGAAAGGCGTGGCGACCACCAGCTGCGTGCCGTTTACGGCCTGGATCACCCTGCTTTCAACGGTACCGCCCCGTGTGCGGATCATCAGTGCGTCACCCGCAACGGCACTGGTTCCCCGATCGGTTGTCACAGCCTTCAACCCGGCGTTATATCCGGTTATACGCCCGCCATAAACACGCCCCGAAAGGCGTTCGTCAGCAAATGCAAACACGGTACCCGGCACGTAGACATAGCCATCAAGCCCGGTCTGTAGCGTAATAATCCGGTCGAGTGAGTTGGAATACACCGCCCACCCGCCACGGCGCTGTGCTTCGCTCTCGCGCGTACAGCCGATTGCGGTGATCTGCGTCTGCTTAAACTTGAACTGCTTAACCAGGTCCGGGAACATCACCGCTGTTGTGCGGTCCTGATAGTGATTGTCAGGGTCGCTGAAGTTAATCAGCGCGCTGGAGTAGCGGGTCTTTTCACTGCCGCTCGAGTAAACCGGTTTGCCCACCACCGAAGCGCGGGTAAGGATTTGCAGCTTCGACGTATCTGCCGGCATGTCCGAGACAACATTGAACATGTTGTTGCCCCAGAACGTCATGCCATTGAACCCTGCGGCGATGTCTTTGATTACCTGCCACGCATCAGCCTGCGACTGGATGTAGACATCAAACATGAAGCGCGGCTCGGTACCGTCACCACCCTTCCCGTCAGGTACTTTTTGATCGCAACGCTGGGCAATACGGTAAAGCTCCCACTTATCCAGCATCTGCGCCGTGACGCGTCGGCCAAGACCGAAACGCGGCTCAGTGAGCACATCGAACCAGATCCATGCTGGGTTATTCGTCCAGCCCCACTTAAACGTCCCGTCCCATGTGCCGCTATAGGTTCTGGCTATCGGACCGTAATTCGAAGGGATGCGGATAATGCGCCCCTTAGGTTTACAGGAAACCTTCGGGATATTGTTGAACGATTTGGCGTTGAACGACACATACAGCAGCGCCGTATGGGGATAACGCAGGCGCGCATCAATCACCTCAGTGATTGCCTGTACCTGCGTTTTATTCTGCAACATCTGGCTGGTGCTGTCGTCGGTGTCGCGTACCACGCGGATCTGCCAGCCTGTACTGGCTTTCGGAAGATTAATGCGATGGGTCAGTTCATAGAGAGAACTGAGTTTCTCTGTCACGGTTCTTGTCATGACCGTAGAGAACGCACCACCATCTACAGCAAGATCGATATGGTACTTTACGGTAGTGCCGACAATATCCCCGTCGTTTTCCTGCTGCTGCAAACCCGGAATACCAATGCGAACGAGCACAGCGTCAATCTGGGTGTTACTCAGCGCGCGCGTCCAGGGCGTGGCTTTCGTCAGAGATACGCCAACCGTAGTTTCGTTCTCCACTGCGGGAAAACCCGGAATCGGTGTCTGGGTCTGTGTTCCCGGCCGAAATTCCCAGGAAACGTTTTCAAAGTTCATCGTTCCGTCGGCGTTTCCCAGCGGCGTACCGTCCAGGAAAATGCTGGTCGCATCCAGACCTCCAGCAAACTCACCTTCCCCGAGCGCCAGCAGCATGCGGCAGCGCGCCATTGACTGCGCCGAATCAGGTTGTTCTACAGGTGTGTGCTGTTTCTGGCTGCCACCCTTTGCACCAGTGATCGCTTCCATATTACATCCATAAAAAAAGCACCCGACTGGGTGCTTGATATTCAGAAAGGAGTTATCAGATGTCTTCGGCGACTATGCCAGCGCTGATGATGGCGCCGCCAATCTCGCGGACGCCATAGAGAAGCGCGACCGGGTTTCCCATTGCTGTGGTATTAACCGCACCGCCAAAGGCGTAACTTGGTTTATTGTCAGCATCTTGGCGCATCTGCAAACCGCTTGGTTGTGGAGATAGCATCTGGTAGACGCCACCGGCCATGGAGCTGACGCCACCAGCAATTAGCCCACCAGCCATAGTCGCCCCAATAACACCCCAACCAGCCGGACCCAGGGCGAGTCCTGCAACCACCATCACGGCGCCGAGGATGGTCTGAAACAATCCGGCTTTTTTCGAACCTTCGATAATCGGCGCAATGCGGATATCACTGTCTCCTGTCAACTCCTGGAAGTCCTGAGTGCCGATATTCCTTTTCCCGCGGAACACGGCAAAGGTCATGCCGTTTTTTTTGGCATTCATCAGATAGTCTTCCAGCCCGTCGAAATTGATGCACAGGGCTTTTACCGCTTCGGCAGATGTCTGCACTGCCAGTTTGTGCACGCGCCCGAACCGGGCGCCCAGGGCGCCATACAGACGAATGGTGATTAAACGCGCCATGGCTTAATCTCCTGTGGCAGGTCTTTGTGACGAACGCAGATCATCGTGCGGTCTTTGAAATAGCCGCGGGCATACGGTGTAATACATGAAGGCTGGCCGTAAAGGTGGTGGAGCAGTTCACCTTCTTCAGTGATGATGCCCGCGTGGTTCCACTTATCCGAATCAACCTGCATGATGACCATGCAGCCTGGTGCCGGATCGCACTCGACGAATCCTTCCCGCTCCCAGTTTTCGAAATAGAGATTGTCCGGGTACTGGCTTTCCCACCACGGGTAATCGACGCGAAAATCGTTCAGCGTGACGCCCTGAATGGCGTGCCATTCCATAATCAGCCCCCAGCAGTCATTCGAGCCCAGGATAAACGGACGTCCGATAAGCGGCACCGCCTCCGGCATTATCTCGGCGTATTCATCGCTGTCAGGTGAGTAAATACCCCAGATCACGCCGGAGTTATTGCACTGCTGGCGGTCGAGATCGGACGGAATAGGCCGGGCACCGTCACCCGGGTGGGAGTGGATGACGCGAATAATCGTCCCGATATCTTCGGCGTTAGCCCAGTGCTCGCCGTCGATGCGAAAATGCTCTGTCGGATTTTCGTGCGTATTCGGCACGGGAATGTAGCGCTGGCGACGGCCAGACTGAATAACGAAGCCACAGCACTCACGCGGGGATTCCTCCAGTGCATGCGCCCGGATAGCTGCCATTATGGTTTTATTCATTGGTACGTCCGGTTATCGGGTGAAGAGAACGGTTGCCGGGAAGCCACCAAAATCGAGGATTGCCGCGTCAGGGTCTGCCAGGCCAGCGCCAAATCGTTTACGGCAGTCACTGAGGCAACCGCCACACACATCAAGGGCAGGATCTGATACCTGATTCCCTTTAGCGTCGAAATACGCAGTGCCGTTATAGGTGCATCCATCGCCGCTGCGATACTGACCGCGCAGCGCCCATTCACAAAGCGATGTGATTTGTCGGGTGGGGATCACAAGGCTCTGCAAATCGGCTGGGCTGCTGAGTGCCCAGGTAACCACCTCATCATCTTCGGAGGTTTTGGTGTCAAGCCAGAAGGTCTGAAGTGTGAACATTGATGAATCAGCTGTAGGGTTTACGCCACCAGGGTAATTTACGGCATCGAGATAGACCGCATAGGTATCGATAATGCTCACTTTTGCGTTAACCAAGTCCTTAAATTGCAGGCACAGCGCAGTGATATGGCCGTCAAGGTTTGAGACGCTCAGGGTGGGCTCCGCCGCCTGGTCTGTTGAAAGCTCCAGGCCTGAAACCTGAAACGGCCAAAAATCGTAGGTGTTGCCACCGAAGACGATTGGCTTGGGTCCGAGCTTTTGTTCATCTCCATTGGCAACATCGATCTCTTCGGGTGTATGGGGGAAAGGTGCGTAGTGGAATCGGTGGATCCCGCCACTGAACTCTGAGGCGTCAACTTCAACCAGGCGGACCCTGCCACCCGGCGCCAGCATCGCCGCCTGATCGACTAATGCCATTATGCGTACACTCCGTAAGCCCGTTTGATGGTGAACGTCAACTCAGCAACTTTGCTGCTGATCTGCGTTTTACGAACGGAATCGGCTACGACGCGGTAAAGCCCCTTCTCTTCGCCTGGCGGCGTAATGATGAAAGCTTTCACGGTATGAGCGAGGAGAAAATCACGAATCCTGTCCACTTCCGACTCGTTGCCCGTGTGCTTCATAGGGACCTGAATAGCCGTGGAGTTAATACCGTTATCGGCCACTTGCTCATAGCCATCGCCGAACTGCGCCGCGCGAACTGCCTGGCTATATTCAATCGCGCCAGCACCGAGCTGAGAGCGCCAGCTATATGTTTCAACTGCCATATTTACTCCATAAAAAAAGCCCCGCATGTGCGAGGCTTAATATTGGTTGAAAGCATGGGAGTGAGAGTTATCAGACCATTTTGATTTAACTTCCATTCATTTCTACAAGCCGGTAATCAGTCTTCCCATCCTTGTCTTCAATACATTCGGCCCTGAATTTCTGCTCTAGTCCAAATTTATTTTTGGCGCTAAACTCCTGCGTGGCGTAAAACTTACCGTCATCACCGAGCCATCTGTTCGAGCCAAACACCGACATATCCAAGGTGCTTTTGTTAATGACTGACATCCTTACGTAAGCTTCACAGGCATTGCGAAGCTCATCTAGTTTTTTATCCGTAAGTTCCTTGGCTTCTTTTTGCTTCTTTTCTTGTTCTGAAGGTTTGTTAACCAGCGCTGCAATAATAATCACCACAACCAGAAGCAGTAATAGCCCAATGGTTCTTAAGATCTTCTTAAAGATTTTTTTAAACACAATCATCCCCTGATTCTTATGGTTATCATCATATTAACCAGGGGATGACGTAAACACTACCTGCCTTTACTAAAGTTGTAGATCATGCCTCCAGGCTTAAGGTGCTTCTGTATAACCCTTGCGGCTGCATTCTGCATTTCATCAGCAAGAGCACGCCCCATAACATCACCAGAACTGCTGGATTGCGCAGTAGCATTCCCGTTGGCGTCAACGTTTACGACAGTATTGATTACGGGTGCAGAACCGCCACCGGATCCAGAACTGCTGTTTAACCCGTACATTGGAGCACGACCAACGAACCCGCCATCTGCATAGCCCTTAGCGTTACGCATCAGCGCATAAAGATTACCTACACCCAATGCAGACGTTGCCTCTTTGGTGAATACAAACTCACCGCCGTGAACGATGCCTTTTGGCTCGAATTTTCCGCCGTCACCAGTGTATCCACCAGAGTCGAAAAGACTAACACCAGAACTCGCCGCATTGGTATAAGCTCCGCTGGGTGTATTGCCGGTACTGACATCACCAGTAATCCATCCCATGGCTTTCTGTACCGCCCAAGCCACAAGCAATCTGTTGATGATCTCAACAATCATTTTGAGGATGGATGCCGCAAACTGTCTGAAAGATGCCGTTCCTGTTGTAACAAGGCTGGTCATCATGTCGGAAATACCCCCGAGGGCAGTTTGCGCTGCCTGCGACACTGAGGAATAAACGTTCTGCGCCGTCTGAAGATATTCATTCAGCCCATTGACAGCACCAGCTCGCCAGTTCTGTTCAAGCGAGTCCTGCGCTTTATAGGTTTTGCGCATTTCAGAAAGCGCTTTCGCCTGAGCCTTAGGATTTAGAGAGTACTCTTTCTCGATACGATCGAGTTCCATCCCTCTCTGAGCATCTCGAGATGATACCCCTGTAGCGAGTAAAGCAACCTCGGCACGTTTAGCCTCTTGCTGACGCTGCAACTTCTGTGCACTGTCCATCAGATCATTCATCTTTTTCTGATGCTCAATCTGCCGGGATAAACTGGCCTCTTTCTCGAGGCTCAGCCGAATTTCCTTTTGGTGCGTAAGAATAGATTTTTCATCAGCTGTGAGTAGTTTCTTCTCCTTGAGATCAGCAATTTGCTGATTGAAAGCCAACAACCGTTTTTCACCATCAGTCATTGATTCCGTTTGCACTGACTGTTGACGCAATACCGCCAGGCGTTGTCGAGACTCCTGAAGCATTCGGGTTGCGGCATCAATACTGATCCTATCAGCTCTTACTTTTCTTTCTGATTCGTCAGCAAGCTTACTTACTGCGCTACGGGATTCTCTGCTGGTTCCCCCGTCTCCCGTTACACCAGAACCTCGAGCTTCAGCTTCATAATTTGCCTGCGCATTAGGTGCGGTGATGCGCTTCCACAAAATGTCATAGCGCTTTTTGTTCGCTTCAATTTCCTTATCAGCATCAGCCCCGGCCTTTTTCATAGCCGCGACATCCATGCCGAGGAAATTAGCTAAGGCACCCCCACCAGGTATTTTTTCAGCCCAACCAGCGATCGTCCCGGTAAATTTGGCATCCAGAGAAGTGATATTGAGAAATAGGTCGTTAATCGATGCTTTTACTAATTCAAAAATATCGATCACCTGATTGGCCCAGGCGCGAAGAGTTACCCCAATCTGCTCAAACACGTTTGATGCAGTTGTTTTTACAGTTTTCCATGCCCTGCCAATATTATCAGTAGCTTCGACGACTCTGTTGCTGCGCTCCTCCATAACGCCAGCAATAAGGCTTACCGCCTCCGTAACCGCGGCCTGCTCTCCTTTCGTCTGTTTAAGCTGGATCAGATGTTTCATTTCAGCTTCTGTCAGGAAGCCGTATTTTTCATTGAGTTCCGCCAGCCCTTTAATTGGATCTTTAAGTATCTTACCAAAGTCTGCCATGGAGTCTTTGGTATCAATGCCGGCGTCCTTCATCACCAGCATTGCCTTTGCGATCCGCTCCATTTCAGGGCCACTCGCTTTCCCCTGATTATTCAGGTCGATCAAGGTATCAGTGACTTCTGAGACTGAATTACCGGTTTCCGATGCAACCCTCGCTGCAACTGAATTCAGTTGTTCAAGCGATTTGAAACCTGCGCCCCCCATCAGCAACACTGATGACGCCGCCCGATCGAATTGCTCGGATGATTTAAAAGCCGCAGCCCCCATCAGTGCCAATGTTCCAATGAGTCCACCGATAGCGATGCGCGCAGGTGTTATCAATGACGTAACAGCCTTCAGCGCATTACCAACACCTCCAAAGGAGTCGCGGATCTGCCCCCCCTGCTGGATGGCCACCATATACACCGGCATACCTGAGGCGAGAGAGGTCACTACGTCGGTGATCTGCATCGGTAACTGGCGCATTGCGTTACGGTACTGACCAGCGCTAATTTCACCACGCCTCCATGCATCCTCCTGTTCCCGCAGTTTTGAGATGAACGGTGCAGACTGGTCAGCTACACCCAACTGAGCAGCCTTCATTTCCAGAATTTCAGCGCGAGTTTTCCCTACTGCTGAAGCCTGCTCCTGCAATGAAGCAACGAACGCCTCTCCCGCCTGCGCTGCACGTTTCGCTGAGGCCTCCTGTTCGAGCAGCGTACGTCCTTCTTCCGTGAGGGTCATGTGCGTGCGTTGGAGCTTATTTCTGGTGTCGTCCAGTATCGCACCATAATCGCGGAATTGCTCTGTGGGCAGCAGACCTTTTTTATTGGCCTGCGTTAGCTGCGCGTAGATCTTATCAAGCTCTTCGAATGCTTTATTGGTGGGATTGATTCGGTTAAGGAGGTTCTGTAATTCCTGCTGCTGCTCCTTCAGGCTTTGGTTTTGTTGCTTACCCGACTGAGCGCCAGCCCGAAAAACACTGTTAAGATTATCCGCCTTTTGAGCAGCACCCGCAGCTGTTGCCTGGAATTTATCAAGCTCCTGATTCCCTCGCTCCAGTTCACTGGTATTTACTTTCAGGGAGATCGTTGCGATATCAGACATTCGGTATCTCCGGGTATAAAAAACCCGGGTAATCCGGGTTAATGATTTTGATTTTTATGGATGGTTCGGAGGGCTGCGGCCTCCATTACTCTCACATCCTGTAAAGCGCCTGCCTCGTCGTCGATACCGTGAATCCTCATCATCCAGGGCAAGACGTTATAGTCCAGCCCGGTCACCCCACCGATACCAGTTCTCCATTGTGTAAACATGTCTCTGAAAATACAGAATGCTGGCCACACATCAGGGAGGACGTCTATTTCAACATCGTCCAGATCGTCCAGGGTCATGCTGAATGCAGCTAATTCTTCAGCGGAGGGGTCAGGCGTAAAACACGCCTCGGCAAGCGCTATCAGTTTTTTTCGCGGACGGCGTACAACTCTTTCGTATAAGCGGAAACAATGGAGTCGAAAGCACGGGGATAATTTTCAAGCAGCAACGCAAGATTATCCCGGTTGTATTCACTGTCGATATTCCAGCTTTCAATAATTTCAGCCAGATAATTCAGGGGAGCATCTACCTGATCGGCGCTGCCATCCACCAGTTCGGCGGCACGCTTCAGGTTATCTTCCATATCTTTCAACTGCTTTCGGGTTTTATGGCGGACAATCAGAGTAACCACCCCGTCGTCTTCACCAGGGCGTGGAATGCTCACCGAAAGTTTAAAAGTTGGTTTAGGGGTTAACGTAAATTTTGTAGCCATAATAAAAATCCTTGAAGCCCCTTTCGGGGCTGGAAAGTGAATGGTTAGCTGCCCGGAGTGGTGTCTGCGTCTTTGTAGAATGTGGTGCCTTTTGACTGTACGGCAAACGCGACAGTGACTGTTTCAATCTGGTTGACTACAGGGTTTGGCTCACCAGAGAAGGACGGCACCACTGACCAGTAACGTGTTTCTTTTGCTTTAGGCACGTACATGTAAACAGCGATAGTGTCGCCAGCAAGATCGGCCTCTTTCAGAAGCGGGTAGAACGGCTGGTCAGAGTCGTGGGCGACCGTATAAGTCTGCGTTTTTGCAGATTTATACGTCGGCAGGCTTCGCTGCGTGTCATCTTCCAGGAACTGGAATTGATAATACTGCTGCTCGCCACCAGCAGCGGCTACTTCAGTGATTTGAGGGATCTGCACCCAATCAGCAGACTCAACCACCCTGAGGGATCCAGAGCCAGAGCCGGTCGGGAAAATTTTGGTGTTTGAAGTGTTTACACCACCAATTGTTGCCTGCGAGCCGGAGACTGCTGTTACTTTACCTACCAGATTATCCAGTGCGGTCCATGGGGAACTCAGCAGAACGACATCGCCTACTTTGACTGTTCCACCATTGAGCGTTAATACAGCGTTTGCTGCGTTAGAAATATCCGTGATGGTAATTGGGTTGCCTGAAGCTGGCGCCACAAATACCGTTGCGCCATTTGGTAGATGGAAAGCCATCTTTTACCTCGCATATAAAAAAACCGGCCATTAGCCGGTTGTGGGTGAATAATAGAAGTTGAGGGTTAAGTGCTTATATCAGCACGGTAGTTGAAACTTACTGGAACGGTGTAAGACACGGGTGTAGGGATGCCGCGGAATATGCCAGGCTCGCTGCTAATCCAGAAGGTGAAATCCCTGCCCTCAACCTCCAGCCCCTCGGGGAACAATTCCGCCACTCTGCCCGCCAGGGCAACGACGGAGGTACGGCCGGAGCCGGCTGGCGCCACGACATTAATCTGGTACACGCCAGAATAAGTCCGGCAGCGCAAGCCGAGATCGATTGTTCGCGGCGTAACGGGCATATCGTGAACGGCCAGGTACATCTCGTTAGCAGGGGGTGTAAACGGCACGTTCTCCCATGCAACCTGAATACCTTCTGCATCAGCCCATTCACCAAGCCTTGCGGCGAGTGCCGCGGCAATATCTGGAATCACTTGGGCACCTCTCTTACGGCTTCCTCAAAGAAGCGTTGAAACTCAGCGGCAGTTATGCGAACCATGCCGCCAGGCGCCTGTGTTGAATGCCCCATTTCAAGTGGGTAGGCATAGGGCACGTTGTTGCAGAAATAAATGGCCTTCATCCCGACTTTGAACAATGACAGCGTGTAGTTCCCGGCTGCTTTTGTCAGGTCGCCGGTCTTGTCTATTCGCCCTGTTTCATCAGTTGTAGGAGCATCAAACGATACCTGCCAGTTACCGCGAAAGCGTCCGCCCGTATACCCCGGCGGTGCTTTGATATCCATCCCATCCACCACCCGGGCTTTTTTCTTCAGTCGCCCGGTTTTGGTCAGGTTGTCGGGATTTGCCCGCTGCGCCTCGTTATGGTCGTAAACAGCGCGATTATAGGAAACGGCTGTCTGGTTAACTTCCCACAACTCCGGATTGCCCACTGGGGACATCATCACCAGTTGGTTTAGTATTTTTATGCCGACGGCGCGCACCACAGCTTCTTGATTCGCTTTGGCCTTATTGACGAAGGCTGTGATTTCAGCGAGGAATGCCGTGTTCTCGCCCATGTTAAGCCCTCAGTTGCGCTTTGTAGCAGAGTACCAGCGAGGCAGGTTTTGCAGGGTTGGGGTTCACAACGCGGTAGGCTGTGCCGTCTATATCAACCACATCGCCGATTTTAATTTCCTGCTCTGCGGTAAAGACGATTCGAACATCACCGTTTACGATGACCGATCCATCAATTTCGCCTGGCGTGTATTCCGTTTTAACGCCGATCGCAGTGAACTGAACATCATCCGTTTTATGCTCGACTCCACCGATAACCGTTACTGAACCCTTGCGGATGACGATGTATAACGCTCCGTTCTGCCTGAGCATGCGCGTTGTTCTGGCCTGCATACGTTGGTAATCAATCGCCATATCATGCCCTCTCTGCAAATGCATTGATTGCGTAGCCACGACCACCAGCAAGGTCACCCAGCATCCCCATCACAGCAGGATAAGACGGTGTAAAGACTTCGCCATCTGCGACTGCATAGGTCATAGTGACAGCGCCTTCCACACGCTCAGTCTTCACAGCGGCTTCGCGCACGCTGGTGAGTAAATCGCCGTCGATTGCCTCTACCGCCAGCATGCACTGCGCGGTTATAACCTGACGTGGAACTTCATCCGGCGGGAAATCATGTTCATCCAGAACGACATTCTCGCGTGGCCATGCCAGAGCCTGTCTCGGGTCAGCTTTTGAGCCAACCCAGTCCAGCCCCTCCAGGTAATCCATTGCCTTAATCAGCAAAGGTGTAAGCTTGTCAGGCAGTTCAATACCGCGTATTTCCGCAAATGAGGCAAGGTCCTCTTCACTGGCGTAGCTATTAAAACCCGGGTCTGTTGGGTCGGTGATAATCATAGTTCCTCCAGGGTGCCGGCTAATGACCACGCACGCCGGGCCTCAGTTCTGGGCTTACCATCCGGATGGCGTTCAACACTTGGCCCGTCTGCATGCTCAACCAGAGATTCGGACAGATAAACCACCTCCCGCCCCCAGGCTCTGCCGATAGCAAAATCGGCTGCGAGATGATGCGGCCAGCGCGCCAGAATATCCGCCAGCTCGTTCTGGGGGATGCTATAGCAAACACCGTGGATCAGGGTTGGTAGGGTTAAGGTTTCCCTGCATGATGACAACTTTGCCGCAATAGTTGGTTGCCATTGCGGAGGCCTGCTGGTACCGAGATAGAAACTGATGAGAGAATCAGGGCATCGGGCCAGCCAGTGACTTATCTTGTTTATGAATCCTTGAACAGGTATCGCGTCGTCTTCCAGCACCACTACCCGGCAGGTTTGTTCTGCTGCCCACTCCAGCGCGCGGCGATGATTCCAGTTCGCACCGTGGTTACCGTCATCAATCAGCAGATGAGCATCCAGCAGCGCAGCAAGACGTTGTGCTTGTCCCGTCCGGGTGTGGTGACCAACCACAACAAACTTCACTTGTGTTTCCACCACGCTGCCTCCTTACCGATGCCCTCAGTTTTGAATACCGTGTGAACCATAGGGCCGGTGATCAGCCTGTCAGCGAATGACTTCGCAACAATGCCGAACGCCAGCATGTCGCCCACCGCGGCGCCAGCCTGTTCTTTCTTCCAGAAACGATAGCTCTCGATCCGATAGTAAAGACGGATGATGCCGTGAGCGAACGCCATCACATCAGCGCGGGTCCCCCCCAGCAGCCCAGCGTTAAGCATCACATCGTTGCGGTGCTTTTCAATGAACTCCTGATAGATGCGCTCCGGATGATTTTGCTTTGCCCAGGAATCGACGTAGGTCTTTGGTTCAGAACCGACGTACACCTTCCCTGCCTCCATTTCTTCCCACGGCGCGCGAAGCATTTCGACATCGGTACCATCGGTACACCAGACGAACCGGTATTCAGGGTGAACTCGCAAGTGCTGCCAGATGTGCAACCAGCGACGAAAGTAGACATTCATCTTCACGTCAGGAACGCGACATAGCTCAACATCTGCCGGGGCCGTCAGTAATTCATCCACCAGCGCTATACGACCACACTGGCGAAGCGAGGCCGCCCATTTGCTCAGCATGCCAGGCGAGGCCGCCATTTTTGTGCCGCGCTGCGGGTCAGGCTGACTGGTAAGCAGGGTTGTGATAACCACGTCGCGCTGCTGGTGGTATTCAACGTAACCAGTAAACCCGGCATCACGCCGTTCGTTGTGGATCTTCACGTTACGTTCCACCAGCGCCTGTCGGTCGGGACGCGGTACCGAACGCTCTACGGCTTCATACTCATCGAGAGAATGGATTAGCTTTTCTGAACCGACCACATCACCGTAAGCCCACGTCGTCAGGCCAGCGTTATGGATACGTAGCGCGAGGTCACTGTGTTCATACATACCACGGCCGTATATCGGATCGAATCCACCTACTTTCTCAATGGCGCTGCGGTGGTAATACAGCATCACGCCGCGCTGCCCGGTGTAAGCCACATGCTGATCGTCACGGTAAAGCTCAGAAAGGTCATTCAGCTTGTTCGTGCCAGCAAGATCCAGAAACTGGTAAGCCAGGTGCGGTTCGGGTGATTCGATGTATGGAAGGTGCCAGTTATCAGCGATGGGCCAGGCGTCATCGTCCCAAAGGAAAAGATGCTCACACCCGGCGTCCATAAGCGCGGTTAAACTGGCGTTCTTCGAAGCAACAATGCCAAGTGATGTTTCATGGCGACGCAGCTGCACGCCGTCTGGTACTACGGCGGGAGGTTTAGAGCCGTCGTCGATAACCACCACCTGCGCATCGACAGGAAGATGTTTGGTATGCTGCTCAATGGCGCGCTTTAAAACGTCTGGCCGGTTATGGGTAGTTATGGCAATGCCAATCCGTGACGCTGAAGCGCAGGCAGGCACAAACGGGACACCATCAATAGTGACCTGCATTTGATTTCCCTTTTAGACTTGAGCCTGTCGCACGGCAAAGCCGCCGAAAGTTAACGGTTTGCCCAGGCTCACAGCTGAAAGACTTTCTTCGATGTGCGCGTGCGATGCGCATAAAAAAGGGGCCAAAGCCCCTTTGTGATGATTAGCTACCGCCGCCGAGTTTGATGAGAACGCCCGCAGTGGATTTGTTACTGGTGAAGTGTTTTTTCCAGTTCCCCGCGGTGCCGATGGCGGTCAGGTCAGGGTTATCACCTTTGGCGGTATCCCAACTGTAGCCCAGCAGTTCAACGTTCACGGTACCTTCAGCTCGGTAGCCAATCGCAAGGTTTTCCTGATCGTTGATATCGTAGGAACGGAAGCCCGGCGCCTGAGACTCGGTAACAGTCACTGCGCCGGCCACCAGCCCAAGGATCGCATCAGCGTCCATGGTGTCGGTCACCAGCACAGGTTTACCCAGCGTGCCAGGCTGACCGCCGTAAACCACCACGCCCGCTTCTTCGTAGATTTTGTTGGCAATCGCCTCATCAACAATGTCGAAGTAGGTCGCAGAGTGCATCACGAACAGAGCCACGCGGTTAAATTTGTCGCCGTATTTGCGCAGGCCACGGGTCAGGGTCTTTTTACCGTCGGTCGCAATGTCGGCGGTTACGACCATGTCCGTGTTAGCACCAATCGCCGCAGTCAGCGCTTTCAGGCCATATTTCACGTAGCCTTCCAGCGTGGCATCTGCCACATCAACGCCGATCACTTCGGAGAATTCGTCTACAGAGCGGCCGCGGCGTTTGAATGCCTCTTCGGTGGTTTCATACGGGCCGTATTTCCACGGTGCTTTGACGGATACGGATTCACCGGCGCCAATCTTCTTGCCAGTCACTTTATCGGTGGAGTTCGTGTCACGCGATTCGATAGAACCGCCCACTTTGTAGAAGGCTCGCTTGCGGAAATCGCCTTCAATCAGTTCATTATCCAGCAAAATCGCACCGTTGGAGGAAGCGTTGAACACTTCCAGGTTGTCCTGGCGACGCTCAAGAAACGCGGTCTGCGCCAGATCGTCATAAATAACCAGGTCGGAATTAACAGTCGTTGCCATGGTTTGAATCCCTTATTTCGGAAGTTTGAGGAAGGCCTGCTGGCCGTGTTTGCGGATGTAGTCCGCTTTGTCGCTGGCGCTCATTTCGGAACGTTTCAGACTTCCACCACCGTTTGGCTTGTGTCCGCCCGCGCCTGTGCCTTCTGCGCGCGGGAACAGATGCGGAGCCGTCTCCTTGAGTGACTCCGCCCACTCAAGCGGGCTTAGTGGGGTTTTGCCATCTTTGCCGAACAGAACATCGCCATTTGCATCAACCGCTACGGCCTCGCCTTCGTCGTTGAGCTGGAATGTGCCTTTGGCACGCAGAATAAGATCGTCAGAAGCTTCAGGCAGCGCGCCCGCTTTGGAGGCTGCTGCACGGATTGCATCCCCGAGAACCCGATCCCGGAATTTGTTGGAGAACGCTTCAGCTTTTTCCGCGCGTTCGTTTGCCGCTTTGATCTGCTTATCAACGTCAGCACGCAGGCGCTCGGTACGCTTATCCAGCACCTCATCAATTTTCCCGGCGGCGATAAGCTTCGCCTCTTCATCGTCAGAAAAACGCTGGAGAATGCCGCGTACAGCGTCTGGATCGATACCGTCAAAGCGCGACAGGTTTTCTTTTTGCTGCTTGATGGTGCCCAGCAGCTCAGAGTTTTTCGATTTCAGGCCTGTGACTTCACTGGTCACACGCTCATCAATCAGCTTCTGGATTTCGGGGGTGATTTCGATACCACCGCCACCACTGCCCTCACCGTCGTTTTCAGGTGCGTAATATTTCAGAAGCATGTTTCGGATTAACATAATTTCCCCTCGGGATTTTGTCGGGCCTCGCCCATAAAAAAAGCCCCGGCGGATGCCAGGGCTCAGAGTGTTTGTTTAACGCTTAATCAGGGTTGTTTAGCCGGGTGTAAACCGAGCCGATCAGGACGCCAATCATCCTGCCTTCAGGCGTAGCCTCGCCAGCCTCTTTGCAGATAGCATCCAGTTGTTCGATAACGTCATCCGGCAAAGGCTCCATATGAGCCAGCTCTGACGCTTTTTTCAGGAACGGGAGTGTTGTTTCAGCCACTTGAGGATCTCGGGGTTGATAGTGTCATTCTGGCCGCTCATATACGCCGATACGATCTCAGCAAAAAGTTCTTTCGGTGCTTCTGCGGCATAGGCGCTGAGAGCACGCCACCTGCCATCATCATAAGCACTTTCAACCAGTGCACCAACTTCAGGCCGGGAATAGTACAGATGATGTCCAAGTTCATGCCACACGGTGCCCTTCACCGATGCCACCGCAACATACGGCAACTCCGCAGGCGAAACATCCAGTACATCCTGAGGCAACGTGGACGACGCAACTGATGGCCTGACCATCATTGTCATATCGATTCCTGCGCTGTTCTTCAGAATATTTTCCCATTCACCGCTGTCCATCGCCCACCTGGAAAGGTGCACGATTCGTGAGGATGATTCATAAGCGCCAGCAGCAGACGCCGGAACATCCAGAGTGTTACCGAACGCCGAGACGGGTTGGAGTCCAAACCGATGGATCACATCGAAAGCTGCCTGCGCCGCCTGTTTCGCCTCATCCAGTGATACACCATCCGGGAACTTCACATCCTGCGCCACACGCCCGGTCATCCACTCCACCAGCTCATCCAGGGTACGGGAGGATTCAAGTGTCGGGGCTGCCCCGGAACGCTCCTGAAGCTGTTCGAGGCTTATCCATTCCCCCTTGTCCGTGTACATTTCGCCAAGGTCGATTTTACCCGCCCGGAACATCCGTCCACGCTCAACCCCCAGAACCTGATCCTGTCGCTGCGCCGATTGTCGCCTCAGCCATTCCAGATACGTGGTTTTCGCCGGTACCTGTCCGTCCATGCTGGCGCGGGTACCATCGTCCATTTCATCGATATCGATACCAAGTTCGCGCCACGACTTAAGAATCAGGGTTTCGGTAGAACGGCAGCAGAAATGAATTTTCCCGGGCCCTTGCAGGTAAGGTACTTTATGCCCGATCGGTTTATTATCCAGCGTGTATCGCAGCAGGTCGCGAATAATGCAGTCGTGGCTGGTTTTATTGTCCAGCGTAGACAGCCACTGCTTACCCTTCACGATGTCGCTGTTGGCGCTGGTGAAGCTGTTGCGCGCGGTCGCAGCCAGATGATTCACGGCTGTTTTAGCGATGCTTGCGGCGTTTGCCCTGCTCATCTGGAGCGCGCCGTCGCGATAGTCTTTATTGGCATGACCGCGCACACTTCGGGAGATGGTTTCAACCGTGTCGCCAGCAAGGTAGCCACGGCGTACAGCGTTTATGACCCGCGCCAGCCTGTCCGATTCCAGATTCTCCGCCCACTCACTCAGCAGGCGCCCCTGAAATGGCTGAGCCATCGCCGCGGCATAAACCATATCGGCGGTGATTCCCTGTAGCGGGTAGCGTGCCAGCACCTGTGAGGGAAGAAGGGAATCGAACAGGCTCAACTGATAACTGACCTCGTTCCTTGAAAGCGCCAGCAGTTCCCCTTCCAGACCGGACTGCATTGAAGCCACAGCCTGATGGTTAAGTTCGCGTACGCTGCCGAGCAAGCTTTCCAGACGTGTAACCGTGAAGCTATCAGCCGGAAGCCGATCCAGTGCATCCAGCAGACGGGCATATAGTTCAGCATCAGTCTCGTTAAGCAGCTTCACCATCCGGTTAGCGACACCTGTCGCATAGCGGCTAATCCAGACGGAATGAGCAATGGCCTCATCCCGCAAACTTTCGTTGACTGTTGCCATATCAGCCCCCGGTCAATGAGGGCGCCTGATTGCGGAGCGCATCAATCACATCATCCGGGCTGTCTGCCGGGTTGATGAGGTCGAGTTTCTGAAGTGCCCGGATCATGTCAGTATCGCGCAGTGCGCCGGACTGCCAGGCGTTCACAATGGCGGTGACCATCCCGGATTCGGCAACCTTCGCTATAAATTCCTGGTTGATGATGTAAGCTGGCTCATCCCCATTAATGCCCAGGTACTTTGCACACCAGCCCAGCGCCAGCGTGTAAGCCTCAGAAACGTTCGAAACGCAGATACCTAGCACCGATGTTGATGATGTCTGCTCACCGCTCGCCTGGGTAGCAGTCTTGGCCGTGGCGTTCTGCTCAATCAGTCGGGCGCCCAGCTGCACCATGTAATCGCGCTTGCTGTCCATGGCCTCTTTAGCCAGCATGTTCGGCTGCGCCTGGGCATAGCCAAACGAGCCTTCTCTGGGAAGCATTAGCGGTGAACGGGAACCAATTTTTACTCCGGCCTTCTCAAGGTAATCGCGCCAGTTGGTATCAAGCCCAGTCATATACGGCTGCACCTGACCACAGAACCACACGCTGTCCTCATAGTCAGCGCTGTTTCGATAATGGCCATGGTTTATCTCCACCAGCGCGGCCAGCGGTGAATCATCGATAGTGGGATCGTTGTTCTGGGCGCCGACAAAGGTAAACGGAATTTCATCCCAGTAGTCCTTTCCTTTAGGCTTCGGATGATATTCGCTGTCGACGGTGTAGGTTCCGCTTGCTGTGCCATCAGCCCGGCGCCATACCCGGCATATGAACCGCCCTTCTTCCAGCGCCAGCTCCCGGTACTGTATTTCATCCTTGTAAGCATAACCATCCGGCTCTTCTACGCATTCACGCAGGACCACCAGCACCAGCTGATCGCGCCCGTTAATTCGCTTTGTCCGCCAGTTGATGATGTTCTCTGCCGGATAGCGGAGGATGATCGCTTCGTCGGATGCTTCTGCATAGTCAACATAAAGCCCCTCTCGCGCCACCTCCAGCACGTTCTCGGCCACCAGCTGCGACTGTTGATAGATGCTGGTACCAGCACCGTCAGCATTATCCAGCAGGTATTTCAGCTTTTCAGGACCGTTAAAGGTGGGATCCTTTCGATATGCCATGCCAAGCATGCCGATCTTCGTATTACCCGCAATGGCGTAAAATACAGCGCGGCGCAGATAATCTTCATTG
Organism: Enterobacter cloacae complex sp. P15RS; assembly: GCF_014895905.1. Taxonomy (NCBI): domain Bacteria; kingdom Pseudomonadati; phylum Pseudomonadota; class Gammaproteobacteria; order Enterobacterales; family Enterobacteriaceae; genus Enterobacter; species Enterobacter cloacae complex sp. P15RS. Next base: position 103,705 of record NZ_JADBQL010000021.1, on the reverse strand, counting down.
CGTTTACGGTTGCGCGTGGATTTATCGGTTGGATCGAGATAAGGCAAATACTTATTGCCCGCCGCTTTTACGGCCTCAGCTCCTTTGCAAAAATCTCTATATTTCCGCCAGGCAGCAGAAGCCGCCCGGTGTTCTGGTCGAACCCAGGTGATGTCGTCGTTTGCCATATCAGAAAGTGGTGTCCATGGTGATTGAGTATGCGGGTTTCACGATGGGGTAATCCTTCACAATGAAGTACCCACCAGCATCATTGGGGTGATCGTTATCAGCTTTTTTGTCCGGCTCTCCGTTCGCTGCCCAGACCTGTTGTTCGAGGCTTTCGGTGTAGACCGGGCAATTCTGGACGTTCACCAGATAACGGCGCTCGCCGTTGGCGTTACAGAACATGGCGTTCATCGAGTTGATGCGGTCTTTAACCGGCGGGTTGGCATCATCAACAATGACGCTGAATCCGGCATCGTTGAGCTGAGCGATATCGGTCTTGCTGGCGTTCTGGGACTTGCGGGAGTCGCCAGAGGCATCCGGATAGATGTAAATCTCCCGGCTCTTCACGTAGCGACCATCCTCGTAGCGCCAGAACTCTTCCTGTATACGCTTAATCATCGCCGGCGTGTCGTAGACCTTCACCAGCTCGCGAACCGCTCGCGGTAACCCGTTACGCTTTACGTGAACAATCGCGGCCATTTTTCCAACGTTGAAGTCCATACCGATAAACAGCGGATCCCCATCCTTAATCTCGTCAGAACAGTTGTTCAGCTTACGGTTAAAGGTGTGGTAAATGGTTCCGCTATTGAGGTTCGTGAACTTCCCGCGCAGGTATGCCTGAATCAGTTCATCAGGATAAGAACTCAGCAGCGACGGGATGTAATCCGGGGGAAGGTTCTTCGCGTTGTCGAACGTGCTGGCCTGAATCAGCCCGTACAGAGCAGAAAGCTCAGGTTTTTCACGCACCGCTTTTACGAACTGCTGGTAAACGAATTTGAAGCCTTCCGGCGTTGTCGTGACATCGATGCCGTTACGCAACCCATCGACCTTGTAACGCATACGGGCGATGATTTTTCGCCAGGCCTGCTGCGCTTTAGCAGCCGCCATGACGTCCAGTTCATCCACCATCGCATTACCGATTTTAAAGCCGACTATCGAACCTGGCTTCTCCATCGAGCGGCAGATTGTTGTCCCGCGGTACCGTCGCCCCTCGTAGAAGTGAACCTCTTTATTCCCCTCATTGATTTTGACGCTCAGTCCCCAGTCAAAAGCCACCTCTTCAATTGTCGGGTAGAAGATGTCACGAATCTGCGGGTACGTCGGCGCGAAATAACCTTGGTTAATTTTAGGGTGCTCCCACATCCCCTTACAGATGCCGCCACAACCCACCCACGTCTTACCGGAACCGAACCCGGCAACGTAGGCTTTGAATTTGTGCTGCATCGCGAGGAAACGCGCCTGAGGAATGTTAAGTGTCGGGCTGATCCCCATCTTCCGCCCTCGCGTCCACTACGTTGATATTGATCTGCACTGGAGTCGGTTCGTCATCATCACCATCACCGGCCAGCTCTTTGCGGAGTTTTTCCACCTCCAGCTGCCGGCGGTCGATTTCGATTTGCTGGAGACGCTGCGCGAATTCGCTATCCGCCAGGCCAAGCCGCTTCATTACCGCTTCGAACATTCGCTCACGGCTGATAGTGGTTATCTCGACGCCATTCTTGCCGATCTTTACGCCGGAGTAAGCGAGCCGAGAAGTTGCCGGGAGCTTGCGTGTATCCGGGAAATAAGGCTGGCCGATGCCGTCACCGTTACAGCGCGGACAGCCAGGGTTAGGCTCTCTGGTGTGATCGTAGCCATAGCCGCCTGTATCTTGCGGCAGCCTTGCCCCTTCCCGTCCCTCCGCCTTTGCTGTTTCCTCTTCGAACTCTACAGCGTCACGCCACTGATAGTGGTGGCCGAAGCCCCAGCAGTAACGACACGCACCGCGGCGATACTGCGAAAGTTGGTTTGCATCGAAGGTGGCAAGCTGCCACATCTGTGCGAGGACTTCATCGGCACTGCCAAGCGTGCGCTCAATGGAGGCTTTTTGCTGCTGCGCAATTGCCTGCGCAACGTTAGGATTCGCTATTAGCTGACGACCATAGTTTGGGTCACTATAGCCAGCACGTGCAGCGGCTGCCGTGGCGTTATTATCCTTCAGGTATTCAGCAATAAAGTGCTTTACCTTCGCGCTTAGCTTTATAGCCACCAGCTCATCTGCGCTTTTATCATTCTGCGCAGTGCGCACTATCTTTTGCGGGTAAATTTTTGTATTTTGCGCAGCAGTTTTCTTGATATAGCGGCGAGCAGTTACATAATAAAGATTATGTGTCTCGCACCATTTCTTAGGGGATATGCCAGTAGCAGCGTGATCAGACAGGAACCGCTTCTGCAGCTCGCCCCAGTCCGGCTTAGCCATTGTCACCTCTAAACTAAATGAACTTTAGACGTCACTCACAGCTTCAGTGTTTGAAGCAAGGAAGTATTTTTCTCAAAGAAATCTTGAAATGAGGATTTAAGCTGATGAAATATGTATAACTATGATGATGTTCACAAAATCAAGGCCAATCTCGAGTGGATAGTGCATCATGCCTCTGCCCGGTCACATTTGCGCACTGAGCATGACCAATTAGTGATTTCCGATCTAATGGAACTCATCCAGACTTATGAAACTCTTCTGGACCTTGTAAGCAAATTTGGTGCTTCCGCCTTAAATTCGGAAATCATAGCGGGTCTATCAATCACAGAAGAATTCATTGCTAAAGTTAAGCGGAATGAGGGTGCGATGTGAGCGACCAACACATTGTGAGGCGATTGATTTGTGTTTTGAAGCTTCAAACTGGTGGATTGCAGTTTGAAGCTTGGGCTATTTAATTGCCGTACATCCGATTGAAAAGCGCATTTTTCATCGCATCAGAATCAATCGGATCCAGGTTTAACCAGGTCAATGTCTCTTGGTTCTTTTCTGCATTGAAATCAGAAAACACACCATGGATATCACCGTTATCAGGTGAGTAGAGAACAGCAATATTCTGTTCTGGACAACTATGAGGTTTACACCCTGACAGTGCAATATACTTTTTGCCTGCAACTGTAACTTCGGTTGATGGCGTGCTTGTGCCACCACTTTTTACCCATTCAGGTAATTTGTTTTTACTAATAAGCTGGGAGTAGCTTTTAGAGGTGCTTTTTGCACTGGCGAAGTCAGAGAGATACTGCCCCTCGTCAGCAACAGCACTGAACGAAACCAAAGCTATAGCAGCGATAATCACTTTAACCTTCATGTTATTCCTCGTTCCATAAAAACACTTCAACTCTATACCTTTGCCGTCGCTATGTCAGCCTTATGGATGATCAGAGTATTTAATGATACTGCCCAGCACAAATGGTTAGGTAAGGATTATCTTAATCACTAGCGCTTATGCTTGTTGATTACTGGCTGACTGCCAAGCTCTTCAAGACTCTGATGAGGAGATTGCCAACTCCAGGGAACCATCGATAAAAAAGAGCAAGTAAAACTGAGACTCCTCTTGCCCTCCTGGTTGGGGGGCATTTTTTATCACTTATTCGCGATAAGTATTACCCAGCCTACCAGTTGATGACCTGCGGTTCGTATAGATGTGGTGCCGGGTGCCTCCCGGTGAGCCTTTTGGTTAACCAACCATGACCCGCTTGCTTCAGAAATTCACGATGCCCTCATGAAGAAGAGTCGTCAGGTTAATTAGCCCCGCCGCTGAGGGGGATTCACCACGGTCTAACTGTAACACATGAATGCCGATCGAGTGCGGAGTTGTGAGACTTTGCTACGGTTAAAGTCCAGAGGAGAGACTGTGTCAGAGCCTCATGGATGAGGTTCTATCTTGTATGGCAATTCGCATGCCACGCTTTGTTATGCGTCAAGATGTCGCGCTTTGTCTGCCGATCCAGAACGTCGATGTCGTGATCAGTCAGGTAGATTGGTTTTACCCAGTCACAGGAGGTTTTAACCACCACTGGGATGCTTCCACATTTTACGCTGCTCGCGATAAACGATGCGTAGGTAACCTTTTTGAAGCGCGTTGTATTGAAGCAGGTTGGTAATCCGCCAAGCTGTAGATACAATGGTTTGACATATGTTAACGTCAGGACGACCTGCTCATGATTTTCCTTTATTCTTTTATTGCACTCTCCTCTCTGACAGCATTCGTCTTACTATGCTTTTTTGCAATTTATCAGTTTTCTGTTAAGGGTGACGTTAGCTTCTACGTAATGCTCTTCGCTTTGATATTCCTTTGCGTATCATTTTACGGAGCGGTGGGTTTTACTTACACAAAATTAAAAGATGCCGGAACCATCATAAAAATTATCTAAATATGCTAAGGCCGCATCTCAAATAAATGTAAAAAGACCTTATTAAGCCCACCAGCAGCTGAGCTTTGTAATTGCTGCCACTTCCCGGAGTGACCACACTCCTCCCCTTGAGCTGCTGTCGTTTCATCGACACTTAAAATCGGTACGCGTCTGGCGTTCGCGCTGCCCTATCGGAGCATTTCCCATTATTAACCCTCACATCGGTATGCTATACCTGCTCGCCAATACGCGACTCGGGGCAGCATCATGGCTGCTGCATGGCCTTATGGCTGCGGTCAACCCGCTTACTGCTTCAAGGTCTTTAGCCCATCTACCAGTGAAAACAATCTGAGGAAATTCTTAATATCCCACGCTTACGTTTGTTGTTATCTGCCTGGCTGCCAGGCTATACATGACTCTGATGCGGAGAATGCCAACTCCGGGAAACATCAATAAAAAGAGCAACGAAACTGAGACTCCTGTAGCCCTCTCTGAGAGGGCTTTTTTTTGCAAAAAAAAGCCAGCTCGGACAGAACTGGCTGGGTCTAGCAGTAAGTAGGTATTACTTCGCACTCATTTCGACGTGTACCCTATTCCTTTAGTCAAGCATTCAGATGCCGGGTGCCTCCCGGTGGACTTGCATCACTCTGCAAACCCGCAACGTTACGTCCAGCAGTGACTGGTTGCCCCTCCGCTCAGGGGGATTCATCTGTATGGCAGAGATATCGAATCACTCGTGCCATTAAAACGTAGCTGACAGACAAAATAAAGTTGTGAGCATTGTTAAAATTCTTCGCTAATCATTCATTCCGTATACCCATCAGGCATTAGAAGAAAGTAGATTTTCGTTCCTTTGAGTTATTTATTTAATACACCTTTTTACTTTTGAGAAATGGATTACATTTACATTCTCTTGTAATGATGACCCCTTTGGTCTCCCTTCCGAGTTGCAGGATTTCATTTCGGAAGGGACTTTTTCCTTTCCCGCCTTGATAAATACTCATTGTTTTCTAGACTCTTACATAGACTTTGCTATGTCAGGTGAAGTCGTCGTTCAGGACTACCCGTGTGCTCAAGGATGAGCCACCCTGATTTGTTCAAGCTTTTCCCTGCCATTTAATTATCTCCCCCCAAAGAATTGTCCATTCGTATTATGGAGTACTCAATGTTTGCTACGGTTAAAGTCCAGAGGAGAGACTGTGTCCGAACATCAAGGATGAGGCTCAATTTTTCCCGCAATTTGCTTTCCATGCTTTGTTATGCGCCAGGATGTCTTTCTTCGTCTGGCGGTCCAGAACGTTGATGTCTTGATCCGTCAAAAAGATTGGCTTCACCCAATCACAGGCGGTATCAACCACCACCGGGACGCTTCCATTCTTTACGCAGCTCGCGATCAACATCGTCGCCAGGCATATGATTAACAGTCTGCTGTACATTGCTGGCCTCTTTCGTTGTTTCTACCCTGCGTTCGGCTGCTGCGACCATTGCCGCTGCGTTATCTTCGGTTCGTTGCTGGTCGGCTTTAACTTCTGCTTTGCTGGTACCGCGAATATGGCCCAGGCCAAAAGCGCCGGCGATAGCAGAAATGACCAGTGCGGCCAGCCCGATTATTGTCTCGATACCCACACTCACCTCATACCAGAACTGATTTCGCCAGGTTAAACAACGCACGGCGTTTTTCCAGCCCGTTGCGGCCACCATTGATTAATAGTGTCACGCGCTCAACGTCGCCGGAATGAAGAAGGCAACCGCGGGAGGCATAGAACCATGCGGCTGAGCGCGCGGCGTATTCATCCTCTTCAAGCAGTTCCGGGTGGGTTACAAGGTCCAGTTTCAACGCCTGGCCACAACTGCGATAGTTACTCAGACCAGTAACCTGTTTCAGCCCGCGACCGCGATATTTCCATCCATCACCGGCAACCTGATTGCCCAGGTGTTCTTTTCCCCACTCACCACCGTATACCAGATTAGCGATCGCTTTCTGGTTTGCCGGTTGCGTTGCCGTTCTGCCAAGTGCAGCGGCTTGCTGTGATGTGATGCGGTGGCTGCCGAACGTCGGCACCAAGTTTTCTGCCGCATAATTAAGATTTTCCACTACACGGGTAAATCTTGAGCTTTCATGCCCCATCTGGGCAATAAACATCGCCTGATCAAGCTGTGTGGTTATGCCGTATTCCTTCATAGCGGCGTCGTTATGCGGAAACCAGCGCGCAGCTAACCCGGCGCTGATACCAGCCGCCTTCTGAAATTGTGTTTGGTTCATTAGTCCCTCAGATGATCAACCAGACGTGCAACGTTGCCTTTGACGGCCACCAGCACGGAAAGGAATATGATGTTTGCCGCAATGGTGGCCCATGATGAATGCGGGTAAATCCCACACAGGTACGCCAGCGGTACAGCGCTGTAGGTGACGGTAATCAGCCAGGCTAAACGCGAAATCCATGGCCGATGCCGAGAATCACCTCGGCGATAAAACATCAGGGTAAACACCACACCGGCGCAGAGCAGCGCGTTGATAGTTGCCGATGGATCATTTAGTACCACCTGAACCTCCCCGGCGCGTTATTAGCGCCACCAGCGAGCCGATGTCCTGCTTGTTCAGGAACGTAAGGATTTGAACGGCCAGCGCAGAAACAATCACGGCACCGATGGCATCCAGTGGTTTATCGCTATATTCCGTCCAGGACGCGAGTTTAGAACCAACCAGACCAGAGCCAAGAATGCCGACGATATACGACACGACGAAGTAGGCCAGCCGGCGCAACACACTCAGGTCAGCTGCTGTCGCGATGTAAAATACGGCGCCTGCAAATGCACCAAAAACAACACCGTAGTCTGTCCCGGTCAATAAACCGTAGACACTGGCTCCGGTCAAAGCTAAACCGGCCAGCCCCGTGCCAGAAAATGGATCGGACATCGGCCCCCCCTCATATTGCTGTGAATCCTCTCAGTAAATTTGAGGGGAAATAAAAAAGGCCGCCCTGAGGCAGCCTGTGTTCTTCGAATTATGTTCATAAAGGTGGGGGTATGGGTCCTTCCAGAACGACCGCTTCACCATTATGGCAAAGATCGTAGCCACGAGTTAGATGCCAGACGCCTCTGATTATTTTTCCTGTAACCATATCTTCGGTTTTACCGTGCGAAAAGTAGGCGATCTGGACACAGTCATTGTGTCTAATCCAATAATATCCCTCTTTCATAATTCACCTCTTAAATTGTTTCATTTAGAAGTGTATATGACGATTCAGAACCTGGTGGTCGACAAAACGTTTATTTGAGGATGAGATGCCGGGTGCTTCCTGGAGACTTATCTCTGCTCGTCAAAGTCGCGTACATACCTGCACATAGCAATTAACAAGACGTTCCACCGCTTAGGTGGGATTCACAACATTCATAACTAAACAGGTACATTCATATGATCAATAGACAAGTAAATCATGCAAAAAAAAGCCTGCTCAAATAGCAGGCATAAATAGCTAAGTTGGCAATAACTGAGGGTGTGGTGCCGGGTGCCTCCCGGTGGAAATGCTTACAGAGTTCATCTCCGCGCGCTGGTTGGACACTCTGGAGAAATGTCCTGCTGAACCGCCCCTCCGCTTAGGGGGATCCACCACAAAAACGCTTTCAGAAACATCCATTACGCAGGATGCTTAAGAAGCATATGTGCAGTATGAAAAATCTGCCACATAATCAGATGAATATATTCATTTCATTGGCACAGACAGTGGGCCTTCAATCACTTCAGCCTCACCGTTGTGGCAAATATCATCACCTCGTGTCAGATGCCAGACACCAGTTATTGTCTGGCCCGTTTCAAGGTCCTCGGTGACACCGGCGGTGTAGTAAGCGACCTGCACTATGCCGTTGTGCTGTATCCAGTAGAAACCTTCTTTCATTGATATCTCCTCATAGTGAGGATTTGATTATATGGCAGCGGTGTGAGTGATGATGTTAGAAATACTAAATCGTTAATTAAGTAATTCTCTGGTCCGCCATCGAGGATTCGAACCCCGAACCACAGAGGTAGAAGCTCCGTGCTCTTTCCAGTTGAGCTAATGGCGGAAAAAAAAAGACCAGCAATGAGATGCTGGTCATGGGTCATGCAGTTTTCTCTGCGATGTAGGTGTATCCCCACCAAGTGTTTTCAGTATCGAGAGCATTATCAAATGCCTATTAAAAGATAGTTCCTTTGATGAAACATATGCCAAATAGTTGCGCTTCCCGAAATTTCTAAGAAAATTCTTGGCCCAACCATAAACACAAACACCTTCTAGAGTGAGCTGTTTGTGCAAGAGGTAGGTCATAAAGCAAAAAAGCTGCCTTTGGGCAGCCTAAAGATAAAGAAATTAAAGTTGTGGTGCCGGGTGCCTCCCGGTGACTCTGCGCTAGACCACAGAACCGCGTTCCATAAACCCGACTGGTTTTGCCTAGCCGCCCCACCGCTTAGGGGGATTCACCACCTGAGCACTTTACGCGGCATAACGCTTAAAAGATACATTTTATTTACTATTTACAAAGAAACAAAAATCCCGCCGTAGCGAGGTTCAGAATTTTTAACTATGGATATATAAAGCCCATCGTTAGACTAAAATTACCACAGTTTAGGGAAAAGTAAATAGCTCACGATAAATTCACGCCCTATTTTGTTATCTGCTTGAACTGCGCATCAGCCCAAGCCTCTTCTATGTCAAACTTGGTGATTAGATGATCGTAAAATGGTTTAACAGACTTCTTCCAGGAATCGAGGCTGATTGCATCAGTTATCTGACACACCGCTGCGTATGCCTCGGTAGATGGGATTCGTTCATATCCACGGCCACTACAGCGTTTGCAATCAGCCAGAACCGGGATGCCCTGGTGTTCTGTAAGAGCCTGATTGATGGCTTTCCCGCGTCCATGGCAATCTCTACAGGCACAACTTACAACCTTCTTACCCTTACACTGAGGGCAGAGAACGCGAGCTATCTCCCTGACATGTCTGCGTACCTCGTATTCAGAAGGTCGAATATTTTCGACGCCCATATTCAGGGACAACCTCACGAACTTCTTCTCTTTTGCCGGAGTGTGAGACTTCGTGCTGAAAACCTCCGCATCAACAAACCCTTCCCCATTGCAGCTATCGCACTGCTTCACGCTGGCGGCGCTGCGGGAATAGTCCTCGAACGCGATGGTGGCCAGCTGGTGCATCACCATCGGTTTAATCTCTGCATCAAGCTTCCGCAATGCCGCAACCCGGTCACATTTGGTCAGCGCGTACTGGGCCAACAATTCAATTGCCCTCTCCCGGTCATTATTGCTGATCCCCGTCTTCCCGAGAAAAGCGCTATAACCCATGGCGGCCCGTTCCTGCGTCATGCCTATAGCGGCCATAATATCCGTTCCGGTTAATGAGTCTGACGCAGTAGCACGCGGAGAGTCGCTAATCATTGTCGATTTGGCGAAGTGGTATTTGAGGGTATTTTCAAGATTCATGCGGTCTCCAGCTCGGTAATGGTGAGTTCTAATTTCCCGCCCTTAACGACAGGCATCTTCACAACGCGATAGTCGACTACCTGGCAGTCATCCAGCCAGAATTCCGCCTTGGTTAAAGCGTCGAATGCAGCTTTTTGGAGGTTATCCAGATCGCGGCGCCGGCGGTCGGGCATATGACATTCAATTCGGATTTTGAGTGGTGCGGCCGTCCGGATATTAAGCCGGGCGCTTCGAATGGCACTGGCAACCGCGTAGCGATACGCGACGCCTTCAGCGCTAATGTGCGTGCGCCCGCGGTTGTGCCGGTAATACCGGTTGTTGCTCGGCGGCCAGGGCAAAGTGAATTGATATGTCTTCACATTCCCCCCCACATCCGGTTTCGCCAGCGTATATCCGGGCGTGCTGGTGTATTTGAGGTCGGAAGGAATGCACTGACAGTCCAGGTCACGTAATCCTGGTTAAGGCTGCGCTCCACTCTCACACCGCGCGCTCTGTAACGCTTAACCAGTTCGTCGGCCTGTTCGGTGCTGCATTCGGTATGATGGAACCAAGAATGTTGCATGCCCATCACCCCGCAAAGCCAAGCAGCTGCGCGGCGACATTTTCGGCCTCATCGCGACTGCGGAATGAACGAGACAGGACCCAGCGCCAAAGAACATCGAGCGCAGCTTTATAAAGTTGCTGGAACTCGAGTTCGTCCATGTTGGCGAATGAGATGCTACGTGGATGCTTTTTTAGTGTGCCGTCAGGTAGCTGAATAGCATCAAAGTGCCCTGCCTCGACGATTACCCATGAGCGGTAAGCATCGAAGGATTTGCACAAGCTAATGCCATTTGTGACGCGCCGGTAAGCAACCTGCTCAAGATACTGCTCGGCAGCGTCGATCAGCGCGCCCTCATTCCCGCCATACGAAGCCAGGAACTTGGCGTAGCCGGTTATCAGCTTCCGCTCGTTACTCGAGATAGCCCCGCCGGCTGGTTCCCAGTATTCAAAACCGAGGCTGAGAAGCGCGAAAAAGCGCCGGTGAAATACAGGGTTTCGTACCCGCCTGAACTCGGCAACAAGAACATCGCCAAGCCGGGTTTTGGTTTGCAGGATATCGCTGGTCTCGGGCGTAGCCGGGATCAGTATTCCTGAGTGGTGTTTTATAAGTTGTAATTCTAGCGCCATGGTTATCTCCGTGGCGCATCAGGTATAGGTTGTTCAGGCCTATGAAAGAATAATATCAGACGGTGGTGTAACTCGGTACCCCAGTCGTTTTGCAAATTGCATAAACCCGTTGAGAGTAAAGATTTTTTCCTCGTCGAGTAACGGTCGTAATGAAACTATTCCATTTACTCGATAAACCAGATATCTCCCTTCCGCCGGGAAGCTATAAATAACTGCTTTATCGGCCCTTCTGACCACGTCGTACCATTGATCATCTGCATTAAAGGCTTCTGCACTACACACTATTTCCCCCAGAGCGACGTATTGACGCAATAAACAGTAACCGGGAACAGCCAGGGGAACGCAAACAGCGATACTCTTTGAAACTGCTCCAGTGAAATTCACGCGATTAATAAAACCACTCGTCCGCGCTTTTCCAGTTCTTCTGCACGTTGTGTTCGACCTCTTTCTTGTCGCCCCCGAAATCAGCCAACCCATCATTGCCGGCACGCTTAATCGTAAGCTGGTAATCATCGAACTGCTTACTGAGTCTTTCGAGCAGTTTTGACTCAAGTGCAGGTATAGCCCTATCAGGAAGTTTCTTCATGCGATCAATGGATAACTCGATTTTCATTTTCCCCTCCGCAATGAACAACTGTATGCATATACAGTGCATTTATAAACGTATCTCACGGATTTTGCAACGATTAATGAGTGTTAGGACGACGGAGCGCTTGCAGGCTTGTAGGTATCTGTTTTATGGACGATATAGTAGGAATCTCGGATTTGGCCTTCAAAAATCAATAGTTATGTTGAATAGCTTTAAGTGGAGTTTTGTGCAGTTTCGCTACAAGATTTTGGTTTTGAGGTGAAATTAATAGAATGAAAATTCGGAAAGGCTATTATGGAGCTTGCTGTTATTGAGAAAAAAATTAGTCAGCAAGCTCTGAAACGACATGAAGCATTACCAAAGCGTAATGTGATCCAACCGATTATCGAAATTCACTGAGATGCAGGCACTCTATCATCCTGACGTAAAGCCTCGATCCCGACTTTCTGACCATAAGAAAGTTCAAGTGTATTGCCATCAGGATCAGCGAAGAAGACATAATAACCTACCGGTTCGCCTGCCTGAGCCGGTTCTTTTCGCAAGATGCCCTCCATTCTAGCCATCGCTACCTTATTGTCGATTTCTTCAATGCTTGAACAAGCTACTCCCAAGTGACCAAAATTACCTAAAGGGGTGTCAGTCACAGCATCAACCTGGACAAGGACAAGCGCAAAAGGGCGAGCTCGGTCACTTAACCACGCGACTTTACGTGCCTCCGGAAGATCAGGCTCTCGCCTATGTACGACTTCCATACCAGCATAACGGCTGTAGAAATCAATACTTTTTTCCAAATCTCTAACAACAAACGCAACGTGCGTAAAACCGACATCAATCTCTTTCATTAGGCTAATCCTTTGACTATATCGAGAATCGCCATCTTAAAAACTCAAGCTAACTTGAGGTCAAGTGCCTTTCATTCAATGCTTTTGCTGGATTTCTTGCACGTATCGTTCAATGTCGTTCAGGGTTGCAGCCTATGCTAACTAGCTCCAGCAAAATGAAGATAAGGCCCGCTACGCAAAGAAGAAGAGATAAAGTTAAAGCCACAATGAAAACCATTAGAACCTCCATGTGATAATTTTTACTATCACAATCTTAGAATCAATTTTTACTTTGTCACGTGTGCATACCAAGCAAATTTACGTTGCAGAATCGTGCATTTCTTGCAGGATTAAACCACATTAATTTACTGGTTTTTTTGTGAAGCATTTTACTCTTCATGGACAATTTTAACGGTACCGTACTCGAATTTGTAAATTTTTCAGTTAAATAGCCCAAACTGATCTTTCTTATGCTACTTTAGAAGAAAATCCTTTAAAGTGTGCAACTATGCTTACCACTCTCATCTATCGAAGCCACCTGCGAGCTGATACACCAATTCAATCCATTATTGACATGGTCAGTGAAGCAAATTCCCGAAATGAATGTGTGGGGGTAACTGGTGTTTTACTTTTCAATGGGATTCATTTCCTACAGCTTCTGGAAGGTGATGAAGCAGCTGTAATGCAAATCTATGAAAAGATTTGCCTGGATACACTTCACTTCAACATTGTAGAACTCTTATCCGATTATGCCCCCTATCGACGATTTGGCCGCTCAGGCATGGAATTAATTGATATAAGACTATTCAGTAAAGAAGAGTGTCTGGACAGGGTTCTTCAACGTGGAACAACCCAACATAAAATGCTTTACAACGACAGAGCCTTAAGGTTTTTCCGTACATTTATAGATTCTGCTGAGACAGATAGCTATTATGAACTTCCTGATAGGTTCAGTTGGTTTTTTTCATCCGATCAAATAGATGTATCATCAGTTGATCCCGCCATTATCGAAGATATGTATGCAGTTATAGACCCTCTCGCTGCCCAGATCCATTCTTTTGTCTTGAATGCTAAATCAGATAATGACGTTATAAAAGCCAATAATTTACTTTTTGATTTGGAATCGAAGAAAGATTTGTTAAAAATTGCAGGGGGTTTCATTACCTCTTCACAACGAGTATCAATAACACTCTTGCCTTTAACCTTACTGAGGGTACCGAATGCGATTGAGATTTTGCTCGATTACATCAGAGAAAGTAACTTACACCCAGAACAAGTTATAGTTGAGTTTTCTGAGAGCGAAATAATCCCTGAAATTGATGAGTTCGCGCATTCCGTGCAGATTCTCAAAAGCTGCGGTTTAAGTGTTGCTATTAATGACTTTGGTGTGGGAAATGCAGGTTTATTGTTTCTTTCGAAATTTCAGCCTGAGAAGCTCAAAATACACCCTCAACTAATCCATAATATACATAAGGACGGCTCTAAGCAGGCGATACTGCAAAGTTTAATACGTTGCGGCGAACTTTTAGAGATAAGGATTTGTGCAACAGGTGTCGAACAACCAGAAGAATGGATGTGGCTAGAATCCGCTGGTATATTTTGCTTCCAGGGCAATCTTTTTTCAAAATATGATAAAAATGGATATTTGAAGATCTTCTGGCCAGAATCTAATGAATTCATAGAATGTTAAAAAAAACTTGTAGACTTATTACTTTTTCATAGGCTTAACGCAGTCATAATCGATGGGTGTCAAGCTGGAAGCGGATAAACTAATATATAGTGAAAAGTCAGCGGGCCCGGCGGATGCACAAGCAATGCTTCAGTACTCAGCTAAAATGCGGTAAACGGCGCAGGCTTAGATATTTGGCCTCAATTTCGTTTACGAAGAACCAGTTCATCCCTATACCCTCCTACCAGTTTTCATCCAGTCATATTTGGCTTTTATAGCTCAGCTGGTACCGACCGGTAAGCGATACTTGGGCAGCAAACGCTGCCGCGCCTATACAGTATTGGCTTACCTTTTATCTGAAGTGCTCACGCTTTCATCCTCTTTCCCCTTGCGATGTTAATTCTCTCAACGCATTCTCTTAATGCTTTGACTTGCTCCGAAGATAGCTCAGATTCATCAATTGTGGCTAGAAGTGCGTTGAGGGAGCGCTCAATATCGTTTTTAGTCAATCGTAAACAGATAACCTTAACCCAACGTGGCGAGAACTTGCTGAGGCCGATTGCTCTTGTAATGCGCTGTTTCATGAGATGCCTCTTTACCGCCAGTGGTGGCGATTTGTAACTCGGTTATAACACACGTGGAGAAGACTTATGTGACTATTTCGCCTTAGAAATTTCTAAGGGTCGTTTAGCCAGGGTAACCGGGCTTTCAGTGAACATCTAAGTTGGTTTTCCAGCATGTCACAAAAGCGCCTCGTCATTACCCGAAGCGGCTTATCACGCGAAGGTAGTTTTTACGGTCATACACAGGCTGGAATGTCAGCTTTGTGCCAGTAGCGAAAGTAGTTAACAACCATCAGTGTTGTTTAACGGGGAAAGGATCACTACAACCTCTCAAATAAAGCGTTGCTCGATGCAGGTTTATTGACGTCGGGCACAACCGCTTGCCCGTTTCATTTGGTTACTTTTTATCTTGCTAGCCTTTTTTCAATACTGCCATAATGCATTGATAACAATATAATAACATCATCTCGGGTCACCACCTTTTGCAGGGAGAAGAATGAAGATGTTGCGATCGCTACAGGCGCTCTGCCTGATGAGCTTTTTTCTGGCGGATGTGCGCGATGGGCTCGGCCCCTTTCTCGGCATTTATCTCACTGAACAGCACTGGCGACCGGATGATATTGGATTTGTGATGACCGCAGGCGGGATTGCGGCGCTGCTGGCGACGGTACCCGCAGGGATTATGATCGATGCCACGCGCAAAAAGCGCCTGCTGCTGCTCGCCTGCTGCGCGCTGGTCACGCTGGCGACGCTCATGCTCTGGTACAGCACCCGTTACAGCATTGCGATGTTTTCGCAGATTGTGTCCGGGCTGGTCGCCGCGCTGATTGGCCCGTTGGTAGCGGGGATCACGCTGGGCCTGACCGGCCAGCGCGGCTTCACGCGGCAGATGGGCCGCAACGAGGCGTTCAACCACGGCGGCAATATGCTGGCGGCCGTGCTGGCAGGCGGCGCGATGTGGCTGTGGGGCATCGGCGCTGTCTTTGTCCTGATGACGGGCATGGCGGTTTTCACCGCGCTTAGCGTACTGGCGATCCGCGAGCAGGATATTGATCATGACGCGGCGCGCGGCCTTGAAACCGGCGATAAGGCGCAGGTGGTGCCGCAGCTGTCAGTGCTGATGCGTCATCCTGTGTTGCTGACGACCGGGATCACGCTGCTGCTGTTTCACCTCGGAAACGCTGCGCTGCTGCCAATGCTCAGCATGCGCGTGGCTGCTACCGGCAGCAGCCTGTGGAGCCCTGGAATCTACGCGGCGGCGACGGTAGTGATTTCGCAATGCGTGATGATCCCGGTCGCCCTTCTGACCTCCGCGCAGGCGCAGCGCTATGGCTACCGGCGGCTTATTCTGATTGCGCTTATTGTGCTGCCGGTGCGCGCCGCCCTGGCCGCCAGTTTTGCCGGGCCGTTATCCGTTATTCCGGTGCAAATTCTGGATGGCGTTGCCGCTGGGATCCTGGGCGTGGCGGTGCCGGGCTATATTGTTAACGCGCTACGCGGGTCCGGGCACATCAACGCGGGGCAGAGCGTGATTATGCTGATGCAGGGCGCGGGTGCCGCGTTTAGCCCGGCGCTGGCGGGCAGCATCGTCGCGCATTCGTCATGGCGCATGGCATTTGCGACGCTTGGGGGGGTGGCGCTTGCGGCATTAATTGTCTGGTGGCGCGCGGCCGGACGGGTATCGGCTACGGCATAATGACCGCCGCAAACCAGCTGCTCAGTATATACTGTTGATATTGCGTTCTTCTTTGTGAGAATGGCTCATGATCGCTTCCGTTCTTATCGCGCTTGTCGCCGTCATACACATACATATTCTCGTGCTTGAGATATTTTTGTGGGACACGAAAACAGGCCGCAAGGCTTTTAATCTCAGCGCTGATTTCGCCCGAGACAGCCGGGTGCTAGCCGCCAATCAGGGGCTGTATAACGGTTTTTTAGCGGCGGGATTGTTCTGGGGGCTGTGGCTGGGCGACGGTGGTCTCCAGTTTAAATTGTTTTTTCTAGTATGCGTGCTGATTGCGGGTCTGTTTGGCGCAATCACCGCCAGCAGGATAATTCTTTATGTGCAGGTGCTGCCCGCACTGCTGGCGTTAATTGCGCTGTGGATGGGACTATAACGGCGCAGGCCGCGCATGTGCCTCATTCAATAATACTTACCTGCGACTGGCTGTTCTACCAGGAGAACAGCACGAGATGCCAGAGCCTTGGCTCTTTGCGGGAAGGGTCGATTAATCTGACGTGTTCCCTGATAATTCACACAGAAGGCTGTTAGCAATGTCCGTTCCTCGCTCAAAGCAGACCATTTAATCCCTACGCCCTCCCATCGGCTTTCATCCGCTCATACTTGGCTTTGAGCAACTCAGCTGGCGTTGGCCCCTTCTGCGTCAGTGGCGCAGCCAGAGCCCGTCGAACAGGCGGAATCGGCTTCCCAGCCAGCACCCGCTTTTCCCACTTATCCAGAATATCTCCGGCTTCACGCTCGAGCTCTTTATGACTGAGTTGCCCATCAGTTCCGCGGCGCCGTAGTTCGAGGCAAATGTGGTAATAAACCGGCTTAGGCCACGGATACAGCTCGCTGCTCGGGTACCGGAACACCAGCTTACGCCACTTCCAGTATTCAGCCATGACGTCACCGGTGGTGATTCCCAGCACGCAGCGCCCTTCCCTGCACCACTTGATGAACTGGCCAGGTGGCGGCAGGAATGGACGCTCCTGACGACGCACCATGCGCATGCCTGCTTCAACCTGCTCCATTGTGGTTATCCCGTTTTCTTTGAACGCCAGCACCCATTGCCGGCGAATCTCGTTCACGTCTTCCTGGCTGCGATTAACCAGGCTTGCCGGGAACGCGGCGGCCAGCTGTACGAATAGCCCATTGATAATCTGCGCCACCTGCTGCGTTTGTTCGCGCTCGGTGTACTGCTCAGGCAAGTTATGGGCCACACGGCGAGCCTGTTCCCTGTCAAAATTGCGAATGCTCTCGGCAAGGTTTTTCATTCCAGTACCCCGTCAATCCAGTCGGTGTTATGCAGGTCGATACCGCTCCGGAAAGGTTTTACCGCCCCGGTTGCGCGCAGCCGTTTGGTGGTGAGCTGATCCCACTGTTTGCGCAGACTCGAAGGGCTCAGGATGTTGTCTTTCCAGAACTCGTCCCTGTTGGCCCACTGGAACAAATCGCAGATTTCGTAGTGCGTGCGCTTGTCCTGGACGCGCATCAGCCTGATGGTGTTTGCCCATTCAGCCCAGTTTGGTTCGGATAGCGAAGCGTTGACGGTGAGAAGCCTGTCGTAAATCCAGCGAGCGGCCTTGAGGTCGTCAGCGGATCCCCATGATTTACCTGCCGGGGTGTATATCCCGGCGGCAGCTTCTGGATGGCGCGAGAGAAACTTTTGAGTTTTCTGGTTTCGGGATTCGTCAGAATTCCGAGACGAGGATCTTTTAATATTGTTCTTGTTATAGTCTTGGGTGTCTACCGTTTCCGGGAAGGTTTTTCCCGTTTTCGGTAACACTTTTCCCGATTTCGGGAAGACTTTTCCCGTTTTCGGTTTGTCTAAAATCCAGGCGGAAAGGTCAGTATTTATACCGACCGTTTTCATCACACCCTGTTTCTGACTGAAGATAATTTTGCGTTCAGCAAGTGATTTGAGCGCATCCGAAACGTGGGAATCACTCAGCCCTGTAAGTTCGGCTATCACCGTGTTCGTCACACGGTCCTGCTTCTTGTTCCAGCCGTAGGTAAGCCAGATCACTGCTTCAAAACACTGCCACTCCCGGCCTGACATTCTCAGACGAGGCTTGAGCTGTTGGATCTCGTTAGCGACCTTGGTATACCCGTTCGACAGGTCGGCCATACGACCTCCCGGTTGTTCGGTTCTGTGGGGGAAATTGATAATTTCAGCTGTGTTTGACATACTTAGCTCCGCAATTACACTCCGTTTTTGCACCTGAAAGCCGTTGGTGTTCGAGCACCGCGGCTTTCGCCTTTTCTGAAGTCTTCACATTGCCCCCAGCATGGTTGTGACCATCGCCAGCAGCGGCGCTGTAAGGTCAGGATCGACTCTGAACATTTCGAAAATCCCCTCGCCTAACTCCCTCAGCTTTTCCTTCTTCGGTGCATCGAGCATCAAAGCTTGCTTCGCCTCACTCACCTCTTTTTCCAACCTGGCCATGCGGTAGGCAAACGAGTCGTTTTTAACGACACGGTCGCGGTATCGAAGCGGTAAGACAGACATGATCGCGGCCACGAGTTGTTCGACGTTCTTTCGGTACGAAGCGGAATCTTCTTTGTTGTCGAGCCAGCGGAACAGCTTCACGTTCCAGACATCTGCCTGGCCAGAGAAATCCACGCCATCAAGTTGGAGTTCTTCCGCCGCTTCTTGGATTTGAAGCGCAACAGCTACGCGCCCTTCTGCCGCAGCCCACGCCCGGACAGCAGAACAAATATCTCGATGATCAACATCCTGCGCTGCCGGTTCGCTTTGATGACACTGGAATATCAGTGAATTAGACGAAGCTCTGCTACTCTGTTGAAATGAAACAGTTTGCATTGTTAGGGCTCCTGTTTAGGTAAACCGTCTGTTGGGTTTGGGTAGAGATCTGGGCGCAACTCGTGCGGAGTTACGCCGGTAACCCCATAAATTTGCAGAACTCGATCTGCCGGGACGACGCCCTGATATCGATTTCGCCAATGACTAACAGTCATGGCGCTTACGGTTAGCAGTTGCGCTAAGCGCGTAGCAGTTCCTGCTTTGGTAATTGCTTTATCAATTGCTTTCATAAATAGCTCCTGTAATAACCACGCAATTAAACATATTGTTTATGTTGGTGTCAACATTTTGAATATTGAGCTAATAAACATTTGGTTTAGAATTCGTCCATGAAAAAAAAAACTCATCAGATTAACCACCCACAAGTTCAGCGGCTTAACGAGATTCTTGAGCTCAAGAAGTTGACCAAATCAGACATGGCCCGTATTTGTGGCGTCAGTGCTCAGTCGGTCAATAACTGGTTCGTACGTGGGACGATTGGTAAAAGCTCAGCGATTAAGCTGGCGGATGCGCTTGGGGTGAGCCTTGAGTGGCTGCTTGGCCAAGATGTTGGCGAGAAAGATGGACTGAAGCCGGACGAACAACGCCTGCTGGAACTTTACCGTCAGCTTCCCGAAGAAGAACAACAGAACATGCTTCGCATCTTCGCGCTTCGCCTGAAAGAGCTAGACGAACTATATGATAAGTATATGAAAGGCCGGATTCGTTCGCAGGATGATTGAGTAATCCTTTCAGCAATGATTCGTAAAGATCTACTATAAGAAATGGCCATAAAGTGGCCTTTTTTTATGCCCCTCTAATAACTAGCACATCCCTTGTACTAAGCGCCCATTTCCCGGACTTCCAGCCTGTATCATTCCGTCGAATTTTTTGCCTCCAAAGAACAAAATTTCACTCTCAATAAGCACCGAATAAACATTTTGTTTATTTAAAATTACTCATTTTGTTGACCTGCACTTAAACTTTGTGTTTAATCTAACTCATCAAGACGCATCACGTTCCACCAAGGCAGGATGCCCACGAAGTAGCCGCCGACGGCATATGAACAGTCGGATGAGGTGGAGAGATTAAAGCGCATCAGGTGTAAACGTTCCGCTGGCCGGCGTTAAGGCAAACGAGGGTGAGAATGATTGATTTCGCACGCAAACCAGGACGGCAACAGGCTGTAAAGCTGAACTTCTTCGAAGTGATTCTTCGCCGCTTATGCTACCTGCTGGCGCAAAAGGGGGATCCAGATGTGTAACTCGACGAAATGCGGGTACTGCGGCAAGCCGGTTGAACCGGAGGAAGTAGTTAAAAGCACCCTTCTCTATCGCAACGGCTCACAGCTGGCGCGCAAAGAAAAAGAATACTGCTCTGAACGTTGTGCTTCGTACGACCAGATGGCCCACGAGGCATAACGTAAAAGCCGCGCAAGGCGGCCCGTACGTCCGGTGCTCCCGACCAAAGTTACACCGGAAAACTACTTAAACAACCAAAGTTCACCCAATGGGCGCTATCTCTGGCCCGGGGATCTTACATCCAAAAAAGAGGATCTCACATGGAATTTTTCTATGTAGTTAAGGCTACGCAGAAATCTGGCAAAGAAGACGCAGTGATTTGGTTCACTGCTAAATCAGAAGCCCGTGCAAACCTACAGCTCGATGTTGAGCTGGAAGATGCCGGTATTGAAACCGGCCGCGGTAAGGATTATGCCAAACCGGTTCGCACCGATTTCCCTGTTTACAACGACCTGCCGGAAGAAAGCACAGTGGATTACACCTGGTGCAAACGCTACGCCCTCCAGGACGATGGACGCTCCTGGCTGCCAAAGGCTGGTACTGAGTCGACTGGTGCCGTGGACAAAACTGCCGCACCGGAAACGACCGTTAAATTCGAAACTATCGTCGAGAGTGTCCCGCTTGAAAACCGCACTCCAGCGGTCCGTTTTGCTGTCCACCTGATCAGCGACAAATACCAGTCAAACATCACTAAAGAGCAGCAGTTGGCTGCAAGCGAAATGTCTCTGGATGAAGGCAACACCTATCTCCAGAATCTGCTGCTGGCGAAGAACGACATCCCTGAAGTTGCCGAACTCAGCCTGAACGCTGAGTGGAAACTGGTTCAGGCGATTAAGCAGGTCTTCGCGCCAGATGAAGAGCACGAAGTAAAGCTACTTACTGCTTTCATGGCCGACTGGTTGAGAGTAGATGCCGGCGACCGTAATGAGGTAGTGAGAGAGTGGAGGAACGGAAAGCTTACTCTGCTCAAATCAGAAAGAACCAGCGACGCCGATTTTACAACCGATCAGGTTCCAGAACCTGAAAACGGTATTCAGATTGACGAGAATGATGACGAAACCACACGTTATCCGGTCGTTCGTATGCCATTTCGCAAGCAGCTACTCGCTCAGTTCACCGCCGATGAACTGCGCCACCACTTAACCCGCGAAGAATACGAAGGTATCAGCGCGCTGGAAATGGACACAGACAACAGCTATGTCCAGAACCTGCTGCTGGCGGCAGAAAACTGCGAAGAGGTGAAGGGTTACGATACCAAAGACCTGTGGCGCTACACCGACGCCATTCGCAAAGTGTTCAGCCAGGAGAAGCGTCACGAACTCGCTTTGGTTCTCCGATTCACCAGAATCTGGGCTGCGACTGATTACATTGACCGCGGCACCCTGGTGCGCGAATGGGTTGAGGGTAATCGAATTTCTGAAGTAGGTTCTCCTGCACCTTTAGAACCAGAAAAACCAGAAACAACCGAATCCTATAAACGCGCTGTTGCCCAGAACATGGCGAACTTGAGCATTGAGATCGCGATTGCTCAGCTTTACCCAGATGCAGTACCGGGGCAAATCAACCGTACGCAACTCCTGGCCGCCAAAGAACTCGCTGACAAAAAAGATGAGTCGCACGCCAAGGCGCTCAAGGTTCTTAGTAAAACCACCGACATCCTCGACTACGACGCCAACAGTATTTTTGGAGTTACCCGCGCTATTTCATGGTCTGGAGAAGAAAGCACAACCAAACTGCGTAGCCAGGTGCGTGAGTGGTTCACGGCGAACGGCATCTATGAAAGCGGTGAGCGCTCTAAAGGCTATCCAGAATGGAACGAAGACTCCCGCGAGGTTCGTCATTCCACAGTGGAAGAACCAAGTACTCCAAGCCAGACAAAGGTCGCAAGCCTTGGAAGCGGCGTGTTCTTCATCGATGGCCTGATGGATGGAAATACCGAACCGGTCATCAATACCAACTCAAATGAAGTCGAAAAAACGGAAAACACAGCGGAGACCACCAGCGATGTGCAGATGGAAACGGCTAAGCCAGAAAAAGACGAAGATGTTGGTTCGGTACCACCGAGCGAAAGCACTGATGCAGCTAATTCGCAGACAGATTCCGTAGAAGCAGACCAGTTGCACGAAACAACAATTGACGTTCAGGAATCGAACCCAGAAGTGGAGTTCCCTGCATACTTCGAACCTGGCCGCTACGAAGGTCTGCCGAATGATGTTTATCACGCAGCAAACGGCATCAGCTCAACTCAGGTGAAAGATGCCCGTGTGTCGCTGATGTACTTCAATGCGCGCCACGTTGAGAAAACCATCGTCAAAGAGCGCTCTGCGGTGCTGGACATGGGCAACTTGGTACATGCGCTGGCGTTGCAGCCTGAACAACTGGACGCAGAATTCAGCGTTGAACCGGTAATCCCGGAAGGCGCATTCACAACGGCCGCGACCCTGCGCGCCTTTATCGATGAGTACAATGCCAGCCTGCCGGCGCTGCTGTTTGCCGACGACATTAAGGTGTTACTGGAAGAGTACAACGCCACCCTGCCGCCGCAGGTTCCGCTTGGCGCTAACCTGGAAGAAACGGCGCAGAACTATATGGCGCTGCCAGCTGACTTCCAGCGTATTGATGGTGACCAGAAGCAGACGGCGACGGCAATGAAGGCTTGCATCAAAGAGTACAACGCGACCCTGCCGACGCCGGTTAAAACCAGCGGCAGCCGTGACGCGTTGCTGGAGCAATTGGCAATCATCAACCCTGACCTTGTGGCTCAGGAAGCACAGAAACCGGCGCCACTGAAAGTGTCCGGTACCAAAGCAGACATGATCCAGGCCGTGAAGGCAGCCAAACCAGATGCCGTGTTTGCCGACGAGTTGCTAGATGCCTGGCGCGACAACCCGGAAGGGAAAGTACTGGTCACACGCCAGCAACTCAGCACCGCGCTGGATATTCAAAAAGCTCTTCTGGCACACCCGACCGCTGGCATGCTGCTGACCCACCCGAGCCGCGCCGTCGAGGTGAGTTACTTCGGCTTTGATGAGGAGACGGGCCTGGAAGTTCGTGTGCGCCCTGACCTTGAGATCGACTTGGACGGCGTGCGTATTGGTGCTGACCTGAAAACCATCAGCATGTGGAACGTTAAGCAGGAAAGCCTGCGCGCCAGGCTACACCGGGAAATCATTGAACGTGATTATCACCTGAGCGCGGCTATGTACTGCGAAACCGCGGCGCTGGACCAGTTCTTCTGGATTTTCGTCAACAAAGACGAGAACTATCACTGGATCGCCATCATCGAGGCATCCGCAGACCTTCTGGAACTGGGCATGCTCGAGTATCGAAAAGCAATGCGCGCTATAGCAACCGGCTTCGACACAGGGGAATGGCCAGCGCCAATCATCGACAATTACACCGACGAACTGAACGACTTCGACCTGCGCCGCCTTGAAGCGCTGCGCGCTCAGGCTTAAGGGGGATTTATGCAAAATACTAATGTTACGGTTACTGACCAAAACACCGTTGTTAACTCAAACGTGGCTTTGTTCGATTCCCAGTATCTGAACGCCATCAGCACGTTCGCGCAGATCATGGCGCAAGGCACCGCGACTGTTCCTAAACACTTACAGGGTAATCAGGCCGACTGCATGGCGGTAGCAATGCAAGCGGCACAGTGGCAGATGAATCCCTTTGCCGTGGCGCAGAAGACGCACCTGATTAACGGTGTGCTCGGGTATGAAGCTCAACTGGTTAATGCCGTCATTTCACGCAGCGGCGTGCTTGCCAGTCGTTTTGATTATGAGTGGTACGGTCCATGGGAAAAGGTTGTAGGAAAATTCCACATCCGTAAAGGCGATAAAGGCGAGTACCGCGTCCCGGGCTGGACCTTGGCTGACGAAGCCGGGATCGGCATCATTATCCGCGCAACCCTGAAAGGCGAAGACCAGCCGAGAGAACTGGATTTACTGCTGGCTCAGGCCCGTACCCGAAACTCTACCCTGTGGGCTGACGACCCTCGCCAGCAGCTGGCGTACCTGGCTGTCAAACGTTGGGCGAGACTGTTCTGTCCGGATGTGATTCTGGGCGTTTATACCCCCGATGAATTGGATGATCGCCGTGAAGAACGAGAGGTAAACCCTGCCTCAGCGCAGCACGTAAGCCTTGCAGACATTTCAGGTGACAACGTCACTACAACGCAAACGGCTCAGGAATCAGCTCAAAACATCGATGCACTTGCTGATGATTTCCGTGACCGCATCGAGGCGGCTCAGGATGTGGATAGCGCTAAAGCTCTGCGCGCAGATATTGAAACCGTGAAAGCAACGCTGGGTTCTGCCCTGTTCACTGAGCTGAAAAACAAGGCCGTGAAGCGTTATTACCTGGTAGACGCACGCAACAAGGTTGAGGCCGCAATCAATTCCTTGCCACCATCAGATGATCCTGATGCAGCTGCGCGGTTCGCAGAAGTAGAGCGCGTTCTTGCATCGTCGAAACGCCATCTGGGCGACGAGCTGCATGGTCAGTTCAGAATCACCCTGGCGGATATGAAACCGGAATATGTGGGCTAACGAGATCGGGAGGGGAATCCCTCCCTCAAGGAGAAGAAATGCGACTGATTAATCGAGGCAGTAAGCAATCCCCTTTGGCTCGCCAGGCATGTGAAATCGCACTCGCAGCCCACCAGCGAAGATATGGTGACTATGGGCGCAGCAAGATGAAAGAGACCTATACGGTGAGAGTGGAAGGCGTGAAGGTCTGGGTTGAAGTGGTCAACTGCAAGGCAAGCTACGTGGCCACAGCAATGACCGGCATGCGCCGACTGCGTTCCCTGCCCGGCCAGGCAAACTGAAACTGAAATATCAACGATTAAAGACCGGCATATCTATACTCATGCCGGTTACCTGAGGTGAACAATGTCGCAGGTAATTTACGATTCAGAATGGGGCGTTGCTTCAAAACTAAAAGAGAAGACAGGCCTTACAGATCGTCAGATTAAAAGCTATCGCCAAACCTCCTGGGTAGAAGGTGTTCATTTTAAGAGAATCCCATTGGATGGAAGCTGCTCCGAAGAGCGAGGACTTGTCTGGTACAACATCCCAAACATTAACAGGTTTGTGAAGGAGGCATAATGGCTGCAATGCCAACGGGTGTTGAGATCCACAACAATAAGATACGAATAAGTTTCAACTTTCAGGGCGTTAGATGCCGAGAAACATTGAAAGGATGGATCGTAAATGCTTCGAATCTCAAAAAAGCCGGGAATCTAAGGGCCAAAATTGTAAGCGAGATTCAGCTGGGCACTTTTGACTACCGGGGCGTGTTTCCGGAGTCAAAGGTAGCAGCAAAGTTTTATGCATCTAAAAATATTACGACGTTCGCAGAACTTGCAGCAACCTGGCACGAAAACCATAAAATCGATCTCTCCCCCAATGCCACAAGAAGCTATGGGATAGCTGTAAGAACGTTAACAAAACTAATTGGCCCTGAAACACTGGTTGCATCCATCACCAACAGCGACATTCTGGGCTGGAGAAAAGAATTACTGACTGGCGAGACTAACTATGCACCCGAAAAGAGGAGAAATAAAACCGGCCGCGCCGTTAGAACAGTAGATTATTATCTGGCCATCCTGCGACAAATCCTCGACTATGCGGTTAAAAATAAAGTCATTTCATATCAACCATATGTCGGGATAAAAAGGCTTCGTAAAGGGCAAACAAAACCAGACCCACTTCTGAGACATGAGTTTGAGCAGTTGAAAGAGACTGCTCCGCCTCAGCAAAAAAACATGTGGCAATTTTTTGCTTACACCGGCGTTCGGCCCGGCGAGCTTTGCGCTCTTGCCTGGGAAGATATCGATCTTAATTCCGGCGAAGCTAACATAGCGCGCAATCTAACTCAGGAAGGCTTGTTTGGACCACCCAAAACTGAAGCTGGATACCGGAGGATAAAGTTACTTGAGCCGGCTCTGGAGGCTTTGCGAGCTCAAAAGGTGCTAACGGGAGGTTCCCCAAAGGTACCAATCACTTTTCACCACCGGGAGTTCGGAAAAACAGAAACGCAGAAACTGCATTTTGTGTTTATGCCTCGACCTCAGAAAGGCAAGCAGGCAGCCTACTATTCAGTTAGTTCTATTGTGTCACTATGGGATATTACGGTAAGACGATCGGGCATTCGCCGCAGACGCCCCTATCAGTTGCGTCATACATACGCGTGCTGGATGTTGTCGGCAGGTGCTAATCCTGCTTTTATAGCGAATCAGATGGGTCATGAGAATGCAGAGATGGTCTTCCATGTATACTCTGCGTGGATAAATGCTCTCGATAGCGATCAGGTATCATTTTTGAATCAGCGCTTTGGCGGATATGCTAATGCCCCTATAGTGCCCCTGAAGCTAAAAACAAAGTAGTTAATTTATTGATTTTCCGGTGATATTTAATGAAAAAGCTGTTTGTACAGTTTTATCTTCTGCTGTTTGTCTGCTTCCTGGTAATGACGATGCTGGTCGGGTTGGTCTATAAATTCACCGCAGAGCGCGCGGGCAGACAATCCCTGGACGACCTGATGAAAAGCTCCCTCTACCTGATGCGCAGCGAGCTGCGTGAAATTCCCCCGCATGACTGGGCACGCACCTTAAAAGAGCTGGATCTGAATCTGTCGTTCGATCTGCGCATCGAGCCGATGAAGGATTTTGATTTAGCGCCGCCCGCGATGCAGCGCCTGCGCGACGGAGACATCGTGGCGCTGGACGAAAAATACACCTTTATTCAGCGTATTCCCCGCAGCCATTATGTCCTGGCCGTTGGGCCGGTACCCTACCTCTATTACCTGCACCAGATGCGCCTGCTGGATCTCGCCCTGCTGGGCTTCATTGCCATCTCGCTCGCTTTCCCTGTTTTCATGTGGATGCGCCCGCACTGGCAGGACATGCTGAAACTGGAATCCGCCGCGCAGCGTTTTGGGGAAGGTCATTTCACTGAACGCATACACTTCGACAGCGGCTCCAGCTTTGACCGCCTCGGTATTGCCTTTAACCAGATGGCCGATAACATCAACGCCCTGATTGCCAGTAAGAAACAGCTGATCGACGGCATTGCACATGAACTGCGCACGCCGCTGG
This sequence comes from Enterobacter cloacae complex sp. P15RS, assembly GCF_014895905.1. Classification (NCBI taxonomy): domain Bacteria; kingdom Pseudomonadati; phylum Pseudomonadota; class Gammaproteobacteria; order Enterobacterales; family Enterobacteriaceae; genus Enterobacter; species Enterobacter cloacae complex sp. P15RS. The sequence continues at coordinate 76,136 of NZ_JADBQL010000021.1, read as the reverse complement.
TACGCCTGCGGTATCGTCTGGAGATGAGCGAAAACCTGACCGATGCGGAATCCCAGGCGCTCAATCGGGATATTGGCCAGTTAGAAGCGCTGATTGAAGAGCTGCTGACCTATGCCCGCCTCGATCGGCCTCAGACAGAGTTGCACCTGAGTACGCCGGATCTCCCCGCCTGGTTACAGACGCACATTAACGATGTGCAGAGCGTTAATCCTCAGCGAAAACTGCTGACGACTATTACTTCCGGGGCGTACGGCGCGCTGGACATGCGCCTGATGGAACGCGTGCTGGATAATCTGATGAACAACGCCATGCGCTACAGCGAAACGACGCTGCGCATAGGTTTAGATTTACAGGGGAGCCAGGCGATTCTGCATGTGGAGGACGATGGTCCCGGCATTGAGCCAGCCGAGCGTGAAAAGGTTTTCGAGCCGTTTGTGCGCCTCGACCCCAGCCGCGACCGTGCTACCGGCGGCTGTGGTCTGGGGCTGGCGATTGTCCGATCCATTGCCCAGGCGATGGGCGGCACGGTTCGCTGCGAAGCGAGCGAGCTGGGAGGGGCCCGTTTCGTCTTTAGCTGGCCGATCTATCACAACATTCCCCTTCCCGTACCTGCCTGACCTAAACCGCACGCTGGCCTGACCCGGCGTGTTGTGCTATACCTTTAGTATGTTGTAACTAATTAAGGGCGATCATGGCGACTTACGATCTCATCGAAAGGCTGAACACCACGTTTCGGGAAATAGAGCAGGCGTTATTGACCCTGACGGGGGAACTAGAGGGCTGCCGCCTGCTGGCCGCCCGTGTCTTTTCCCTGCCCGACGTGGCGAAAGGCGCGGAACACGATCCGCTGAACACCATTGAGGTGACGCAGCATATTGGTAAGGCGGCCCTGGAGCTGACGTTGCAGCACTATCGCCGCCTGTTCATCCAGCAGCAGTCCGAAAATCGCAGCAGTAAGGCCGCCGTTCGCCTGCCCGGCGTCATCTGTCTGCAAACGGATACCGCAACGCGTGAAGAGATTGAGGCGCAGATTACGCATATTAATGCGCTGAAAGCCGCCTTCGAGAAGATCGTGACCGTTGAGTCCGGGCTGGCGCCCGCTGCCCGCTTTGAATGGGTGCATCGCCAGCTTCCGGGGCTGATCACCCTGAACGCTTACCGCTCGCTGACGGTACTGCGCCACCCCGCCACGCTGCGCTTCGGCTGGGCCAACAAGCACATCATTAAAAACTTCACGCGCGATGAGATCCTGGCGCAGCTGGAGAAAAGCCTGAAATCGCCTCGGACGGTCGCCCCGTGGTCGCGGGAACAGTGGATTGAACGGCTGGAGCAGGAGTACCACAGCATTGCCTCCCTGCCGGCTGATACGCGTCTTAAGATAAAGCGTCCGGTGAAGGTGCAGCCTATCGCCCGCGTCTGGTATGCCGGGCAGCAAAAGCAGGTGCAGTATGCCTGCCCAACGCCGCTGATTGCGCTCTACGATGCGGATCGGGGTGCGGTAGTACCGGATATCGGGGAACTGCTGAACTACGATGCCGAAAACGTTCAGCATCGCTATAAACCCCAGGCGCAGCCGCTACAGCTAATTATTCCGCGGCTGCACCTGTATGTGGCGCAGTGATTACGTAAGGCTGCCCACCATCGCTTCCGGGCGGACCCAGGCATCAAACTCGGCGTCCGTCAGGTAGCCCAGCGCCAGCGCAGAGGCTTTCAGGGTAAGCCCCTCTTTGTGCGCTTTTTTCGCGATTTCGGCCGCTTTGTCATAGCCGATATGGGTGTTCAACGCCGTTACCAGCATTAAGGACTCATTCAGCAGCTGGCTGATTCGCTCACGATTTGGCTCAATGCCCACCGCGCAGTGCTCGTTAAAGCTCTCCATGCCGTCGGCCAGCAGACGAATCGATTGCAGTACGTTGTGGATCACCATCGGGCGATAGACGTTAAGCTCGAAGTTACCCGACGCGCCGCCCATGTTCACCGCCACGTCATTACCCATCACCTGGCAGCACAGCATGGTCATGGCTTCGCACTGCGTTGGGTTCACTTTACCCGGCATAATGGAGCTGCCCGGCTCGTTTTCCGGAATGCTGATCTCGCCGATGCCGCAGCGTGGGCCGGAGGCCAGCCAGCGAACGTCGTTGGCGATTTTCATCAGCGAGGCTGCCAGCCCTTTCAGCGCGCCATGGGTGTGAACCAGCGCATCGCAGGTCGCCAGCGCTTCGAACTTATTCGGGGCGGTAACAAACGCCTGCCCGGTGATCTTCGCCAGCTCGTCGGCCACGCGCACCGCATACTCGGGATGGGTATTTAACCCGGTGCCAACCGCCGTTCCGCCAAGCGCCAGCTCCGACAGGTGCGGCAGGCTGTGTTCGATATGCTTAAGGTTGTGCTCCAGCATCGCCACCCAGCCGGAGATTTCCTGGCCGAGCGTCAGCGGCGTGGCGTCCTGAAGATGCGTACGACCAATTTTGACGATGTCGCGGAAAGCCTGCGCTTTCTCATTAAGCGTCGATTTGAGCACGTTGAGCTGCGGAATAAGCTGCTCGCGGACAGCGATGACAGCCGCCACGTGCATGGCCGTCGGGAACACGTCGTTGGAACTCTGGCTTTTATTCACATCATCGTTCGGGTGAACCTTACGCTCCATGCCGCGCGCGCCGCCAAGCAGCTCGCTCGCGCGGTTCGCCAGCACCTCGTTCATGTTCATGTTACTCTGGGTGCCTGAACCGGTCTGCCAGATGGCGAGGGGAAACTCGTCGGGATGTTTGCCCGCCAGCACTTCGTCGGCGGCGTTAATGATGGCGCTGGCCTTATCGGCATCCAGCAGGCCCAAATCCTGGTTTACTTTGGCGGCTGCGCGTTTGGTCAACGCCAGCGCCTGGATGAGCGAGACGGGCATTTTTTCTGTCGAAATGCGGAAATGCTCCAGCGAACGCTGGGTTTGCGCGCCCCATAGCTTGTCGGCCGGGACGTCGATGGCGCCCATAGAGTCTTTCTCGCGGCGATGCATTGTCATTACTTACTCCTTGATAACAAAGATGGGATTGCTCACATGCTTAAGAGATAAGTATTGATGACTTCTGAGAAACGTTATGGCGCTTTGTGCGCTCTTTTTGACGTCGGGTGGCGCTTACCCGACCTACGAGAATGTAGGCCGGGTAAGCGCCACCCGGCAATTTACAGAATTACTTCACACACGCCGAACACTGAGACGACTGGATCTGTTTGAAGAAGTCGTTACCTTTGTCATCCACAAGGATGAACGCCGGGAAGTCTTCCACCTCAATTTTCCAGATCGCTTCCATACCCAGCTCCGGGTACTCCACGCACTCCAGGCTCTTGATACTGCCCTGCGCCAGCACCGCGGCCGGGCCGCCGATGCTGCCGAGGTAGAAGCCGCCGTGCTTGTGGCACGCGTCCGTCACCTGCTGGCTGCGGTTGCCTTTCGCCAGCATGATCATGCTGCCCCCGTTGGCCTGCAACTGGTCAACGTAAGAGTCCATACGGCCCGCCGTGGTGGGGCCTAACGAACCGGAAGCATACCCCTCAGGCGTTTTTGCCGGGCCTGCGTAGTAGATCGGGTGATCTTTAATGTACTGCGGCAGCCCTTCGCCGTTGTCCAGGCGCTCTTTCAGCTTCGCATGGGCGATGTCGCGGCCCACGATAATTGTCCCGTTCAGGGAAAGGCGCGTTGAAACCGGATACTGTGAAAGCTGGGCCAGGATCTCCTTCATTGGGCGGTTCAGGTCAACGCGCACCGCTTCGCCCTCACCCGCTTTACGCAGCGCTTCCGGGATATATTTACCCGGGTTGTTCTCCAGCTTTTCGATCCAGATGCCGTCGCGGTTGATCTTAGCCTTAATGTTACGATCCGCAGAGCACGACACGCCCATGCCCACCGGGCAGGATGCGCCGTGACGCGGGAGTCGGATCACGCGAATATCGTGGGCGAAGTATTTCCCGCCAAACTGCGCGCCCAGCCCCAGATTCTGCGCTTCGGTCAGCAGTTCCTGCTCAAGCTGCACGTCGCGGAACGCCTGGCCATGCTCGTTACCTTCGGTTGGCAGCCCATCATAGTATTTGGTGGAGGCCAGCTTGACGGTTTTCAGGGTGCTTTCAGCGGAGGTGCCGCCAATCACAAACGCGATATGGTACGGCGGACAGGCCGCGGTGCCGAGGGTGCGCATCTTCTCGACCAGATAGTTCTTCAGCTTGCCCGGAGTCAGCAGCGCTTTGGTTTCCTGGTAAAGATAGGTTTTGTTGGCTGAACCGCCGCCTTTGGCGATGCAGAGGAATTTATATTCGTCACCGTCGACACTGTAGAGGTCAATCTGCGCCGGCAGGTTAGTGCCGGTGTTCACCTCTTTGTACATATCCAGCGCCGCGTTTTGCGAGTAGCGCAGGTTGTCTTCGGTGTAGGTGTTGTAGACGCCGTGCGCCAGCGCCGCTTCGTCACCGCCGCCGGTCCAGACGCGCTGGCCTTTTTTACCGGTGATAATGGCCGTGCCGGTGTCCTGGCAGGTCGGCAGAATGCCTTTCGCCGCGATATCCGAGTTACGCAGGAATTGCAGCGCGACGTATTTGTCGTTCTCGCTGGCTTCCGGGTCGCTCAGGATATCGGCAACCTGCTGCTGATGCGCCGGACGAAGCATAAAGGAAGCATCGTGGAAGGCCTGCTGCGCCAGTAGCGTCAGCGCCTGGGGGTCAACTTTGAGGATCTCCTGCCCTTCAAACTCAGAGACAGAAACGTAATCGCGGGTTAACAGGTAATACTCGGTCCGATCCTGACTGAGGGGGAAAGGATCCTGATAATGGAAGGGTTTATTCGACATTGTTCTCTCACTTACTGCGTCGGTCTGTTTATTCAGGGCAGATGTTCCGCTGCCCGGCTTAAAAGCGAGTCAGCTTATCCTACACAATTTTTTAACAAAAACTGAGACTAGTACGACTTTTTACATCCGCAGGTTACTTCCATCCGGTTTATTGCTTTAATACCCGGAGTTAATTCCACATTTGAATCAGGGCTTGATAATGCAAAAACTCATCAACTCAGTGCAAAACTACGCCTGGGGAAGTAAAACTGCGTTAACGGATCTCTACGGTATCGCCAACCCGGACAATCTGCCGATGGCAGAGCTGTGGATGGGCGCGCACCCGAAGAGCAGCTCAAAAATAGAAGATGCCAGCGGCCAGGTTCGCAGCCTGCGTGACATCATCGACGCCGACAAGGCCGCGCTGCTCGGCGATAAAGTGGCAAATCGTTTTGGTGAATTGCCGTTTCTGTTCAAGGTACTGTGTGCCGATCAGCCGCTCTCCATTCAGGTTCATCCAAACAAAAAAGCATCTGAAATCGGGTTTGCTAAAGAAAATGCCGCAGGTATTCCGTTAGACGCGGCAGAACGTAACTACAAAGATCCTAACCACAAGCCGGAACTGGTGTTCGCCCTCACTCCTTTCCTGGCGATGAATGCCTTCCGCGAGTTTTCCGAGATTATTTCTCTGCTGCAACCGGTCGCCGGAGCGCATAAGGCTATCGCCCACTTCCTGGAGAACCCTACCGCGGAAGCCCTGAGCGCGCTGTTTTCCAGCCTGCTGAATATGCAGGGCGAGGAAAAATCCCACGCGCTGGCGGTGCTGAAAGCCGCGCTGAACGGCCAGCAGGGTGAGCCATGGGAGACCATTCGCGTGATTTCGGCGTTTTACCCGGACGACAGCGGCCTCTTCTCTCCGCTGCTGCTGAACGTGGTGAAGCTCAATCCGGGCGAAGCGATGTTCCTGTTCGCTGAAACCCCGCACGCCTACCTGAACGGCGTGGCGCTGGAGGTGATGGCTAACTCCGATAACGTGCTACGCGCGGGCCTGACGCCTAAATACATCGACATCCCTGAGCTGGTTGCCAACGTGAAGTTCGAGGCGAAACCTGCTGCGGAGCTGCTTACTCAGCCGGTGAAAAATGGCGCAGAGCTGGACTTCCCGATCCCGGTTGACGATTTTGCCTTCTCCCTGCACGACCTTAGCGCAGACGAAACCGCCATTGCGCAGGAGAGCGCGGCGATCCTGTTCTGCGTGGAAGGTGAAGCGACCTTGCATAACGGTAGCGAGCGTCTGGTGCTCAAGCCGGGGGAATCCGCTTTTGTTCCGGCAAACGAGTCGCCTGTCTTCGTGAGCGGCACTGGCCGTCTGGCGCGCGTTTTTAATAAGCTTTAGGGACTTACTGAATTTTTTAACAACTCTTGCTAAGCTAGTAACAGGCGTTGTAACACCAGGCGGTTTTGACCGCCTGGTTTCATTTTAGGGATAATCGCAATGAAAAAATCGGTCGTAGCGGTAGGAGTGATTGTTGCTTTAGGCGTGATCTGGACGGGTGCTTCCTGGTATACCGGGAAACAGCTGGAAAGCCGTCTGGCAGAGATGATGGCGCAGGCAAACAGCGAGATTAAGCGCAGCGCGCCTGAAGCAGGCCTGGAGCTGAGCTACCAGAATTACCAGCGCGGCGTGTTTACCAGCCATATGCAGGTGGTGGTGAAGCCGGTTGCGGGTAATCAGAACGCCTGGCTGAAACCGGGCCAGAGCGTGGTGCTGGATGAGGTGGTCAGCCACGGTCCGTTCCCGCTGGCGCAGTTGAAGAAATTTAACCTGATCCCCTCCATGGCATCAGCCAGAACCGTACTGGTCAATAATGAGGTGACGAAGCCGCTATTCGATATGGCGAAAAATACCTCGCCGTTTGAGATCAATACCCGCATCAGCTATGCCGGCGATACGCATTCCGACATCGACCTGAAAGCGCTGAATTACGAACAAGGCACCGATAAAGTCGCTTTCAGCGGCGGTAATTTCAAGCTTGACGCCGATCGTGACGGCAAGAATGTCTCCCTGACAGGCGATGCTGAAAGCGGCCTGGTGAATTCAGTTAATGAATATAACCAGAAAGTTCAGCTCACCTTTAACAACCTGAAGGCCAGCGGCAACAGCCGCATGACCGATTTTGACGAGCGTATTGGCGACCAGAAGTTGAGCCTCGATAAGATCGCCATTGCGATTGAAGGCAAAGAGATGGCGGTGCTGGAAGGCATGGATCTTGACGGCAAATCGGACGTGTCCAAAGACGGCAAAAGCATCAACACCCAGCTGGATTACAGCCTGAAAAGCCTGAAGGTTCAAAATCAGGACCTGGGTACCGGCAAGCTGTCACTGAAAATCGGCAACATTGACGGCCAGGCATGGCACGCATTTAGCCAGAAATACAGCAAAGAGAGCCAGGCTCTGCTGACCGATGCCGCCCTGCAACAGAACCCGCAGGCGTACCAGCAGCAGGCGATGGCGGTGCTGTTTAATAACCTGCCGATCCTGCTGAAAGGCGAGCCGGTAATTACCGTTGCGCCACTGAGCTGGAAAAACGACAAGGGCGAAACCAACTTCAACCTGTCGCTGTTCCTGAAGGATCCGGCAGCCGCTACCGGCGAGCCCCAGACCCTGGCGCAGGAAGTTGACCGCAGCGTGAAGTCGCTCGACAGCAAGCTGACTATCCCAATGGATATGGCGACCGAGTTCATGACGCAGATTGCGAAGCTTGAAGGTTATGGTGAAGAGGATGCAGGCAAACTGGCGAACCAGCAGGTGAAAGGCCTGGCGGCGATGGGCCAGATGTTCCGCATCACGAAAGTGGAAGACAACACCATTTCCACCAGCCTGCAATATGCTAATGGTCAGGTAACGCTCAACGGCGACAAAATGCCGCTGGAAGATTTTGTCGGCATGTTTGGTATGCCGACGCTGGGCATTCCGGCGCCGGCTGAACCGGCAGCGCCGCCGGCAGTACCGCAGCAGTAAATGACAAAACCCCTCGCACGAGGGGTTTTTTATTGCCGGGTGGCGGCTACGCCTTACCCGGCCTACGATTCTGAGCCTGCGTCACTTCACTGTCACTAACCGCGCCGCCACAATCTGATGCCCGGCCTGCACGTCCGCCTTCTCGATCCGCTGCATGATCCTGTCCGCGAGGGTGTACCCCATTTCACGAGCCGGCGTCGTCGCCCAGACGATGGGGAGATCGTCCAGCGCATTTTCACCCACATCGGCAAACGCCCCGAGCGCCACCTGGTGACCAAAGAAGGTTTCTACCCCGCCCTCACCGCTCTGGCGTCCGGCGCGGATCAAGCCGAACCACGCCCCCATCGCAATCACATCGTTATAGCAAATCACCGCGCTGATTGTCGGGCTGGTGCGGAGCAACGTGCCGATGGCTTCTGCGGCTTTCTTCTGGCTGGATTCGCACTCCACCACCCATTCGCTGTGAAACGGTAGGCCGTATTTGATGAGCGTGGAGCAGTAACCGCCCACCCGCTCGGCACGCGTGAGGGACGAACTTTTACCACCGAGCCAGGCGATACGCTGATGGCCGCGATGAATAAGATGTTCGGTCAGCATTTGCGCGGCCTGCATGTTATCCGGGCGAAGGGTATCGGCTTCGTCGAGATAGCTGGCGCGCGACGCAAACACCAGCGGTACGCCTTTCTGCGCGGCGCGCTCACAGAGTTCGCTGCCCACGCCGGACGCACCGGCCACTATCACCCCATCCACCCCTTGCGTCAGCAGCATATCCAGCCTGGAGAGCAGCTGCTCCGGTTCGCGCCCACCGTGGAGCAGAAACACCATTCGCCCCTGCGCTTCAAGCGCCTCGGTAAGCCCCGCGGTCAGTTCTGCATAAAACGGCGACGTGAGGTCGCGAACGATCAGCCCTATCACCCCGCTTTGCCCGCCGCGCAGCGCCGACGCCTGGCGATTTCGCACAAAGCCCAGCTGCTCAACGGCCTCGTTGACGCGCTGACCCGTTGCAGGAGAGATGCGTCCCTTTCCGCTCAGTACCAGCGAAACGGTGCTGACGGAAACCCCCGCCGCCAGCGCGACATCGTTGATGGTGATCTTTTTCGCTACAGCCATGTGGTGGCGTGACTCCCTGATAATGAGAACGCTAAAACGTTTTATCAATACGTTATCTTTATACTACCAGTAAAAGCCTGAGAATGTGATTTAGCGCGCACTAAAGCTTGATAAAACGTTTTATCTTCTCGCTGCATCGAGGCCGTTAAATCTCTTTCTACCATTTAAGGAGTCGTTTTATGACGACGAAAGCAGCACAAAAAATATCGCTGTGGGAGTTTTTCCAGCAACTGGGTAAGACCTTTATGCTGCCCGTGGCACTTCTCTCCTTTTGCGGGATCATGCTGGGGATCGGCAGTTCGTTAAGCAGCCACGATGTCATTACCCTGATCCCTTTCCTGGGAAATCCGGTACTTCAGGCGATCTTCATCTGGATGAGCAAGGTCGGATCGTTTGCCTTCAGTTTCCTGCCGGTGATGTTCTGTATCGCCATCCCTCTGGGCCTGGCGCGCGAAAATAAAGGCGTGGCGGCCTTTGCGGGCTTCGTGGGCTATGCGGTCATGAACCTTGCGGTTAACTTCTGGCTGACCGCGAAAGGCATACTGCCGACGACCGACGTGGCCGTACTGAAAGCCAATAACATTCAGAGCGTGATCGGCATTCAGTCCATCGACACCGGGATCCTGGGAGCCGTGATCGCCGGGGTGATCATCTGGATGCTGCACGAGCGCTTCCATAACATCCGCCTGCCCGATGCGCTGGCCTTCTTCGGCGGCACCCGCTTTGTGCCAATTATTACGCTGGTTGTGATGGGGCTGTTTGGCCTGATCATCCCCCTGATTTGGCCCGTTTTTGCGATGGGGATTGCCGGTATTGGCCGCATTATCAACGGCGCGGGTGATTTCGGACCGATGATTTTCGGCACGGGCGAACGTCTGCTGCTGCCGTTCGGCCTACAGCACATTCTGGTTGCGCTGATCCGCTTTACCGAAGCGGGCGGCACCATGGACGTCTGCGGCCATTCCGTAAGCGGCGCGCTGACCATCTTCCAGGCGCAGCTGAGCTGCCCGACCACGCACGGCTTCTCTGAAAGCGCGACCCGTTTCCTGTCACAGGGTAAAATGCCTGCCTTCCTCGGCGGTCTGCCCGGCGCGGCGCTGGCGATGTACCACTGCGCCCGTCCAGAAAACCGTCATAAAATTAAAGGCCTGCTGATTTCCGGCGTGATCGCCTGCGTCGTAGGCGGCACTACCGAGCCTATCGAGTTCCTGTTCCTGTTCGTAGCGCCGGTGCTGTACCTCATTCACGCCGTGCTGACCGGCCTGGGCTTCACCGTGATGGCGGTGCTGGGCGTCACCATCGGCAATACCGACGGCAACGTGATCGACTTCGTGGTGTTCGGTATCCTGCACGGCCTGTCTACCAAGTGGTATCTGGTGCCGGTAGTGGCGGCCATCTGGTTTGCGGTGTACTACGGGATCTTCCGCTTCGCCATCACCCGCTTTAACCTGAAAACGCCAGGCCGCGATGCCGATACGGCCACCAGCGTTGAACAGGCGGTAGCCGGAACCGTGGGTAAATCCGGCTATAACACGCCGGCTATTCTGGCAGCGCTCGGCGGTGCGGATAACATCACCTCTCTGGATAACTGCATCACCCGCCTGCGCCTGTCGGTGGCAGACATGTCGAAAGTGGACACCAACGCCCTTAAAGCTAACCGGGCTATCGGCGTGGTACAGTTAAATCAACACAATTTGCAGGTCGTCATTGGCCCGCAGGTTCAGTCAGTGAAGGATGAGCTGGCAACCCTGATGCGAACCGTCGAAGCCTGATGCCTCGCCCCCCTCGTCATGAGGGGGTTTTACTTTACGGAGCACCGTCATGTTTGATTTTTCTACCGTCGTGGATCGACACGGCACCTGGTGTACCCAGTGGGATTATGTCGCCGACCGTTTTGGCGCTGCCGACCTGCTGCCCTTCACCATCTCTGATATGGATTTTGCCACCGCCCCCTGCATTACCGAAGCGCTGCACCAGCGAATTAACCACGGGGTGTTTGGCTACAGTCGCTGGAAAAATGACGACTTCCTGGCCGCCGTAGCGCACTGGTTCCGGCAACGCTTTAACAGTCAGATTGATAGCGAAACCGTGGTGTATGGACCGTCGGTTATTTATATGGTCTCTGAGCTGATCCGCATCTGGTCCTCGCCTGGCGACGGCGTGGTGGTTCATACTCCGGCTTATGATGCGTTTTACAAAGCGGTCGAAGGCAACCAGCGTAACGTTGTTTCCGTGCCGATGCAGAAAACGGGGCATGGCTGGGACGGCAATATGGCCGCGCTGGAAGCGGCGCTGGCAAAACCGGAAAACACGATTTTGCTGCTGTGTAGCCCGCAAAACCCGACCGGCAAAGTGTGGACGCGGGACGAGCTGGCCACAATGGCGGCGCTTTGCAGACGATACGATGTGGCGGTAATCAGCGACGAAATTCATATGGATATGGTATGGGGAACGCATCGCCATACGCCCTGGAATGAGGTGGCGAGTGGCAAATGGGCGCTGCTGACCTCGGGATCCAAAAGCTTCAACATTCCGGCGCTGACGGGCGCCTACGGGCTCATCGCCGATAACGACAGCCGTAACGCCTATCTGAATGCATTAAAAGGCCGGGACGGGCTCTCTTCCCCTTCCGTGCTGGCACTGACCGCACACATTGCGGCTTATCGGCAGGGCGAACCCTGGCTGGATGCGCTGCGGGCATATCTTGCAGAAAATCTGCGCTATATTGCTGACGAACTGAATACCGCCTTTCCGGCACTCAGCTGGCAACCGCCTGAGGCTACCTATCTCGCCTGGATCGACCTCAGCCCGCTCGGTATTGACGACAATACGCTGCAAAAGGTGCTGATTGAGCAGCAAAAAGTGGCCATCATGCCGGGATATACCTATGGAGCAGAAGGAACAGGCTACGTTCGTCTGAATGCGGGTTGCCCCCGTAGTAAGCTTGAACAGGGCGTTCAGCGCCTCATCGCGGGCATCAACACGCTGCTGTAAATTATTTGCGCAACGGAATATTCCCTTGCGCAAATAGCTTTTTACCCCGTTTTGTTTTTATAATATGGCGCACTTTAACCAGCAAAGAGTGCGACCATGATTGATACACGCCTGCCTTTAACCGATATTCACCGCCATCTTGACGGCAACATTCGTGCCCAAACCATTCTCGATCTTGGCCGCCAGTTCAATTTGACGCTTCCTGCTGAAACGCTTGAAACCTTGATCCCCCATGTCCAGGTCACGTCGAACGAGCCGGATCTGGTGAGTTTCCTGAGCAAGCTCGACTGGGGCGTGAAGATGCTGGCCTCGCTCGATGCCTGTCGCCGTGTCGCCTTTGAAAACATTGAAGATGCCGCACGCAACGGCCTGCACTATGTCGAGCTGCGTTTCTCCCCGGGCTATATGGCGATGACCCACAACCTGCCCGTGGCGGGCGTGGTTGAAGCGGTCATTGAAGGCGTGCGTGAAGGCTGCAAAACCTTTGACGTTCAGGCGCGTTTAATCGGCATTATGAGCCGTACCTTCGGTGAAGCGGCCTGTCTTCAGGAGCTGGAGGCGTTACTGGCGCATCGCGACCAGATCACCGCCATCGACCTCGCCGGTGACGAGCTGGGCTTCCCGGGCAGCCTGTTCCTGTCTCATTTCAACCGCGCACGTGATGCCGGCTGGCACATTACCGTTCATGCGGGTGAAGCCGCGGGGCCGGAAAGCATCTGGCAGGCCATTCGTGAGCTGGGTGCGGAACGTATCGGTCACGGCGTGAAGGCGATTGAAGATCGTGCGCTGATGGATTTCCTCGCAGAGCAACGTATCGGAATTGAATCCTGCCTGACCTCCAATATTCAGACCAGTACGGTGGCATCGCTGGCGCAACACCCGCTGAAAACCTTCCTGGAACACGGGGTTCTCGCTTCACTGAACACGGACGATCCGGCCGTTCAGGGCGTGGATATTATTCATGAATACACTGTCGCCGCACCGCAGGCCGGACTGAGCCGCGAGCAGATCCGTCAGGCACAAATCAACGGGCTGGAAATTGCCTTCCTGACGCCTGAAGAGAAACAGGCGCTTCGGGATAAGGTGGCGACCGCATAAACCCTTTGCCGGGGGGCGGCTACGCCTTACCCGGCCTACAAACGTATTTAACACCTATGCCAGACAGAGCGTGGCGCGATGTCTGGCAGATTCGATCCCCAGCTCGATGAGCTCCATAATCTGGATGGCCTGGCTCGCCGGAACCGGATTTTCACCTGAACCGTTCAGCGCGTCACGGATTGCAGCGTAGTAGGCCGGGTAATTCCCCGGCAGGGTCAACACCGTTTCCTCAACCAGCGTCTCGCCCTCCGCACGCGTCACCACCCCGTCCCGCATGTCGTAGCCCCAGTCCTCCTGCGGTAAGCGTTCGCCATTTTTGAGGCGCTCTTCCTGGGGATCTAGGCCGAACTTCACGTAGCTGCCGCGCGCCCCGTGAAGGATATAGCGGGCCGATTCCGCAGCCGCAAGCATTGTCCCGTGCAGCACGATGCGGCGCTGAGGATAGCTTAAAATCGCGTGAAAATAGTCGGTTGTCTCCGCGCCCGGCCTGAGCTGCGCTAAATCGACCGTCATGCTCACGGGCAGACCAAACAGATGGACGGCCTGATCGAGCAGATGCGGCGCTAAGTCATACCAGATGCCGCTGCCCGGCCCCGCCTGCTCGCGCCAGCGGTCACGCACCTGCGGACGATAACGATCGAAGTGCGATTCAAAATAGGCAATTTCCCCGAGCGTGCCTTCGCTCAGCAGCGCTTTCACCGTCAGGAAATCGCTGTCCCAGCGCCGGTTGTGAAAGACCGACAATAACCGCCCCAGGCTTCGCGCCAGCGCGTCCAGCTCTCGCGCCTGTGACAACGTCACGGTAAAGGGCTTATCGACGACAACGTGTTTACCCGCCTCCAGCGCCGCTTTCGCCAGCGGGAAGTGGGTGTCGTTAGGGGTAGGGATAACAATAAGGTCAATATTAGGATCGTTAAACAGATGCTTAGGCTCCGTCACCACCGGCACGGTGGGCCAGTCGGCGTGGACTTTGGCTTCATCGCTGCTTGAAATAGCCGCCAGCGCCATGCCCGGCGTGCCGGCAATCAGAGGTGCATGAAAGGTTTTACTTGCGTACCCGTAGCCAATAAGACCGACGCGGATGTTTTCACTCATCGTGTGCCCCTCGCTGTGCGCTTATTTATCACTGGCCCTGTGCTTATCGCACAGATTAATAATGTGCCCTGTGCGTTAAAATAGCATCCCGCGGAAACGTTTTTTTGTAACGCCGCATTAAAGGAGACATATTGTCACGAGGAATCGTTCCCAAAGCGCTTGCTCTGGAGAAAAGGGCGCTGTAACATTTGTAATCTGTATTTATGGATAAATTACAAACACAAATTATGACGTCAATAATTAATCGAATCATTGAATTAGCGGGATGGATTGTCCTTGGGGTTTCGGTCGTGTTGCTTGGCATTGCCAGCCATATCGATAACTACCAGCCGCCGGAGCCCGTCACTGTCGCACAACAAAAGTAAGCCATACCGTCATAAAGCGTGACACATTACGTTATGGTACGTATTGCCAGCCGTAATGAACGGGGTTACCCTTCTCTTCCAGGCATCTGCTGATGCCTGATTCTTCGCAAAGAAAACTCCTAATTTCGTCGCGTTACCCGAGTGGACAGTTTACGTCTTTATTAATCCGTTTATTATTCGAACGCATTACCTTTATGGGTATTACCCTTTTATATGGAAACTTATTAATATGACAGTTCAGGACTATTTATTAAAATTTCGCAAGATCAATTCCCTTGAAAGCCTGGAAAAACTGTTTGACCATTTGAACTACACGCTGTCGGATAATCAGGACATCATCAATATGTACCGCGCTGCTGACCATCGTCGCGCCGAACTCGTCTCCGGCGGTCGTCTGTTCAACGTGGGGGAAGTGCCTAAGTCCGTCTGGCGTTACGTTGTATAAGAAAGTAGCCTTCGGCGCGAAATGTTATATACTCTCCGCCCTGCAAATTTCTGTATAACATTTCGCGCAGACTATGGGAGAGCGTATGACCGCATTGCCTGGAGAAAGAATTGGGGGCTGGTTAATCGCCCCGCTGGCATGGCTGCTGGTGGCACTATTAAGCGCATCGCTGGCGCTGTTGCTTTACACCACCGCACTGGTTACGCCTCATGCTATTCAGACGCTGATGTCCCAGAGTGCGCTTAATATTGCAACGTGGTTTGTGTCGTTCGTTTTCGCGATCGCAATGTGGTACTACACGCTGTGGCTGACCATCGCCTTCTTTAAGCGCCGCAAAAACGTGCCGAAACATTATATTATCTGGCTGCTTGTCTCCGTGCTGCTGGCCGTTAAAGCGTTCGCTTTTTCGCCAGTATCTGACGCGCTGGCGGTTCGCCAGCTCCTGTTTCCGCTGCTGGCAACGGCGCTTCTGGTGCCCTATTTCAAGCGTTCGACGCGCGTTAAGAAGACCTTCGTTAACCCGTAATAACCTTACAGTTAACCTGTTGTGGCCTGTTGTCGTTTATCCGATAATAGGCGGCTATTTTATTTCAGGCTAAATAATGACCGATTACTTACTGCTCTTTGTCGGAACTGTGCTGGTTAATAACTTCGTACTGGTGAAGTTCCTTGGCCTGTGCCCGTTTATGGGCGTCTCCAAAAAGCTGGAGACGGCAATGGGCATGGGGCTGGCTACCACCTTCGTGATGACGATGGCCTCCATTTGCGCATGGCTGATTGACACCTGGATCCTGATCCCGCTGGACATGCTTTACCTGCGCACCTTGTCCTTTATCCTGGTCATCGCGGTCGTGGTGCAGTTTACCGAAATGGTTGTGCGAAAAACCAGCCCTGCCCTGTATCGTCTGCTGGGCATCTTTTTGCCCCTCATCACCACTAACTGTGCGGTGCTGGGCGTGGCGCTGCTCAACATCAACCTTGGGCATAATTTCATGCAGTCGGCGCTGTACGGTTTTTCCGCGGCGGTCGGTTTCTCCTTTGTTATGGTCCTGTTCGCGTCGATTCGCGAACGTCTGGCAGCGGCGGATATTCCCGCGCCGTTTCGCGGTAACGCCATCGCCCTGGTGACCGCCGGTTTAATGTCTCTGGCCTTTATGGGCTTTAGTGGTCTGGTGAAGTTGTAATGAGTGCTATCTGGATTGCCATCGCGTCCATCAGCGTACTGGGACTCGTCTTTGGCGTCATTCTGGGTTATGCCTCCCGCCGTTTTGCGGTAGAGGACGATCCGGTTGTTGAAAAAATTGATGAGCTTTTACCGCAAAGCCAGTGCGGGCAGTGCGGCTACCCTGGCTGTCGCCCTTACGCTGAGGCGGTGGGCGTGCAGGGAGAAAAGATCAACCGCTGCGCGCCGGGTGGCGAAGCCGTCATGCTTAAAATTGCCGCGCTGCTTAACGTCGATCCGCAGCCTGTCGACGGCGATGAACAGGCGCAGGAGCCCATCCGTGCCCTTGCTGTGATCGACGAAGCCAACTGCATCGGCTGCACCAAATGTATTCAGGCGTGTCCCGTAGACGCCATTGTGGGCGCTACGCGCGCGATGCACACCGTTGTGGCGGATCTGTGCACCGGCTGTAATCTCTGCGTGGCGCCCTGCCCGACGCAGTGTATAGAACTACGCCCGGTTGAAACGACTACCGAAAACTGGAAGTGGGATCTTCAGACCATTCCGGTTCGCAATATTCCTGTGGAACAACATGCTTAAGTTATTTTCTGCTTTCAGAAAAGAGAAGATCTGGGATTTCGATGGCGGTATTCATCCGCCGGAAATGAAATCGCAGTCTAACGGCACGCCGCTGCGCCAGATCCCGCTGGCGACCCGTTACGTTATGCCACTCAAACAGCACATCGGCGCTGAGGGTGAACTGTGCGTGAAGGAAGGCGATAGCGTTCTTCGCGGTCAGCCGCTGACCTTTGGTCGCGGCCGGATGCTGCCGATACATGCCCCGACTTCCGGTAAGGTGGTGTCCATTGCCCCCCATACCGTTGCCCATCCGTCGGCGTTGTCTGAGCTGAGCGTCATCATTGAAGCCGATGGCGAAGACCGCTGGATCGATCGTGACGGCTGGAGCGACTACCGCGCCCGCAGCTGTGAAGAGCTGATTGCACGCATTCATCAGTTCGGCGTGGCGGGTCTCGGGGGCGCTGGCTTCCCGACCGGCGTCAAGCTGCACGGTGGCGGCGATAAAATCGAAACGCTGATTATCAACGCCGCCGAGTGCGAACCGTACATTACCGCCGATGACCGTCTGATGCAGGACTGCGCGGCGCAGGTGGTGGAAGGTATTCGCATCCTTGCGCATATTCTGCAACCCCGTGAGGTGCTGATCGGTATTGAGGACAATAAACCGCAGGCCATTTCGATGCTGCGCGCGGTGCTGGCCGACAGCCATGATATTGGTCTGCGCGTGATCCCGACGAAATATCCGTCCGGCGGGGCAAAGCAGCTGACGCAGATCCTGACCGGTAAACAGGTACCCCACGGGGGCCGTTCGTCCGACATCGGCGTGCTGATGCAAAACGTGGGTACCGCTTACGCGGTGAAGCGTGCGGTCATCGACGGTGAGCCGTTGACCGAACGCGTCGTCACGCTGACCGGCGAGTCCGTCTCCCGTCCCGGTAACGTCTGGGCGCGTCTGGGTACGCCGGTTCGTCATCTGCTTGAACAGGCGGACTTCTGCCCGGGAAGCGATCAGATGGTCATTATGGGCGGCCCGCTGATGGGCTTTACCCTGCCGTGGCTCGACGTGCCGGTAGTGAAGATTACCAACTGCCTGCTGGCCCCTTCCCCATCGGAGATGGGCGAAACGCAGGAAGAGAAAGGCTGCATCCGCTGTAGCGCCTGCGCGGACGCGTGTCCGGCAGATTTGCTGCCGCAGCAGCTGTACTGGTACAGCAAAGGCCAGCTGCACGATAAAGCTCAGGCGCACAACCTGGCTGACTGCATTGAATGCGGTGCCTGCGCCTGGGTCTGCCCAAGCAATATTCCGTTGGTGCAGTACTTCCGTCAGGAGAAAGCCGAAATCTACGCGATCTCCATGGAAGAAAAACGTGCCGCTGAAGCGAAGGCCCGATTTGAAGCGCGCCAGGCGCGACTGGAGCGCGAGAAACAAGCCCGTCAGGAACGGCATAAGCAGGCCGCCGTGCAGCCTGCGGCCAAAGATCAGGACGCCATTAACGCAGCCCTGGCCCGCGTGCGCGAGAAAAAAGCCACTGCCGCCCAGGCGGTAGCGATCGTGGCGGGACAGAAGCCGGACAACAGCGAAGCGATTGCGGCCCGCGAAGCGCGTAAAGCCGAAGCGCGAGCGCGTCAGGCGGAGAAAGCGCAAAACGCCAATCCGGAAGCCGACATCGACCCGCGTAAAGCGGCGGTGGAGGCGGCTATCGCCCGTGCAAAAGCCCGCAAAGCCGGACAGCAGTCGGTAGTGGTTGAACAGGAAGCGACGGATCCGCGCAAGGCGGCCGTGGAAGCGGCCATCGCCCGCGCCAAAGCACGTAAAGCAGCGCAGAGTCAGCCTGCCGAAGAGAGTGAAGCGCCCGTCGACCCGCGTAAAGCCGCCGTTGAAGCGGCCATCGCCCGCGCGAAAGCACGAAAAGCGGCGCAGCAGGACGACCTGCCTGCGGCCGCTAACGACGATCCACGCAAAGCCGCAGTCGCCGCCGCGATTGCGCGCGTTCAGGCAAAGAAAGCCGCGCAGCAAGCCGTTAACGAGGATTAAATGGTTTTCAGAATTGCAAGTTCCCCGTATACCCATAACCAGCGCCAGACATCGCGTATTATGATGCTGGTGTGCCTGGCCGCGCTGCCAGGTATTGCCGTTCAGTGTTGGTTTTTCGGCTGGGGTACGCTTTTCCAGTTGATTCTGGGTTGTGCCAGCGCCGTTGCAGCAGAAGCCGCGATCCTGAAGCTGCGCAAAATGGACGTCACGCGCATCCTGAGCGATAACTCTGCCCTGTTGACCGGTCTGCTGCTGGCCATCAGCATTCCGCCGTTCGCCCCGTGGTGGATGGTGGTGCTGGGGACGGTATTTGCGGTGATTATCGCTAAACAGCTGTACGGCGGGCTGGGCCATAATCCGTTTAACCCGGCGATGATTGGCTACGTGGTGCTGCTGATCTCCTTCCCGGTACAGATGACCAGCTGGCTGCCGCCGCATGAGATCGCCGCCACCGTGCCCGGCTTTATGGATGCCCTGCACGTTATCTTTACCGGCCACACCGCGCTGGGCGCGGATATGAACGCGCTTCGCATGGGCGTGGACGGTATCAGCCAGGCCACCCCGCTTGATACCTTCAAAACCTCCCTGCGCGCCGGTCACAGCGTTGAGCAGGTGATGAAATCCTCCATTTTCAGCGGCGTGCTGGCGGGCGCTGGCTGGCAGTGGGTCAATCTGGCCTACCTCCTGGGCGGCGCCTTCCTGCTGCAACAAAAAGCGATCCGCTGGCATATTCCGGTGAGCTTCCTGGTAACGCTGGCCGTCTGCTCGACGCTCGGCTGGGTTATTTCACCGGATTCACTGGCCAGCCCGCAGCTCCATCTGCTCTCCGGCGCGACCATGCTCGGGGCATTCTTCATTCTGACCGATCCGGTTACCGCCTCCACCACTAACCGTGGCCGTCTGATTTTCGGCGCGCTGGCGGGCCTGATGGTCTGGCTCATTCGCAGCTTTGGCGGCTATCCGGACGGCGTGGCTTTTGCCGTGCTGCTGGCGAATATCACCGTTCCGCTCATCGACTACTACACGCGTCCGCGCGTGTACGGCCATCGCTAAGGGTCACGCCATGCTAAAGACAATGCAAAAACACGGCGTCACGCTGGCGATCTTCGCCGCCGCCCTCACCGGAATGACCGCGCTGGTGAATGAACTGACGAAAAACACCATTGAAGAGCAGGCAATCAAGCAGCAAAAAGCGCTGTTCGATCAGGTGATCCCATCAGATCTCTATGATAACGATCTGCAAAAAAGCTGCTTTGTTGTGCAGGCACCGCAGCTCGGTAAAGGAACGCACCGCGTTTATATTGCCCGTAAGGGCGATAGCCCGGTGGGTGCCGTCATGGAAGCCACCGCGCCGGACGGTTACTCCGGCGCGATTCAGCTGCTTGTGGGCAGCGATTTTTCCGGCACCGTGCTGGGCACGCGCGTGACGGAACATCACGAAACGCCGGGCCTTGGCGACAAAATTGAAACCCGCTTAAGCGACTGGATTTTACACTTCGCCGGGAAGATGATTCACGGCGAGGACGATCCCGCTTTCGCGGTGAAAAAAGATGGCGGCGAGTTTGACCAGTTCACCGGCGCCACGATTACGCCTCGCGCGGTGGTTAACGCCGTCAAACGCGCCGGGCTGTATGCCGAAACGCTGCCCGCGCAGATCAATCACCTTTCCGCCTGTGAGGAGTGACCATGAGCCAGGTTAAAGAGGTTATCGTCCAGGGACTCTGGAAAAACAACTCGGCACTCGTACAGCTGCTCGGGTTGTGCCCGCTGCTGGCGGTGACGTCTACCGCCACCAATGCGCTCGGACTGGGGCTGGCGACTACGCTGGTGCTGACCCTGACCAACTTCTCAATTTCTGTTTTGCGCCGCTGGACGCCGTCGGAAATCCGTATTCCGATTTATGTCATGATCATTGCGTCGGTAGTCAGCGTCGTGCAAATGCTGATTAACGCCTACGCATTTGGCCTGTACCAGTCCCTCGGGATCTTCATTCCCCTTATCGTGACCAACTGTATCGTCGTTGGCCGCGCTGAAGCCTTCGCGGTGAAAAACAACCCGGCCATCTCCGCGTTGGATGGGTTTTCGATCGGCATGGGCGCCACTGCCGCCATGTTTGTTCTCGGCTCCTTGCGTGAAATTTTGGGCAACGGCACGCTCTTTGACGGTGCTGACGCGCTGCTTGGCGGCTGGGCGAAGTCGCTGCGTATTGAGGTGTTCCATACGGATACCCCGTTCCTGCTGGCGATGTTGCCCCCGGGAGCCTTCATTGGCCTTGGGATGATGCTGGCGTTAAAATACCTGATTGATGAAAAACGTAAGCGCCGCGCCGCTGAACGCAGCGTACAGGAAGGGATCCCCGAGAAAGCAGCATGAATAAAGAGAAACGCATAGCGATCCTCACGCGCCTGCGCGATGAGAACCCTCATCCAACGACGGAGCTGAATTTTAACTCGCCGTTTGAATTGCTGATCGCGGTGCTGCTCTCCGCGCAGGCCACTGACGTGAGCGTCAACAAAGCAACGGCCCTGCTCTACCCTGTCGCCAATACGCCGCTGGCCATGCTGGAGCTGGGCGTTGAAGGGGTAAAATCCTATATCAAGACCATCGGCCTGTTTAACAGCAAGGCCGAAAACGTCATTAAGACCTGCCGGATCCTGCTTGAGCAGCACGGCGGTGAAGTACCGGAAGATCGCGCTGCGCTGGAAGCGTTGCCGGGCGTCGGGCGGAAAACGGCAAATGTGGTGCTGAATACGGCGTTTGGCTGGCCGACGATCGCCGTGGACACCCATATCTTCCGCGTCTCTAACCGCACCCGGTTCGCGCCGGGCAAGAACGTCGAAGAGGTTGAAGAGAAGCTGTTAAAGGTGGTTCCTGCGGAGTTTAAGGTGGACTGCCACCACTGGCTGATCCTTCACGGGCGTTATACCTGCATTGCACGTAAGCCACGCTGCGGCTCCTGCATCATCGAAGATCTGTGTGAGTACAAAGAAAAAGTCTATCCCTGAGCGGTCAGCCTTTTTACATGCCTAAGCCCTTAATTGTAATTAGGGCTCTGGTATCGTCTCCGGTGACCATAAATTGCCCTCTCTTTTTACGTTAAGCGTTGTCGATTCTTCGGTCATTTAACACTCAAACAGGTTAATAGTTTTTTCATCACCAAAAATTTCTATACATCTGTGATCGCGATCACTCTGATAACCTGATGTTGGATTTTTGTTGTTAAAACCCTTCCTACCCCTTAGCCAGACAAGATCTCATCGGCTCCACACCGCACATAAGACCAGTCATTTTTCAGAATATGGGCTATATCACTGCCATTCACCCAAAATAGCAGAACATATCGCCACACAGCCATTCAACAGGGTCATTTATAGTGAAAAAAACTAACAATTCTCAACGGATGAAATTTAACGCTGCATAACATTTGCGTGAACCGATGAATATACCGCCGCAGTTATATGTAACAGATTATTACAAACGTATTGCCAGATGGGGCTGGATAGTGAACATTACCCGCCGTTTCCCCTCCCAATATAACTATAAAGCGGATGGACTACGGTCATCACGCTATGAACACCCCCGTTAATATGGGATGTAAAAAAAGAGGTATATGTGTCGACTGCAAACAATAAACCAACAGAGGAAAGCGTAAGTCTGAACGCTTTCAAACAGCCTAAAGCGTTCTATCTCATTTTCTCTATCGAATTATGGGAGCGTTTTGGCTACTACGGCCTGCAAGGGATTATGGCCGTTTACCTGGTGAAGCAACTGGGTATGTCCGAAGCCGATTCCATCACGCTGTTCTCGTCCTTCAGTGCTCTGGTCTATGGCCTGGTCGCTATCGGCGGCTGGTTAGGCGATAAAGTCCTCGGTACGAAACGCGTGATTATGCTGGGCGCCGTGGTTCTGGCGATTGGCTATGGTCTGGTTGCATGGTCCGGGCACGATGCGGGCGTGGTATACATGGGCATGGCCACCATCGCGGTAGGTAACGGCCTCTTTAAGGCTAACCCGTCCTCCCTGCTTTCTACCTGCTACAACAAAGATGATCCGCGTCTGGACGGTGCATTCACCATGTACTACATGTCCATCAACATCGGTTCATTCTTCTCTATGCTGGCAACCCCATGGCTGGCCGCGAAATTCGGCTGGAGCGTAGCGTTCGCGCTGAGCTTCGTGGGTATGCTGATCACCGTTGTGAACTTCCTGTTCTGCCGTAGCTGGGTTAAAGATTATGGTTCTAAACCAGACTTCGAACCCGTGCATATGGGCAAACTGCTGGCAACCATCGTCGGCATTGTGATCCTGGCCGCTGTTGCCACCTGGCTGCTGCACAACCAGGGTATCGCACGTGCCGTACTGGCCGTGGTTGCGCTGGGTATCGTGATCATCTTCGCTAAAGAAGCCTTCGCGATGCAGGGTGCGGCACGTCGTAAGATGATTGTGGCGTTCATCCTGATGCTGGAAGCGATTATCTTCTTCGTTCTGTACAGCCAGATGCCAACGTCTCTGAACTTCTTCGCTATCCGCAACGTTGAACACTCCATCCTGGGTATCGCGTTCGAGCCGGAGCAGTATCAGGCACTGAACCCGTTCTGGATCATGATTGGTAGCCCGATTCTGGCCGCTATCTATAACAAGATGGGCGACCGTCTGCCGATGCCGCACAAGTTCGCTATCGGTATGGTGCTGTGCTCTGGCGCGTTTCTCGTGCTGCCGCTGGGGACGAAATTCGCGACCGATGCGGGTATCGTTTCTGTTAACTGGCTGATCCTGAGCTATGCGTTGCAGTCTATCGGTGAGCTGATGATCTCCGGTCTGGGCCTGGCAATGGTTGCACAGCTGGTTCCTCAGCGTCTGATGGGCTTCATCATGGGTAGCTGGTTCCTGACTACCGCGGGTGCAGCGATCATTGCAGGTAAGATTGCGAATCTGATGGCGGTACCGGACAACGTTACCGACCCGCTGGTCTCCCTGAACGTCTACGGCACCGTGTTCATGCAAATTGGTATCGCGACCGCCGTGATTGCCGTGCTGATGCTGCTGACCGCACCTAAACTCAATCGTATGACGCAGGACGACGACAAACCCGCTAAAGCGACCAACACCGCGAACGCGTAATGTCATCGGGAAACGACTGAACAGAAGCCGCTAATTGATTAGCGGCTTTTTTTTTATCCGAACGCGCACTAACATAGCGGGAACCTCAGCAAAAAGGAGTTACCGATGAAACTGTTCTATAAACCGGGCGCCTGCTCTCTTGCTTCGCATATCACCCTTCGCGAGAGCGGTAAGGATTTCACGCTGGACGGCGTTGACCTGATGAAAAAGCGCCTGGAAAACGGGGATGACTTTTTTGCGATTAACCCAAAAGGGCAGGTTCCGGCCCTGCTGCTGGATGATGGCACCCTGCTGACCGAAGGCGTGGCAATTATGCAATTCCTGGCGGACAACGTACCGGATCGTCAGCTCCTTGCCCCCACCGGCAGCATTGCGCGCTATAAGACGCTGGAATGGCTTAACTATATTGCCACCGAACTGCACAAGGGCTTTACGCCTCTGTTCCGCCCGGACACGCCGGAAGAGTACAAACCCACCGTACGCATGCTGCTGGAGAAAAAATTACAGTACATCAACGACGCGCTGAAAGATGACCAGTGGATCGGGGGCTCGCGTTTCACCATCGCCGATGCCTATCTGTTTACCGTTCTGCGCTGGGCGCGCGCGGTTAAGCTGAACATGGACGGGTTAGATCATATTGCGTCATATATGGCGCGCGTGGCGGAACGCCCTGCGGTTGCTGCGGCGCTGAAAGCGGAAGGACTGAATTAACCGAGTGGCCTGTGTTGCCGGGTGGCGCTGACGCTTACCCGGCCTACAACCTCTGGACGGTTATAACCGTGTGGCGCTGAAATAGTGCTCCGGCTTCGCGATACGATCCTGCGCCGCAACCACCTGTAGCTCATATTCCTGCATCGTCTTTGTCGCAATCATGATTTCATAAACGGCTGCCGTCACGTGCTCCAGCGCGTCGCGCAGGCTCGCGCCCTGCAAGAGCTTCACCAACAGTAAACCGCTGGTCACATCACCGACCCCGACGGGCTGACGTGTACCGAAATCCACCAGCGGTCGACTGATGTGCCAGGCTTCGTCCTTCGTCACCAGCAGCATCTCAAAACGGTCCTGGCTCAATCCTGCGCGTGCCAGGTGTTTAACCAGTACAATCTCTGGCCCTTGTGCGATCAGCTCGCGAGAAGCGCTTACAGCCTCTTCTACGCTGTTAACCGGATGCTCGCTCAGGATCTCCAGTTCAATCAGGTTGGGCGCAATAATATCGCTGGCGGGCAACGCATGACGGACATGAAACTCCGCAACGCCCGGCGCTACGATGCAGCCCTTTTCAGGATGGCCCATCACCGGATCGCAGAAATATTTCGCCGCAGGGTTAGCCGCTTTCACCTGGCGCACGATGCCGAGGATATGCTCCCCCTGCTCCGCCGAGCCCAGATAGCCGCTCAGTACAGCATCGCAGCGTTTAAGCTGGTCGATATCCGCAATGCCCTGAACGATTTCCGTCAGATGCGACGGCGGCATCACGCAGCCGGTCCATTTACCGTACTGGGTGTGATTAGAGAACTGGACGGTATTGAGGGGCCAGACGTTGGCCCCGAGGCGGCGCATCGGGAATTCCGCAGCGCTGTTGCCAGCATGTCCAAAAACAACGTGGGACTGAATGGCGAGGATGTTCTTCATCTTGTACTTACCAAACCCTGTCAAAACAAAAGGGGCGTGGTTTCCCACGCCCCTGCATACTTTTAATTACTTCCAGCAGACCAGGCAGTAGTTTTTCTTACCGCGACGCAGCAGCGTGTAGCGACCATACAGACGGTCGTTGTCGGTAAAGGTGTATTCCGGATCGGCCTGTTTCTCACCGTTGATGGTGATCGCGTTAGAGGCGATGGTTTTACGCGCCTGACCGCGAGACGGCTGGAGCTCGGAGTCGACCAGCGCCTGCATCAGATCGGCGCCTTTTTCCATCTCCACCATCGGCACGCCATCCTGCGCCAGCTGTTCGAAGTCCGCTTCGCTTAAATCGCTCAGGGTGCCGTTGAACAGGCTCGCCGTGATGCGTTTCGCCGCCGCCAGACCTTCTTCGCCGTGAACCAGTTTGGTCACTTCGTCCGCCAGCACGTACTGGGCGCGCGGTGCTTTACCGCTGTTCTTGTCTTCTTCTTCCAGCGCATTGATCTCTTCGATATCCATAAAGGTGAAGAACTTCAGGAAGCGATAGACATCGGCATCCGCCGTGTTGATCCAGAACTGGTAGAATTTGTACGGGCTGGTTTTCTTCGGATCGAGCCATACCGCACCGCCTTCGGTCTTACCGAACTTGGTACCGTCTGCTTTAGTGATTAGCGGCACGGTCAGACCAAACACCTGATTCTGATGAAGGCGACGGGTCAGATCGATACCGGAGGTGATGTTCCCCCACTGGTCGGAACCGCCAATTTGCAGAGAGACGCCGTGCAGCTTGTTCAGGCAGGCGAAGTCATAGCCCTGCAACAGGTTGTAGGAAAACTCGGTGAAAGAGATGCCCTGATCGTCACGGTTAAGACGCTGCTTGACCGCTTCTTTGTTAATCATCTGGTTAACAGAGAAGTGTTTACCGATGTCGCGCAGGAACGTCAGCACGTTCATGCCACCAAACCAGTCGTAGTTGTTCGCCGCAATCGCAGCGTTGTCACCACAGTCGAAATCGAGGAACGGTGCAACCTGTTTACGGATCTTGTCCACCCACTCCTGAACGGTGTCTTCGGTATTCAGCTTACGCTCAGCGGCTTTGAAACTGGGGTCGCCAATCAGACCGGTCGCGCCGCCAACCAGCGCGACAGGCTTGTGGCCGGCCATCTGGAAGCGTTTCAGGCATAACAACGGAACAAGATGCCCCAAATGCAAGCTGTCAGCGGTAGGATCGAAGCCGCAATAGAGCGCGATCGGGCCTTGCGCCAGTCGCTCTGCTAACGCTTCTTCGTCCGTCACCTGAGCCACGAGGCCCCGCTCTTGCAATTGTTTAATCAAGTTACTGCTTGCCATCAAATTCTCCATGTATAAACGACTGCACCTTTGCCGGTACACGACTTTTCGCCTGGTGCGAAAGGTACATAGAATAAAGCGCCAGCGCGGTGTGCGCTAGCGCTTAACACAACAAATTTCAGGGTTTACGGCGCCAGTCGGTCTATTTTCCAGCCACCGTTGTCGCGCTGGTATAAAAAGCGGTCGTGGAGACGGTGTTCACCGCCCTGCCAGAACTCCATTTGCTCAATAGGAATGCGGAACCCGCCCCAGAAACTCGGCAGCGGCACTTCACCCTGCTGAAACTTCTGTTTGAGTTCGAGGAATTTACTCTCCAGTACGCCGCGGGCCGAGATTCGGCTGGACTGTTTAGAGACCCAGGCGCCGATCTGACTGTCACGCGGGCGGCTGTGGAAATATTTCACCACTTCGAGCGTAGAGAGGCGCTCCGCCTTGCCGGTGACCATTACCTGACGCTCCAGCATATGCCACGGGAAAAGCAGGCTAATACGCGGATTATTTTCCAGATGGTGAGCTTTGCGGCTGCCAAGGTTGGTGTAGAACACCAGCCCTTTCTCGTCATAATGCTTGAGCAGTACGATGCGTTGATACGGCTGACCATTTTCATCAACCGTCGCAACCACCATCGCCGTCGGGTCGGCCAGTTTCGCTTCGCAGGCCTGCTTCAGCCAGCGTTCAAAAAGCACCAGCGGCTCAGCGGGAAGATCCTGGCGGCGCAGCCCGCCTTTGGTGTATTCACGGCGCAGATGCGCAATTTGCTGTAGTTCGTCGTTATCTGACATGGCGTTAGCTGAAAGTGAGATTAGGTGGCGCTATTGTGCGCGCCCCCTTTAAAAATCTCAACGCTTCGGATTTTCAAGCTGACAATTGTTCAGCACAATGCGGTCTCGCTTGTAGACGGTGGCGCTGTCACCCTTCGACCAGAAGACATAGATCCCGTCAGAGTAGCGCGCACCGGAGGCCGACATTCCCTGCTTCAGCGTCAACAGTTTATTGTCATAAATAAAGCTGGCTTCCTGACGCGTGTTGTTGAGCTTCACCGTCAGCGGTTTTTCATCACAACGGTATTCCAGCGTATCGGTCTGCATACGCTCGACGAACTGGTTATAGACGCTGCATCCGGTCATAAGAAAAGGCACAGCAATGAGAAGAAGTTTTTTCATGGGCAAATTCCGAAGACTATCCTGGTCCTGGAGGGCGTAGCCGCCCTCCTGTTTTTCCCTATTTTACGGGTTACGTCTGGCGCTGAATTTCAGTTAACTCTGATTATGGCGCGGGTTTGCGGGGAAAATGGCCCCGAGGACGCTCGCCTCCCGCGCACCGGTGACGGACGGTAAGTTCCCAGGCAGACCGGCAACCGTGCGCCAGGCAAGCCAGGCGAAGGCCAGGGCTTCCATATCGTCTCCACTGATCCCGGCGTCATCAGTGGTGGTGACTTCAGTGCCCGGCAGCAGGGCGGCGAGGCGCGCCATCAGGAGCGGGTTGCGGCTTCCGCCCCCGCATACCAGCAGACGCTCGCACCCGCCGCTGAGCAACACCTGTTCAGAAATCGACACGGCGGTAAGCTCGGTCAGCGTGGCCTGCACATCCTGAGGCGCCAGACCGGGGAAGCGCGCCAGCTGACGTTCAAGCCAGCCGTAGTTGAAATACTCTCGCCCCGTGCTTTTCGGCGCTGGCAGGGCAAAGAAAGGATCGCTTAACAGGGTTTGCAGCAAGGGAAGGATCACTTTACCCTGGCTTGCCCACTGCGCGTCTTTGTCGTAGGGTTTACCGCTCTGACGCCAGATCCATGCATCCATCAGCATATTGCCGGGTCCGGTATCGTATCCACGTACGGGCTGCCCGGGAATGAGCATCGACAGGTTGGCGATCCCGCCAATGTTCAGGACCATTCTGCGCTCCACCGGGTGCGCCAGCAGCGCCTGGTGAAAGGCCGGCACCAGCGGCGCGCCCTGCCCGCCAAGGGCCATATCCCTGCGACGGAAATCGCCCACGACCGTCACGCCGGTTTTTGCCACAATCTGGTTGTTATCGCCAATTTGCATCGTGTGCGGCGCCTCGCCGACCGGTTCATGCCAGACGGTCTGCCCATGGCAGCCTATCGCCACGATATCCTGCGGGTGGAGTCTTTCTTGCTGCATCAGGGCCAGGACCGCATCAGCAAACAGCGCCCCCAGACGCACATCCAGCTGGCCCAGCTGGGAAAGCGTCAGCTGTTGCCCCTGGCAGATATTCAGAATCTCTTCTTTTAACGAGACCGGAATAGGCCAGCTCAGGCTTGCCTGCTGCGCCACCATGTTTTCATCAATGGCAGCCAGAACGACATCCACACCGTCGAGACTGGTACCAGACATCACACCGATATAGCGACCCGATTTCATGCGCTTTCCTTACGTTACGTGGGCTAAGTGCAACCACTCCACCATAAATAACGCTGCTTTGCTATGCGGTGATAATAATTTTTAACAATCTCAGGCCTGTAACGCAGGCGGCTTTTGTTTATGTTCCGTTAAGCCACGTTCCAGTAAAATTTATTTATTCGGCATGCAAAGATAGGAAGTGTGGTCAGGAATGCCATATAATTTAGCCATAACGGATGCCCCGTCCGGGCGTTTTTTGGTGAACAGGAGAGTCAAATGATTTTACGTGTAATGGGCGTTTCGCTGATTGGTTTAACACTGGCGGGTTGTGTGAACGACAATTCACTCTCCGGCGACGTATATAGTGCTTCTGAAGCTAAACAGGTACAGAACGTGACATACGGTACTATCGTTAATGCCCGTCCTGTTCAGATTCAGGGTGGCGATGACACGAACGTTGTGGGCGCTATTGGTGGTGCTGTACTGGGTGGTTTCCTGGGTAACACCATTGGCGGCGGCACCGGTCGCTCTCTGGCTACCGCAGCGGGCGCAGTGGCCGGCGGTGTAGCGGGTCAGGGCGTTCAGGGTGCGATGAACAAAACCCAGGGCGTTGAGCTGGAAATCCGTAAAGACGATGGCAGCACCATTATGGTTGTGCAGAAACAGGGTAACACCCGCTTCTCTGCTGGCCAGCGCGTGGTTCTGGCAAGCAACGGCAGCCAGGTCACCGTCTCCCCGCGTTAATATCCCGCTGGATGCGGTCCCTTCGGGCCGCATCCCTTTACAAAAAATATCATTTTAAAAAATATATTTATAAAAACACATTCACACGGTGAATAATTAATTTCATCTGAAATTGTTCCTGCGCAAAGTATCTTTTATTTCTTTCCTTTAGACTCGTCTGATTCTCTTTTTTCCTCTTTTTACTTTTTTTAAAATTCTATGCTTGCGATCTGTCGATTTGTAAAGAACCGCTTTGTGGCCTTCGCACTTGGGTGCATTGTTATCATTGCCGTATTACAAGGTCTTTTTATAAAGCTTGTTGAATGGGTTCCTTCATTCTCTCCGCTATTTTTCCCTACGCTCACGATATTTCTCCTGGTATTCCATCTGTTTATCGCCTGTTTTATGGCAATGAAATACTGGTGCGATAAGAAACGGTTATATCTCGTTCCGATTGCGTTGGCCTTTGCCGGTTCTGCTCTGCTGATGGTGGGTACGCTGTCCAGCTTTCCGGCCTGGCTGGATCTCTATCAGTTCAACGGGGCAAACTATAATGACGCGATGATCTTTTATATGTTCCGCCACCTCTTAATGGCGGTGCTGATGATGGCCTCAGTATTGCTGTATACGCTTCGCGCTTCCTCCCTTTCACGAAGCGCCCACATCGGCATTGTCGCCGGGTCGACGCTCTTTACGGGCTGCATGCTCGGGCTGGCGTGGTTCTATTCCAGCTATTCCACGATGCTAACCCTGGATCTTGTGGATAATGAAACCCGGAAATTTATGGTTTTATGGAGCCAGACCATCAATATCATTTTGGTCATTCTTTGGGTTATCACCTTAATCACCCTGATGGCCGTAACCCGGATAAGAAATTTGTTCTGGATCGGCGGCAATTTTTTATGCGTCTGTTATGTCGTTACGCTGTTAATGCTGTTGTTAGGCGGACATGCGGAAGATGTTTCATGGTATCGCGCACGGTTATTCGAAACTGTCGCGACGTTAATGATTATTTTCATTTTACTTTCCGACGTCTTTAATTTGTATCGTGACTCGCACGTGAAATATCAGCAGTCTTATCAAAATTCAATCCGCGACCCGCTTACCCGTCTTTATAATCGCAGCTATTTTTACGACTCGTTAAATTACGCTCTCAGCTCGGCAACGGAGGCACATCCGGTATCGGTGGTGGTAAGCGACCTTGACCGTTTCAAGCGCATCAACGACTGTTACGGGCATTTGCAGGGGGATAAGGTTTTACAGTTTGTCTCTAATCTGCTGACGGATTCCGTGCGCCCCCAGGATATCGCGGCCCGAATCGGCGGTGAAGAGTTTGTGCTGATGCTGACCAATACCCCTTCAGACGCCGCGCGGCAGGTGGCCGAGCGCATTCGCCTCAAGCTGAGCGGGTTTGATAAAGCCAGCAGCGGTGGTCATCTGCCGGAGCCCATTACCATCAGCATGGGCGTATTCACCGCAACGTCGCCAGAAACCAGTGCGGAAACCTGCGTGGAGAGCGCGGATAAAGCCATGTACGAGGCAAAAGAGACGGGGCGAAACCGGGTGGTGGTATTCAGATAATAAGAAAGGCCCTGGATTCACAAGGCCTTTACTTTCGGTCAGTCGCGGGATTGCAGATCGTGGATATTCTGCTCAAGACGGGCGATGAGTCCGATCAGCATCTCCAGCTCTGCGGGGGAAATACCGGACAGGATCTCCCCTCGCGTCTTACTGATGACGGTCTCCATCTCAGTAATAATCGGGGCCGCTTTTTCCGTCAATTTGATCCGCTTGGCGCGACGGTCGCTGGCGCAGGTTTGTCGGGAGATGAGTCCCTTCTCTTCCAGCTGGTCAAGGGTACGCACCAGTGACGGCTGCTCAATGCCAATCGCTTTTGCCAGTTGGATCTGTGACTGGTCGGGCGGGAGCTGATGAATATTATGCAGCGTAACCCAGTGCGTCTGCGTGAGTTCCAGAGGTTTCAGGCGATGGTCAATCAGAGCACGCCAGATGCGTACCAACCTTGCCAGATCAGAACCTAATGGCGATTCCAATTTCATCTCCTTATAATTAGCTTGCTAAGTGATTATAGTGATTTTAGAATAGTTTGCAGTATTTGTATTGCCAAAACAAATGCAATCACGGTATTCATCATTCCTGAAACGATGATTTACACTGAACTGTAATGCGCCATCGCATTGAAACATGCCCTTGTGGCCCGTACCCCACTGCAAAGGATCGCTGCTTGTGACGTTCTTTTCCCCCTCCGCAGGGTTGCCCCTCCAGGATCTGATTGTTGGCGCATCGGTCTACTTTCCGCCACTGTTTAAAGCCGTGATGGTTGGTTTTGTGATCTGGCTCATTGCGCATCGCCTGCTGCGCGACTGGATGTATTCCGGTGAAATCTGGCACCCGATGTTGATGGATCTCTCCCTGTTTACCCTCTCCGTCTGTCTTGGCCTTGCCGTGTTAACCGTGTGGTGAGAATGTCATTGAAAACGTTAAAATACTTTTCCACTCTTTTCGTTTTAGCCCTCGCGCTGCTGGCCGGCTGGTGGCTCTGGAATTATTACATGCAGTCTCCCTGGACGCGCGATGGTAAGGTTCGTGCAGAACAGGTCAGCATCACGCCTCAGGTATCCGGCAGTATCAGCGCGCTACTGGTGAAGGATAATCAGTTCGTTCACGCAGGCGATGTGTTATTCCGTATCGATGAGACCCCTTTCCACATTGCGGTTCTTAATGCCCAGGCGCAGCTCGCTAAGGCTCAGTCCGATCTGGCAAAAGCCAATAACGAAGCCGACCGCCGCCGACACCTGTCGAGAAACTACATTTCTGCGGAAGATCTCGACACCGCCAATATCAATGTTAAAACCATGCAGGCCAGCCTGAAGGTTGCAGAGGCAACCCTGAAACAGGCCGAGTGGCAGCTGACCCAGACGGTGGTTAAAGCCCCGGTAGATGGATGGGTAACGAGCCTGTCTACCCGCGTAGGTGATTATGCCACCACAGGGCAGCCGGTCTTTGCCCTCGTCGATAGCCACTCTTTCTATGTTGTGGGTTATTTTGAAGAGACCAAGCTGCGCCATATCCGCGAGGGCGCACCTGCCCGAATCACGCTCTACAGCGGCTCAGAGACGTTACAGGGTCACGTTGGCAGCATAGGCCGGGCGATTTACGATCAGAGCGTCGAAACCGACTCTGGCCTGGTGCCCGATATCAAACCCAACGTGCCGTGGGTGCGTCTGGCTCAGCGAGTCCCTGTTCGCGTCGAGTTTGATCAACTGCCGAAAGACATTACCCTGGTCTCAGGCACAACCTGCACCGTCTCCATCGGGTCGCGGTGATGAACCTGGGGGCTTTCTCCTGGCGCAATACGCCCTGGATAAAAGCGACGCGCCCGCAGTGGCGTTACGCGCTGCGCAACGGCATCGCCATGTGCCTTGCGCTTACGGTTGCCTATTACCTGAATCTGGATGAGCCCTACTGGGCGATGACCTCTGCGGCGGTCGTCAGCTTCCCAACCGTCGGTGGCGTTATCAGTAAAAGCCTCGGGCGCGTGGCGGGTAGCCTGCTGGGAGCGACCGCCGCGTTGCTCCTTGCCGGCCATACCCTGAACGATCCCTGGCTGTTTCTGTTAAGCATGTCGGCATGGCTGGGGCTGTGCACCTGGGCCTGCGCCCATTTTACCAATAACGTTGCCTACGCCTTTCAGCTGGCAGGTTACACCGCGGCCATTATCGCCTTTCCCGTCGTTAACGTGCTGGATACCACCGAGCTGTGGGATATCGCCCAGGCACGCGTGTGTGAAGTGATGGTCGGCATTCTGTGCGGGGGCGTCATGATGATGATCCTGCCCAGCACCTCAGATGGCACCGCGCTCATCACCGCCCTTAAAACGATGCACGCGCGTTTGCTGGAACATGCCAGCCTGCTCTGGCAGCCTGATACTAACGATGATATCCGTATCGCGCATGAAAAAGTCATCGGCCAGATCCTGACCATGAACCTGCTGCGCATCCAGGCTTTCTGGAGCCACTACCGTTTTCGCCGTCAGAACACGCTGCTTAACTATTTGCTGCATCAGCAATTGCGGATGACGAGTGCGATCTCAAGCTTGCGCCGGATGTTGCTGAACTGGCCTGCACCGCCCGCGCATACCCGGGAGGTTATCGAGTCGCTGCTGACCACCCTTGCGCGTCCGGATGCTGATATCTATACCGTGGCCCGCATTATCGCCCCGCTCGCCCCAACGGATGAATATGACTATCGGCACCGCGCCTTCTGGCAGCGTCTGAACTATTTTTGCCGCCTGTATTTGCGCAGCAGCCGCTGGTTAAAAGCCGTCGAAAATGCTACCCCCGTCACCGAATTTTCCGTTCCCGGTAGCCCTGCTCTGGCGCGCCATACTGATGCGATGGAAGCGCTGTGGAGCGGATTTCGCACCTTTTGCGCGCTGATGCTGGTTGGCGCATGGGCCATTACCACCCAGTGGGAAGCGGGCAGCGCGGCGCTCACCCTCGCCGCCATCAGCTGCGTGCTCTATTCCGTTGCAGCCTCCCCGTTCAACTCCCTGACGCTCCTGATGCGCACCCTGGTGCTGCTCTCGCTGTTCAGCTTTGTCGTTAAGTTCGGTTTGATGGTGCAGATAAGCGACCTGTGGCAGTTCCTGCTGTTCCTGTTTCCGCTGTTAACCACCATGCAGCTGCTTAAGCTGCAAATGCCTAAACTGGCCGGCCTGTGGGGACAGCTGATTGTCTTTATGGGTTCCTTTATTTCGGTGACAAATCCGCCGGT
Organism: Enterobacter cloacae complex sp. P15RS; assembly: GCF_014895905.1. Lineage (NCBI taxonomy): Bacteria > Pseudomonadati > Pseudomonadota > Gammaproteobacteria > Enterobacterales > Enterobacteriaceae > Enterobacter > Enterobacter cloacae complex sp. P15RS. The sequence goes on along the minus strand of NZ_JADBQL010000021.1, from coordinate 41,446 downwards.
GTACGATTACGCCGAGTTCCTCAATGACAACCTGGCGAAGATCCTCGGCGTGGGGCTGGCGTGGCTGGCCTTCGCCGTGTTGCGCCCGGGCTCAGACGCGCGTAAAAGCCGCAGGCATATCCGGGAGTTACGCAGAGGTTTCGTGGATCAGCTGAGCCGCAGGCCACACCTGCGCGAAAGCGAGTATGAATCGCTGGTTTATCATCACGTCAGCCAGCTGAACAACAGCAAGGATTCCCTCTCCCGACGCTGGCTACTGCGCTGGGGCGTGGTGCTGCTAAATTGTTCACACGTGGTATGGCAGTTACGCGCCTGGGAGACGCGATCCGACCCGCTGGCGCAGGTTCGTGATAATTGTATTTCCATGCTCCGCGATGTGATGAGCGAGCGCGGGGTTCAGCAACGCCCCCTTAGCGTCACGCTGGTCGAGCTTCAGCGTATTTGCGACGCGCTGGCGCGCCATCACCTGCCAGCGGCCCGCGACCTGGCGTCCATTATCTGGCGGCTGCACTGCTCCCTGTCACAGCTTGAACAGGCGCCGCCACCCGGAACGATTGGCGATCAGATCACGCCGCAGGCATAGCGCGCCCCGCCGCCGCCCAGCGGTTTAGGCTGATCGGACATGTTATCGCCGCCCACGTGGATCATCAGCGCTTTGCCTTTGACCTCGTCAAGCTTTTTCAGCCGTGGCGCAACAACGGGATCGGTAGCTTTACCGTCGTTATTCACCACCAGCACCGGCAGATCGCCGAGGTGTCCCATGCCTTCAGGACCTTCATGCTTGCCGGAGTTATGCGGATCCAGATGTCCCCCTGCGGCTTCCGCCGCTGTTGGTTTGCCCTCTTTCATTGCGGGTTGACAGCTGCCTTTGGCATGTACGTGATAACCGTGCTCGCCGGGTGGAAGAGCCTTGAGATCGGGTGCAAATTCCAGCCCTTTATCGGTTTCGGTGATTTTCACCGTCCCGATGGACTGGCCTACTCCCTGAGAAGTGACGAGATTCATTTCAACTTCTTCGCTGGCTGCCTGCGCTCCTGCGCAAACAACCAGCGTGACCACTGCCAGAGCAAAACGCTTCATATGACCTCCACGGGTTATTTTTTGCACCTTAAGTCTATACCAGAGGCGCAGATTTCACCGGAAAGTCAGACTCCGCGCACTCAGGGTACGTCGTAGCCCAGAGCCGCCTTGCGGATGCGGAACCATTGCTGACGCGACATCTCCAGCTCTTCAGCCACCAGCGCAGCGCGTACGCGCTCAATTTTGCCGGAGCCGATAATGGGCAGCGGTTTAGACGGCAGGCGCAGGATCCAGGCGTAAACCACCTGCTCGATGCTTTCCGCATTCAGTTCGCGGGCCACGGTTTCAAGCTCGTTACGCAGCGGCTGGAAGGCCTCATCGTTAAACAGGCGACCGCCGCCGAGACAAGACCAGGCCATCGGACGAATGCGTAACTGTTGCAGCTGATCGAGCGTTCCGTCCAGCAGCAGCGGCTGGTGAACAGGCGAGATCTCCACCTGGTTCGTCGCCAGCGTAAACGGCAGACGAGACTGCAACAGCGTAAACTGTGCCGGTGTGAAGTTAGACACGCCGAAATGACGCACTTTACCGCTCTGGTGCAGCGTCAGGAACGCTTCCGCAACCTCATCCGCATCCATCAACGGATCGGGACGGTGGATCAGCAGCAGGTCGATACGATCGGTGGCGAGGTTGACCAGCGACTGCTCGGCGCTTTTAACGATATGCGCGCTGTCGGTGATGTAATGTCCGAGGGCATGCTCCGGTTTTGCCGTGGTGGCAATACCGCATTTGGTCACAATCTCCATACGTTCACGCAGCGCCGGCACCCGCTTCAGCGCTTCGCCAAAGGCAGCCTCGCACTGATAGCCGCCATAAATATCAGCGTGATCGACGGTAGTGATCCCGAGATCGAGATGCTCTTCAATAAAGTTCGCCAGCTGGACGGGAGACATATTCCAGTCCATCAGGCGCCAGTAGCCCATTACAAATCGGGAGAATTCCGGGCCCTGCGGGGCAAGGGTAATACGCTGAACCATAACATTTTCCTCAAGGAAGTCATGTCACCAGTATACGTAATTACCTTGCTAAAACAGTGAGGGTTGCTGAGGTTCTTCGGTTTCTACCGCTTTGTTTGCGCGAATTTTACGCAGCAGTCGCTGTCGACAGAGTCGTAAGACCTCCTGCTTTTGCGCGTCGCTGAAGTTTTGCCAGTTAAAACGTTCATCGCGCGTGCGCATGCACCCGCGGCAGTACCCTTTTTCATCAACCTGACAAATACCCCGGCACGGGCTCTGGACAGGGAAAAATTCCAGTTGCTCTGCCACACCCACCTCCACAACGCCATCATTCCCTACAGTGAAGACCCTAATTGGCCTGCATGCAAGGGTGTTCCCCACAAACGGGGCATTAAGGTTTCGCTAATCTTCGCTTCTTATACTCGTCGCATTGATATAACGAATGGTTGAATCATCATGCGGTTTGCTAAAAATTTACGCTGTAACGATATAAAATTTACCCTGGCCTGTGCGCTTTTTTTCACCGTGTTAAATGCGCTGTTTATTCAGCGTAGCTGGTCGATTATCGCACCTTCCCGTCTGCACGACGTGCTTTTTGCCGCCAGCGTGCCGCTGGTACTGTTCTGCGGCTGGGTCATTGTTTTTAGCCTGCTGAATATTCCCTACATTCGCAAGCCGCTCATGATTGTCCTGACCATAGGATGCGCCGCCGCGACGTATTTTATGTATACCTATGGCGCGGTTATCGATCAGAACATGATGGTGAACGTATTCGAGACTAACTCTCAGGAAGCGACAGCCCTGGTGACGCCGCAGATGCTCCTGTGGCTGGTCGTGGCGGGTCTGGTTCCTTCGATCGTGTTAGCCCTGACGCGCATTCGAAGCGGAAAATGGTGGTATGCCCTGCTGACGCGTTTCGCCGCCATGCTCGGCGCGCTGCTGGTGATTATCCTGGTCGCGGCGGTATTCTATAAAGACTACGCTTCGCTGTTCCGCAATAATAAAAGCATCGTGAAAATGGTCACGCCAGCGAATTACGTCAGCGCCATAGTGAAGTACAGCGAAATGCGCTGGTTTGCCGGCGACCAGACGTTGGTCCGCATCGGCGAGGATGCCCATAAAGGCGCGCTGATTTCCGGCCAGCACAAGAAAACCGTGCTGGTTCTGGTGGTGGGCGAAGCCTCCCGCGCCGCAAATTACTCGTTAAATGGTTACCCGCGTGAAACCAACCCCGAGCTGAAAAAGCAGGATGTCATCAACTTCCCACAGGCAACCTCCTGCGGCACGGAAACCGCCGTTTCCGTCCCCTGCATGTTCTCCGGCATGACGCGAAAAAAATATGACGCTGACCTCGCCCACCATCAGGAAGGTCTGCTTGACGTGCTTAACCACGCCGGATTCAACCTGCTGTGGCGCGACAATGACGGCGGGTGCAAAGGCGCCTGTAACCGCGTACCGCATACGGACATGACGCAGTGGAAACTGGATCGGTTCTGTAAGGACAAATCCTGTCTGGACGATGTCAACCTGTACCGTCTGGATAACGTGCTGGATGGTCTGAAGCAGGACACGGTTCTTGTTATTCACCTGATGGGGAGCCACGGCCCGGCCTATTACAACCGTTACCCGGACAGCTTCCGGAAATTTACGCCGACGTGCGATACCAATGAAATCCAGGATTGCGATCATCAGTCGCTGATCAATACCTATGACAACTCGATTCTGTATACCGACAGCGTCCTCAGCCGAACTATCGACGCGCTGAAAGCCCGGCAGGCCAGTATGAATACGGCGCTGATTTACCTCTCCGATCACGGTGAGTCCCTCGGCGAAAGCGGTATTTACCTGCACGGCACGCCGTATATGCTGGCCCCGGAACAGCAAACGCATATTCCGTTCATGTTCTGGCTCTCCCCGGATTACGTGAAAAACTTTGGCGTAAACCCGGACTGCCTGCGCGCCCACGCTGCAAAAGATGCGGTTTCACAGGATAATTTGTTCGCCACCGTGCTGGGCATGATGGACGTAAAATCAACGGTTTACCAACCACAGCTGGATATTATGTCGCAGTGTCGACGCCAGGCTGACTTGCATTAGACCGAACGGTCTATTAGAGTGAAGGCATGAGCAGACACACAGAACACGATACGCGCGAACATTTACTGGCTACCGGCGAGCGCCTTTGCATGCATCGCGGGTTTACCGGGATGGGGCTGAGCGAGTTGTTAAAAACCGCTGAAGTGCCTAAGGGATCGTTTTATCACTATTTTCGATCCAAAGAGGCGTTTGGCGTGGCCATGCTGGAGCGGCACTACGCCAGCTATCATCAGCGCCTGGCAACCCACTTCGCCTGCGGTGAAGGGAATTACCGGGATCGTATTCTGAACTACTATCAGGAAACGCTGACGCAGTTCTGTCAGCAGGGCATCATCAGCGGTTGCCTGACGGTAAAACTGTCTGCCGAAGTGTGCGATCTTTCCGAAGATATGCGCACCGCCATGGATAAAGGGGCCAGCGGTGTTATCGCTCTGCTGGCTCAGGCGCTGGATAAAGGCCGCGATGAACAAACGCTCGGCTTTTCCGGCGATCCGCTCACGCAGGCACAGGTGCTCTATTCCCTCTGGCTAGGCGCCAACCTGCAAGCAAAAATTTCTCGCAGTGCCGTGCCGCTCGAAAGCGCGCTGGCGCATGTGAAACGTTGTATTACGGCGCCCGGCGCGTAGCCGGCGTTTTTATTTACCCTTTTACTAGTCGACTGGTCTACTCAGGAGCCGTTATGTCCGCTGAAAAGCTATTTACCCCACTGAAAGTCGGTGCCGTTACCGCCCCAAACCGCGTGTTTATGGCCCCACTCACCCGTCTGCGCAGCATCGAGCCGGGCGACATCCCAACGCCATTGATGGGTGAATATTACCGTCAGCGCGCCAGCTCTGGCCTGATCATCTCCGAAGCCACGCAGATTTCTGCCCAGGCCAAAGGCTACGCCGGTGCGCCGGGTCTGCACAGCCCGGAACAGATCGCCGCGTGGAAAAAAATCACCGCAGGCGTGCACGCTGAAGATGGCCGTATCGCGGTTCAGCTGTGGCACACCGGTCGTATCTCGCACAGCAGCATCCAGCCTGGCGGTCAGGCGCCGGTTTCTGCCTCTGCCCTGAACGCGAATACCCGTACTTCCCTGCGCGACGAAAACGGTAACGCGATCCGCGTCGACACTACCACGCCGCGCGCGCTGGAGCTGGACGAGATCCCGGGTATCGTGAACGATTTCCGCCAGGCCGTTGCCAACGCCCGTGAAGCAGGCTTTGACCTGGTCGAGCTGCACTCTGCGCACGGTTACCTGCTGCATCAGTTCCTGTCACCGTCCTCCAACCAGCGTACCGACCAGTACGGCGGCAGCGTCGAAAACCGTGCGCGTCTGGTGCTTGAAGTGGTAGACGCCGTTTGTAACGAGTGGAGCGCTGACCGTATTGGTATTCGTGTCTCCCCGATCGGTACCTTCCAGAACGTCGACAACGGTCCGAACGAAGAAGCGGACGCGCTGTATCTGATTGAAGAGCTGGCGAAACGCGGTATCGCATATCTGCACATGTCCGAGCCGGACTGGGCTGGCGGTAAGCCTTACACCGAAGCCTTCCGCCAGAAAGTGCGCGAGCGCTTCCACGGCGTGATTATCGGGGCGGGTGCCTATACGGCAGAAAAAGCCGAAGACCTGATCGGGAAAGGCCTGATCGACGCCGTGGCCTTTGGCCGCGATTACATTGCAAACCCGGATCTGGTGACCCGTTTGCAGAAGAAAGCCGAACTGAACCCACAGCGCCCTGAAAGCTTCTACGGTGGCGGCGCGGAAGGTTATACCGACTACCCTTCACTCTAATCCCGCTTTGTACGTTGATAGCGGCGACATTTCGCCGCTATACTAAAACATCGTTTCTGTTCAAAAAGATAATCCATTTCATTGGTTAATGAGGAAATTATGCGCCTACTTCACACCATGCTGCGCGTTGGCGACCTGCAACGTTCTGTCGATTTCTACACTAACGTTCTGGGCATGAAGCTGCTGCGCACCAGCGAAAACCCGGAATATAAATACTCTCTGGCTTTTGTGGGTTATGGCCCGGAGTCAGATGAAGCGGTCATTGAGCTGACCTATAACTGGGGCGTGGACAGCTACGAGCTGGGCACGGCTTACGGCCACATCGCGCTGGAAGTGGATAACGCGGCGGAAGCCTGCGAACGTATCCGCAGCAACGGCGGTAACGTCACCCGGGAAGCCGGTCCGGTTAAAGGCGGCACCACCGTGATTGCGTTTGTTGAAGATCCGGACGGTTATAAAATTGAGCTGATCGAAGCCAAAGACGCTGGTCGCGGTCTGGGCAACTGATCCCACAGGGCGCACTATGCGCCCGTTGTTTTGCTGCATCCCCTCTCAAAATTTGCCATAATGCGCACTGCTTTTTCCCCCTTGTAAGAGACCCTGATGTCCGATAACGCTCAATTTACCGGTCTGTGCGACCGTTTTCGTGGTTTTTATCCCGTTGTCATTGATGTAGAAACAGCCGGATTTAACGCTAAAACCGATGCGCTGCTTGAGATTGCCGCCATCACGCTGAAGATGGATGAACAGGGCTGGCTTGTACCGGACACCACGCTGCATTTCCACGTTGAACCCTTTGAAGGGGCAAACTTACAGCCAGAGGCGCTGGCCTTTAACGGAATCGACCCGACAAACCCGCTGCGCGGTGCGGTAAGTGAGTACGAAGCGCTGCACGCCATTTTCAAAATGGTGCGTAAAGGCATGAAAGAAAATGACTGTAGCCGCGCCATCATGGTGGCCCACAACGCGACGTTCGATCATAGCTTTACCATGGCTGCTGCCGAGCGCGCCTCGCTGAAACGCAATCCATTCCATCCGTTTGTGACCTTCGACACCGCTGCGCTGAGCGGCCTGGCGCTGGGGCAAACCGTGCTGTCCAAAGCCTGCATCACAGCGGGTATCGCGTTTGACGGCACCCAGGCCCATTCCGCGCTGTACGACACAGAGCGCACGGCGGAGCTGTTCTGCGAGATCGTCAACCGCTGGAAACGACTGGGCGGCTGGCCCCTGCCGATGGGCGACGAGGCCGATATTCCGTCGTAAGTCGGGTAAGCGACAGCGCCACGCGAAAAAAAAAGCGACCAGCATAATGTGGTCGCTTTTTTATATCCGCAGAAAACTTACTCTGCGTCCGGCTCTTCGGTTTTATACTTCGCCGCAGTCTCTTTGATCAGCTGCTGCAATTCGCCACGCTGATACATTTCAATCAGGATGTCGCATCCGCCAACCAGTTCACCGTCAACCCACAGCTGTGGGAAGGTCGGCCAGTTTGCGTATTTTGGCAGCTCGGCGCGAATGTCCGGGTTTTGCAGGATATCAACGTAAGCAAAACGCTCACCACAGGCAGACAGCGCCTGAACAGCTTGCGCGGAGAAGCCGCAGCTTGGCAGCTTCGGGGAACCTTTCATGTACAGGAGAATCGGGTTTTCAGCGATCTGGCGCTGAATTTTTTCAATAGTGGTGCTCATGTCTTGCTTCCTTTAACTTCTGTTACGGCATCAGTCTGACATTGTAGCGGTTCAGGCCGACATCGGAAAATAACATTTTTGTCACGTCTCATTATTTTATCGCTTATCGCATAAAGTTGCATTGCAAATGACGCTTAACGCCACGCACCGTGCGGTTTTGCTTAAGGAGCGAACACGCGTGCAACAGAATGGTGAATTTTTTTGCACTTGCTAACGAAACACAATTTTTGAATGAAAAATGCTATTAACTTATTCTGATTTTATGGATTAGAATCGACAGGTTTTGTAAATCTCACGCGGGTATGCTTTATTGGCCTGCACTTATCAGGGGACTGCCCAGTGGCGCGGATAACTAAAATCTCGATGACGCTCTGTGCTTTACTGTTTACCACACTCTCATTGACGCCAGCGGCGAACGCCTCCGAACAGGCGCGGCATTCTGCTGTACAAAAAACGCATCTGGCAAAAGCCACAGAACGTAAGAAAAAAACCACCAGCAAAACCGTTAAAAAGAAAACCACCGCTCAGACCAAAAAGACCGCCTCAAGCAAAACCAAAACCCTCCGTTCCGGCACGCACAAAACCACCCGTAAAACCGCCAGCCTTGTGAGTGAAAAATGCACCGTGCGCAAAGGACATAAAACAAAATGCGCTAAAGTGACGAAGCTGGCTGACGTGCATAAAGCGCGTATGCAGAAAGCGCAAAAAACGGCGATGAATAAGCTGATGGGGCAAATTGGTAAACCGTATCGCTGGGGTGGCACCTCTCCCCGCACCGGTTTTGACTGTAGCGGGCTGGTCTATTATGCCTATAAAGATTTGGTGAAGTTCCGCATTCCTCGCACCGCCAATGAAATGTACCACCTGCGCGACGCCGCGCCTGTAAACCGGGGCGAGCTGCAAAATGGCGACCTGGTGTTCTTTCGCACTCAGGGACGCGGTACGGCCGATCACGTTGGGGTGTACGTGGGTAACGGTAAGTTTATCCAGTCACCGCGCAGCGGACGGGACATTCAGATCACCTCCCTCAGCGAAGACTACTGGGTGCGCCACTATGTGGGTGCGCGCCGCGTGATGACGCCAAAAACCGTCCGCTAAACTCTGCCCTGTCGCCCGTGCGGCAGGGTAAGTTCCTCTTTTGCATACCCTTTCAATTTGCTATTCTGTCCTTGTTGTCTGTAGGGTTATTGGCAACGTATAAAACAATAAGGAGAGAAGCAATGTCGTTCGAATTACCTGCACTACCGTATGCAAAAGACGCCCTGGCCCCGCACATTTCCGCGGAAACCCTGGAGTACCATTACGGCAAACATCACCAGACCTATGTCACCAACCTGAACAACCTGATTAAAGGCACCGATTTTGAAGGCAAAACGCTGGAAGAGATCGTGCGCAATTCAGACGGTGGCGTATTCAACAATGCTGCTCAGGTGTGGAACCACACCTTCTACTGGCACTGCCTGGCACCGAATGCAGGCGGGGAACCTACCGGTGACCTGGCCGCAGCGATTAACGCCGCGTTCGGCAGCTTCGCGGATTTCAAAGCGAAGTTTACTGACGCCGCCGTTAAAAACTTTGGCTCCGGCTGGACCTGGCTGGTAAAGGAGGCCGATGGCAAACTGGCTATCGTTTCCACCTCTAATGCGGGTACCCCGCTGACCACCAGCGCAACGCCGCTGATGACCGTGGACGTATGGGAACACGCCTATTACATTGATTATCGTAATGCGCGCCCGAACTACCTGGAGCACTTCTGGGCACTGGTTAACTGGGAATTTGTTGCGAAGAACTTCGCCGCGTAAGGGACACGCAGAAGGGGCAACCCTTCTGCGTTTTTGTTTATTCCGCCGTACACACCGCTTCTGGCTGTTTACGCCCGGACATCATCACCAGCAGCAGGCCGAGTGCGGCAATGATCGCCCCCATCACCGGCACAAAGCTGTAACCTAAACCACCGGAAATCACCGCCCCGCCCGCAGCGGCTCCCAGCGCATTGCCCAGGTTAAACGCACCGATATTCACGGATGATGAGAGCCCCGGCGCCTCATGCGCAACACGCATCACGCGCATCTGCAACGGCGGCACCACGGCAAAGGTTGCGGCGCCCCACACCACCATGGCAACCGCGGCGCCCACTTCGTTACGCGCCAGCCACGGGATCGCCACCATGATGACGATCAGCAGCGTTAAGAAGCCTTTCAGCGTCCCACTCACGGAGCGGTCGGCAAATTTCCCGCCGAGATAGTTGCCAATCGAGAACCCGACACCAATCAGCACCAGCATCGCGGTAACAAAGAGTGGCGTTGCGTGGGTAATGTCGTGCAGCACCGGGGAGATATAGGTGTAGAGCGTAAACATCGCCCCCGCCCCCAGTACCGTGGTGAGCAGCGCGGAAAGCACCTGGGGACGCATCAGCACCGCCAACTCTTTACGTACTTCCGGACGTTCTCCCGCACTTCCTTTCGGCAGTGAGAAGAACAGCGCGACCATCGCGACCACGCCCAGTCCGGCGGTTGCGAGGAAAGACATACGCCAGCCGATAGCTTCTCCCAGCCAGGTGGCGGCGGGGACACCGCCGATATTGGCGATGGTCAGCCCCATAAACATGGTGGCTACCGCGCTGGCCTGCTTATGTTTTGGCACCACGCTGGCGGCAACAACCGAGCCCAGTCCGAAGAAGGCGCCATGGTTCAGGCTGGTCAGAATACGGGAAAGCATCAGGGTGGTGTAATCCGGCGAAATCGCGGAAAGCACGTTGCCCAGGGTGAAAATCGCCATCAGGAAAATCAGCGCATTGCGGCGCGCGCGGTGCGAAAGCAGCAGCGTCATCAGCGGCGCGCCCACCATCACGCCGATCGCGTAGGCGCTGATCAACATACCGGCCGCAGGGATAGAGACATCCACGCCCCGGGCAATAACAGGTAATAACCCCATCGGGGAGAATTCAGTGGTGCCAATCCCGAAAGCGCCAATCGCCAGGGCCAGCAGGGGAAAATTGATTTTCATGAATAAACTCCGGATACCGTGCCGTTACCCGGCACAGAACTAAGAAGTCAAAAGCATGACATCAATCACAAAAAATGAGAAGTTAACATTTTGGCAAAAGATTTTTGCCGGAAAGATAACAGTAGCGGCAAGCGAGGGAGAAAATTCTCCCTCCACCTAAATCAGTGCAGCGCAGCGGTTAAACCACCCGCAACAATCAGGGCAAGAACAACAATGGTGGTAAACAGCGAAAACTTCAGATCGGTACTCATCAATTTTTCTCCTTTTATTCACCCTACGAAAAGTGAGCCTGCTCATTTTTACACAGTTCAGGTCAAAAATCTTCCAGGATTTAAGCGGATATCCACTTTACCTCTTCCCCTTTTCATCAAGATAGGACAAAATTCCACGCTAAATTTATTAGCGTACCGGCCACTGACCCCCTCCTGACGTCCTGTGTCGTTTTCCCGGCGTGTCGCAACTCAAGATTGCGTAATAAGGGTGAGAGAAGGCAAACGTTTACCTTCAATGGTTTCAGGAGCTTAGGATATGGTCTGGAGTGACATTTAATGGCAACAATTAAAGACGTAGCAAAACGCGCAAACGTTTCCACTACAACCGTATCACATGTTATTAACAAAACGCGTTTTGTCGCTGAAGAGACGCGCAATGCCGTCTGGGCAGCGATCAAAGAACTGCACTACTCGCCTAGTGCGGTCGCGCGTAGCCTGAAGGTTAATCACACCAAATCGATTGGCCTGCTGGCCACCAGCAGTGAAGCGGCCTACTTTGCTGAAATTATCGAAGCCGTTGAAAAAAACTGCTTCCAGAAGGGCTATACCCTGATTCTGGGTAACGCGTGGAACAACATTGAGAAACAGCGCGCTTATCTGTCGATGATGGCGCAAAAGCGCGTCGACGGCCTGCTGGTGATGTGTTCTGAATACCCAGAGTCGGTCCTTTCCATGCTCGAAGAGTATCGCCACATTCCGATGGTGGTGATGGACTGGGGCGAAGCGCGCGCCGACTTCACCGACTCCGTTATCGATAACGCCTTTGAAGGCGGCTACATGGCGGGGCGTTACCTGGTGGAACGCGGTCACCGTGAAATTGGCGTGATCCCGGGCCCGCTGGAGCGAAATACCGGTGCTGGCCGCCTGGCCGGATTCATGAAGGCGATGGAAGAGGCGCTGATTACCGTGCCGGAAAACTGGATTGTTCAGGGCGATTTCGAGCCGGAGTCGGGCTATCGCGCCATGCAGCAGATCGTCTCCCAGCCGCATCGCCCTACCGCTGTGTTCTGCGGCGGCGATATCATGGCCATGGGCGCCCTCTGTGCGGCGGATGAACTCGGCCTGCGCGTTCCGCAGGATATCTCGGTGATCGGCTATGATAACGTGCGCAACGCCCGCTTCTTTACGCCGGCGCTGACCACCATTCACCAGCCGAAAGATTCGCTGGGTGAAACCGCCTTCAATATGCTGATGGACAGGATCGTCAACAAGCGTGAACAGTCCCAGTCCATTGAAGTGCACCCGCGCCTGATTGAACGCCGTTCCGTTGCGGATGGTCCGTTCCGCGACTACCGTCGTTAATCCTTTTACGGGGCCAGCTATGCTGGTCCTCGTAACCACTCCCGGTTCAGCGTTTCGCTGTCTCCCAGATAATCCAGCAGCCAGGCCATGGCGGGCGATACGTCGTTTTGCTGCCACGTCAGACAGCACGCGGCGTCCGGGAAGGGATTTTCCAGCGTCAGAGCCACCCACTCCCCCGCGTCGATGCGCGGACGCGCAAAATGCACCGGCACCATGCCAACGCACAGCCCCGCGCTCAGGCAGGTGGCTGACGACTCCCAGTCCGGCGCGACCACGCGGCGCTGATTATCCAGCAGCCAGGTAATGCGCTTCGGCAGCGAACGGGACGTATCTTCCAGCACCAGCGAGGGCCAGTTGCGTAAGGTGTCATCGCTCAGCGGCCCTTCCAGCGCCGCCAGCGGATGATCGCGCGCGACCACGCAGGTCCAGCTCAGCATGCCCATGTCGCGAAACGCGTAGCGCCCCCCAACCGGGATCGCCTGGGTGGCGCCAATTGCCATCTCTGCCCTGCCGTCCGCCAGCGCATCCCAGACGCCGTTAAACACCTCCTGTGAAACGCGCAATTCGACGTCGGAGAAATGACGATAGAAATCGACGATCATCTGCCGGGTGCGTTCCGGCTTAACGATGTTATCCACCGCGATGGAAAGATGCCCGCGCCAGCCGTTGGCGATCTGCTGGCACTGCTCGCGGGTGATCTGCATTTTTTTGATAACAGACCGCCCCTCTTTCAAAAACCACGCGCCGGCCGGCGTGAGCTCCACGTCGCGATGGCGCCGCTCAAACAGCGGGACCGCCAGCCACGCTTCCAGCTGACGCACCGTATAGCTGATGGCCGAGGGAACGCGATGCAGCTCCTGGGCGGCACCGGTAAAGCTGCCGTTACGCGCCACGGCATCGACCACTTCAAGAGAATAATCTGACCACATCTTTTGCCTGCAAAATTTTTGAATTCACCCGCCAAATATTAGCGTTTCACAAGCTGCTTTGCACCTCCTACACTCTGCGCCAACGTACACCTGCCTCCTCAGGAGAATAAACAGTGCAACCCAGGAAAGGATTTTTAGTCTGGCTCGGCGGCTTAAGCGTGCTGGGCTTTTTGGCGACCGATATGTATCTGCCCGCGTTCGCCGCGATGCAGGAAGATTTGCAAACCCCTGCCGCCGCCATCAGCGCCAGCCTGAGTTTGTTCCTCGCAGGCTTTGCCTTGGCGCAACTGCTCTGGGGGCCGCTCTCGGATCGTTTTGGCCGTAAACCCGTCCTGTTGCTGGGACTGGCAATTTTTGCCGTAGGCTGTCTGGGCATGCTGTGGGTCCGCGATGCCGCCTGGCTCCTCGTGCTGCGCTTCATCCAGGCCGTCGGCGTCTGTGCCGCAGCGGTCACCTGGCAGGCGCTGGTAACCGATTATTATCCGGCTTCGCGCACTAACCGAATTTTCGCCACCATTATGCCGCTGGTCGGCCTGTCGCCGGCGCTCGCCCCGCTGCTGGGCAGCTGGATCCTGGCGCATTTCGACTGGCAGGCCATTTTCGCCACGCTGTTTGCCATCACGCTGGTGCTGATGCTGCCCGCGTTCGGGCTCAAGCCTGCGCGTAAAAAAGAGACGCATCCGGACGCGCAGCCAGTGACCTTTACCTCCTTACTGCGGGCAAAAGCCTATCGCGGTAACGTGCTGATTTATGCCGCCTGCTCTGCCAGCTTCTTTGCCTGGCTGACCGGTTCGCCGTTCATTCTGCATGACATGGGCTACAGCCCGGCGGCTATCGGCCTGAGCTACGTTCCACAGACCATCGCCTTCCTGGTGGGTGGCTATGGCTGTCGCGCCGCACTGCAAAAATGGGAAGGCCAACAGATGCTGCCCTGGCTGCTGGTGTTGTATGCGTTAAGCGTGATTGCGACCTGGGCCGTCGGCTTTATTCCCGGCGCCGGGCTTGCAGAAATTTTGATTCCGTTCTGCGTTATGGCGATCGCTAACGGGGCCATTTACCCTATCGTTGTGGCGCAGGCGTTACGTCCGTTCCCGCAGGCGACGGGCCGCGCTGCCGCGCTGCAAAATACCCTGCAACTTGGCCTGTGCTTCCTGGCAAGCCTCGTGGTCTCTGCGCTGATTGTCACCCCACTGCTCACCACCACCAGCGTAATGCTGGTCACCGTTGCGCTGGCGGGTCTGGGGTATCGCATGCAGTCCTCCGCGCGTCGCGAGCAGAATGACAACGCGCAAACCGAAACGTCTCATGCCTGATTGCGCGGGAAATTATGTTAAAAACCAGTGATTAGGTTGCTAACAATTTTCTGTTGAATCACCCATTTTTGAGGCCTATACTAAATTTGGTTCGATAAATACGATAAATATTAAGCGTTAACGGGAGCCGGAGCGCTCCCGTTTTACCATGGAAGGCATTTCGGCAAGGGTTATCTCCCTTCCTCTGTTCTACGTCGGATATTAGCCTCGCGGGCATTTACCGTGAGATTTCTCACAAACCAAAAAAGCGTCTACGCTGTTTTAAGGTTCTGATCACAGCAAGGTGATGGAGAAGCTATGAGTTCATCGTGTATAGAAGAAGTCAGCGTTCCGGACGATAACTGGTCCCGGATCGTCAGTGAACTGTTGGGACGTGCGGGCATTACGATTAATGGCTCATCGCCCTCCGATCCCCAGATTAAACATCCCGATTTTTTCAAACGCGTTTTGCAGGAGGGATCGTTAGGGCTGGGTGAAAGCTATATGGACGGCTGGTGGGAGTGTGAACGGCTGGATATGTTCTTCTCCAGCGTATTACGCGCCGGTCTGGAAAATCAGCTCCCCCGTCACTTTAAAGATACGCTACGTATCGCCTCCGCCCGCCTGTTCAATCTGCAAAGTAAAAAGCGCGCGTGGATCGTCGGCAAAGAGCATTACGATCTGGGCAACGACCTTTTCAGCCGCATGCTCGACCCGTTAATGCAGTACTCCTGCGGATACTGGAAAAAAGCGACGACCCTGGAAGAGGCGCAGCAGGATAAGCTACAGCTGATCTGCGATAAATTGCAGTTGCAGCCCGGCATGCGCGTGCTGGACATCGGCTGTGGCTGGGGCGGCCTTGCCTGGTTTATGGCGAAGCATTACGGCGTGAGCGTCGTCGGGGTCACGATTTCGGCTGAACAGCAGAAGATGGCGCAGGCGCGTTGCCTGGGGCTGGATGTCGATATTCGGCTTCAGGATTACCGCGACCTGAACGAGCAGTTCGACCGCATTGTTTCCGTTGGCATGTTCGAGCACGTCGGGCCTAAGAACTACAGGACCTATTTCGAGGTCGCTGACCGGAACCTGAAGCCTGAGGGTATTTTCCTGCTACACACCATCGGCTCTAAGCGCACCGACAACAACGTGGATCCCTGGATCAACAAATATATCTTCCCGAATGGCTGTTTACCCTCTGTTCGCCAGATTGCCAACGCCAGCGAACCGCATTTCATTGTGGAAGACTGGCATAATTTTGGCGCAGATTACGACACCACGCTGATGGCGTGGCACGAACGTTTCCAGGCCGCATGGCCTGAAATCGCCGACAACTATTCGGAACGATTCAAACGGATGTTCAGCTATTATCTCAATGCCTGTGCCGGGGCTTTTCGCGCGCGGGATATACAGCTATGGCAGGTGGTGTTTAGTCGCGGGATTGAGCACGGCCTGCGCGTGGCCCGCTAAAAAAATAACCCCGGTTGCCCGGGGTTATTTTTTATTCTTCTTCCACGGCCTTTATTATCGCCGCCTCTTTCGCCGCCAGCACGCGCTCAACGGTATCCACGACCGCCTGGGTCTGCGGATCTATTTCGATATTCACCCGCTGCCCCAGTTTTTTTGAACCAAGCGTCGTACGTTGCAACGTTTCTGGAATTAAATGCACGCAAAAACGGGTTGGCGTCACTTCACCTACGGTCAGGCTAATCCCATCAATGCCAATAAATCCTTTATAAAGGATGTATTTCATTAAGGTGGGATCCTGCACCTTAAACCAGATTTGACGGTTATTTTCCGAGGTCACGATTTTCGCCACTTCGGCGGTGGTCATAATATGGCCCGACATCAGGTGCCCGCCAATCTCATCGCTGAATTTCGCCGCCCGCTCAACGTTGACGGTATCCCCCACTTCCAGCTCGCCCAGGTTAGTGATGCGCAGCGTCTCTTTCATTAAATCAAAAGCGATCTGGTTACCGTTAATTTCGGTCACCGTCAGGCAGCAGCCGTTATGCGCTATCGACGCCCCGGTTTCAATGCCGTCGAGCATATATTCAGGCAGCTCGACCACGTGAGTGCGGAAATTCGGTTTTTCATCAATGGACACCACTTTGGCAGTGCCCTGCACAATACCAGTAAACATGCTTACAGCTCCTGTTCATTCCGAACGGCGATGACACCGTATAATCCCACCACAATAACAGTTGAAAAAACAGGTTGCCAGTGATGCGCAATTTCTGGGGATTTTTTCACTAGATAATTAGTTAAACCCCGCTACAATAGCTGGCATCCCTCTGTTTTTTCTTCTTGCTGCCAGTTACGGCGGCCTTTTTAGTCTCTCAAATAACTACAATACAAAGGTGTTCACGTGCAGAAGTATATGATCGAAGCGCGTCAGTTATTGGCACTGGCAATACCGGTGATCGTCGCGCAGGTAGCCCAAACCGCAATGGGATTTGTGGATACGGTAATGGCCGGTGGTTACAGCGCCACCGATATGGCCGCCGTGGCGATCGGAACCTCAATCTGGCTCCCGGCCATTCTGTTTGGTCACGGCCTGCTGCTGGCGCTGACGCCCGTTATCGCACAGCTTAACGGCTCCGGTCGACGTGACCGCGTGGCCCATCAGGTTCGCCAGGGCTTCTGGCTGGCCGGGGGCGTCTCCGTCCTGATTATGATCGTCCTGTGGAACGCCGGGTATATTATCCGCGCCATGCATAATATCGATCCGGCGCTGGCAGATAAGGCGGTCGGTTATTTGCGCGCCCTGCTCTGGGGCGCCCCCGGCTATCTGTTCTTTCAGGTAGCACGTAACCAGTGTGAAGGGCTGGCAAAAACCAAGCCGGGCATGGTGATGGGCTTTATCGGCTTGCTGGTGAATATTCCCGTGAACTATATCTTCATTTACGGTCATTTTGGCATGCCGGAGCTCGGTGGCGTGGGCTGCGGCGTTGCGACGGCAGCGGTGTACTGGGTGATGTTCGGAAGCATGCTCACCTACATTAAGCATGCGCGATCCATGCGCGACATTCGCAACGACACCGCCTTTAGCACGCCTGACTGGTCGATGTTGACCCGCCTGACCCAGCTGGGTCTGCCCATTGCGCTGGCGCTGTTCTTTGAAGTGACGCTGTTTGCCGTTGTCGCCCTGCTGGTTTCGCCGTTAGGGATTATTGATGTGGCAGGCCACCAGATCGCGCTGAACTTCAGCTCTTTGATGTTTGTTCTGCCGATGTCGCTGGCGGCTGCGGTGACGATTCGCGTGGGCTTCCGTCTGGGGCAAGGTTCTACGCTGGATGCGCAAACGGCTGCCCGCACCGGGCTGGGCGTCGGTGTCTGCATGGCGGTCTGTACCGCCCTCTTTACCGTGCTGTTGCGTGAGCAAATTGCCCTGCTCTATAACGACAATCCGGAGGTAGTGACGCTGGCCTCGCACCTGATGCTGCTGGCGGCCATTTATCAGATCTCTGACTCCATCCAGGTGATTGGCAGCGGCGTGCTGCGTGGGTATAAAGATACGCGTTCCATCTTCTTTATCACCTTCATTGCCTACTGGGTGCTGGGCCTGCCGAGTGGCTACATTCTGGCGCTCACGGATTTGGTGGTGGATCGCATGGGGCCAGCCGGGTTCTGGATGGGCTTTATCATCGGCTTAACGTCTGCGGCCATTATGATGATGCTGCGCATGCGCTTCCTGCAACGTCAGCCCTCTACGGTTATTTTGCAGCGCGCTGCACGTTAATGACCCTGTAGCCGCCGGCTGGCGGCTACTTTCTCTTCACTTTGCGCGGTAATGAAGCAATCGCGTGAAATCAGAGAGAAAAATGCATTTTCCCTCTTGCCACCTTGGTGCTGTGCCGCTAATATTCGTCCCCGTTGTCACCGACAACACAATGCGTTCATAGCTCAGTTGGTTAGAGCACCACCTTGACATGGTGGGGGTCGTTGGTTCGAGTCCAATTGAACGCACCATTCTGCGTCCGTAGCTCAGTTGGTTAGAGCACCACCTTGACATGGTGGGGGTCGGTGGTTCGAGTCCACTCGGACGCACCATTTCAGTCCTGAAATGGTGCAAAAATCCTCTTCTGAACGTCTTAATTTTTCCCTTCATTGAATGACTTAACCTTTCTCCTGCTACGCTTATTCTATGGTTCAGAAACGCAGGAACGCTTTCGATGAAAAAAATTGCCATTATCGGCTCAGGCCCAACAGGGATTTACACCTTCTACTCACTTCTTACCAACGCAGCGCCCCTTTCGATCACCGTGTTTGAGAAAGCAGATCAGCCCGGCGTCGGTATGCCTTACAGCGATGAAGATAACTCCCGACTGATGCTGGCGAACATCGCCAGTATTGAAATCCCACCCATTTTTATCACCTATCTCGACTGGCTTAAGCAGCAAAATGCAGCCCATCTTGCCCGCTATAGCGTCGACAAAGACAAACTGCACGACCGGCAGTTTCTGCCCCGTATTCTGCTGGGTGAATATTTCCACGACCGTTTTCTCGCCGTCGTTGCCGAGGCAAAAAAGGCAGGATTTCAGGTCGAGGTTCATCCCAACGCAGAAGTAACGGATATCAAAGCAGATGCAGACGGCGTGGCCCTGTCAGTGAACGATGCGCCTTTCTCCAGAAGATTCGATCTTGCCGTGGTCGCCACCGGTCACGTCTGGCCTGATGAAGATGAAGCCACCCGCGCCTGGTACCCGAGCCCATGGTCGGGGCTGATGGACGCAGAGATCCGAGCCTGCGAGGTGGGGATCATGGGGACGTCCCTCAGCGGGCTGGACGCCGCGATGGCGGTTGTGATGCAGCACGGTCGGTTTACCGGCGAGCAGTTCGTTGTCAATAAAGGCAGCGAGGGGTTAAAAATCACGCTGATGTCCCGCACGGGCGTTCTGCCGGAAGCCGACTTTTACTGCCCTATTCCTTATGAACCGCTGTCGGTGTTAACGGCATCTGTGGCGGAAAGCGAGATCGCTAAAGGCCCGGACGGGCTGCTTGACCGCATCTTTGCGCTGATGGTGAAAGAGCTTGAGCTGGCCGATCCGCAGTGGTGCCAGACGATATCGCTCAGCACGCTGAATGCCGACACCCTTCGTGAGGTCTGGTTTGAGGATCGTAAAAATCATGGTCCTTTCACCTGGGCCGAAGCGAATCTGAAAGAGGTGGAGCACAACAAGCGCGACAAACGCACCGTTGCCTGGCGCTATACCGTGCTTCGTCTGCATGAGGTGGTTCAGGCGATTGTCCCTTCACTTAACGAACAGGACAGAGAGCGGTTTAAGTCGGGGCTGGAGCGCGTATTTATCGATAACTATGCCGCTATTCCACCGCAGTCTATCCGCCGGTTACTGGCGCTCCGAGAGGCAGGGATCATCAGCGTAGTCGCCCTCGGTGATGATTACGACCTGGATATCGGCAGCGATCAAACCGTCATCACCACGCAAGAAAAGAGTTATCGCTTCGATGTCTTTATTGATGCGCGCGGGCAAAAACCGCTCAAAAATAAGGATATTCCCTTCCCGACGCTGCGCAAACAGCTTGAGGAAACGGGCGATGAGATACCGGACGTGGGGGAAGACTACACGTTGCTGTCACCTGCATCTCTGCGCGGACGTATCGCGTTTGGGGCGATCCCCTGGCTGATGCACGACCATCCGTTTGTTCAGGGTTTGTCAGAGTGCGCTGAAATTGGTAAGGCGATGGCGAAAGCGGCGGGAAACCCTGCGTCGGGCGTGCGGCGGAAATTACCGTTCATGGAGTTTTAACCGGGCTTCCCTGCCCTACGGTGTCGGATTACTCGAAGAAGACTTCCGGGTTTTCCGACAGCGATACAAAGCTTTTGGTGTTCTTATCCAGGGCAAGGATTTTGCCGCTTTCAATATCATACACCCAGCCGTGCAGGCGGATGGCGTTGTTGCGCAGGCCTACCGCCACCGACGGATGGGTCTTGATGTTGCTCAGCTGCGCAAAG
This sequence comes from Enterobacter cloacae complex sp. P15RS, assembly GCF_014895905.1. Taxonomy (NCBI): domain Bacteria; kingdom Pseudomonadati; phylum Pseudomonadota; class Gammaproteobacteria; order Enterobacterales; family Enterobacteriaceae; genus Enterobacter; species Enterobacter cloacae complex sp. P15RS. The sequence goes on along the minus strand of NZ_JADBQL010000021.1, from coordinate 21,073 downwards.
ACGTTCTCCTGCACCATCGCATTCACTTTATCGACTGGCGTATCCCAGGTTTTCTTCTCCACCACCGCTTTCGCCGCATCAGAATAGCGCAGCCAGTGGGAAACGGCCGGCATGGGCTCCAGATCCGCGTTATCGGCAATCGCCTTCATCGCGCCGCAGTTTGAGTGGCCGCAGATTACGATATCGGTAACGCCGAGGGCCACCACCGCGTATTCGATGGTCGCTGAGACGCCGCCAGGCTCCGGCCCGAACGGTGGCACAATGTTGCCAGCGTTTCGAATGACAAAGAGCTGTCCTGGCTCCTGTTGCGTAACCAGTTCCGGAACCAGACGGCTGTCGGAGCAGGAGATGAACAGCGCTTTGGGATTCTGACTGGACGCTAAACTACGAAAAAGCTCTTTACGTTGCGGGAAAATCTCTTTTTGAAAGCTGAGAAAACCTTCAATGATATGTTGCATAGCCATTTCTCTTTTATCTGTTTTAGTTTAGGTATGATCGCGATCACACTCGTAAAATTTAACCACCGTGCCCTACCGGAGACAAGCAATATATTTCTGGCCCGACCGCTGCACGATCTCATCCGCGTTCGTCAGGATGTTTTGTCCTTCAAAGGCCCCGTACAGGCGCTGGTACTTTTTCCCCGTCAGTCGACCGGTCACTGACTCGACGGTGCGGGCAGGCAGCGGGAGCATATTCGGATAACTCCACATAAACGACACGGCGTCTTTACCCGGCGTGACCTGCAAAATATCACCGGCCAGCAGTACGCCGTCGCCTGACTGCCAGTGCAGCACCGTGCCGCCTGCGAAATGCCCGCCCAGTCGCAACAGCGTTACCGACGGCATAATTTCCAGAGTGTCCTCCTCCCAGAAGCGTATCGCCGGACTGTCACGCATTACCCACTGCCGATCGCTGGCGTGCAGGTAGATCGGCGCGTTAAACGCCGCGGCCCACTCCTGCATGGTGGTGTAGTAATGAGGGTGCGAAATCGCAATCGCGCCGATCCCGCCGAGCGCGTCAATTAACGCTCTGGTGGCCGGGTCAAGGTTCGCGATGCAGTCCCACAGGATATTGCCCTGCGGCATGCGCAGCAGGATGGCGCGCTGGTTAATGGCAAAAGAGGGGACGGTTTTGATGCTGAACAGCTGCGGCTCCAGCTGTTGCCATTTGTTGGTATGCGTGGCCGTAAGACTATCGAAATCCGTCCACGCCTGGCCCGTCACCGGAACATACTGGCGTTCATCGTCGCAAATCGGGCAGCGTTTGGGGTGTTCATCATAAGCGGTACCGCAGGTTTTACACAGCGTAATCATCAGCGTTCCTCAGCAATAAAGCACTGAGTATGGCAGGGATTATCCATATGTGCTGCGGGGTGCATCGCCCGCTTTTTTTGACTTATACTGTGCCAGTATCAAAAACTGAATAACGCAGGTGGCACATGGAAATTGATCTCGATAACTTAGTCTTTAACGGGCTGGATGAAGCAGAAGAGCGCAACGCGGAACGTCTCGACGACGCGGATAAAAAAGCCCAGGCGATTGTCGCCGATGACGACTGCGGCGATGCCTGCAAGATCTGACGAGAAAGCACCGGAAGCCCCGGTGCTTTTTTTATGCATGAGGTTTTCACCCGCTATCAGTTCTCCGGCGTTTTGCTAAACCCGGTAAGCATCAGGATCAGACTTTGCGGAGATGATGCCGTCTCAAACTGATAGTGGTTTCCCTGACGATCGCCGCCGATATACCACGAAATTTCGGTTTTCCCTTCTGCCAGCGCCTTGCGTACCGCTTTATCGACATCCACCATCCGGTATTCGCGGGCGTGGTTCAGGTACAGCACCGCATCCGATCGGTAGTTGCAGGACGGTCGCGCGTGCCAGTTCACGCTGGCCGGATCCCAGTCGTTGCTCGCCGGATAGAAGAAGATTTGATCCGCGCCGTTGGTTTCCACTTTCCCGCCATAGATACGCACGCGGTACTTAAACTGGGCAGGATCCTGGCCGGCAGGCAGCGGAGGAATGTTGAACTTCACCAGCGACAAGGTTTCGCTGTTTTTCGTCCTTCCGCCGTTCTGCCAGTTATCCTGCACCAGTAAGGCCTGAGGATCGGGCTGCGACAGTGTGGGTTCCAGGCTGCTTAGCCAGACGTTGGCCTTCGCTTTTGAATATCCGTACGGGACAGTGGTGCCGCAATCCAGTCCGCGGTTCATACACAGGTCGGTCATAAAGCGCGCGGCATCTTCCGTCCAGCCGTTCATGAAGTCAGCATGCGCCGTATAGAGGCTTCCCCACAACTCCTCGCGCTCATCGCCGTGCATGATGGGGTCGAGTGAAAGCTGCGCTTTGCTGGTGTCCAGAGCGCTAATCGTCGGGAGCACGTACGCGATATTCATGTTCACCGTCGGGATCTTAATCGGGAAGGCGGACGGACACTGCCCTTTCGTGTCGTAGGTGGCGTTAACCAGACCGTGGGCAGGCTTCAGGTGTACTCCATCCCAGCAGTTGGGGAACTGAATGCCGATATTAAACTGCACGGCATCCTTCGCCTTACGTAAGCCGCAGACTTCACCCGTTTTGTTGGTGTAGCCCTTGCCGTTGGCGCATAAAAAGGTGATATGGGGATTGGGCGCGGTGCCGTGATGATCGCCGGCCAGCAGCGACAGCCCCGCCGGGAACGGGTGCAGCGGCCAGGCGTCAACGTTCGATGCCTGATAATAGGTTTTTTGGTAGGCGGGTTTCACCACCGTTCCGTCCGGCAACCTCAGCGACGGCGCCCAGTAGGCCGAGCTGTCTGCTTTATTATCGCAGGTCGTCTTTTCTTGCGTACGCAGCGATTCGCGGCTGGAGTAAGCGTCCGTTTGCACGTTACCAAAAAAATCGTGCAGCATGGCCTCGTTGGGCATGCCGTACATCATAATGGCATCATCGCCAAGGGTGTGGGAATAACCGCAAACCACGTGCGCCTGTGGCGCAGCGTGCGCCGCCTGCATGGCAAGCAGTAGCGCGGTGGCAGAGAGTGTGGGGGTGAGTACTGTCCGTTTCATTATTATCTCCATCTGAGAAAGGAGATAGTGGTAACAAAACGGCTATCAATTACCGAGGATTTACCTGCGTACTTTTCCGCTCATCCCCGCTTTACAGCAGGCAGGCACAGCTCATTCCAGTACATTTCGCGCGTCCGGCGTAGTTCAGCGTGTCGTTTTAACATAGAACCACTCCGGATCAATGTTGGCTACGTCCACGCCGTACAGGCTGGCGACAGGCAGTATTGACTCAAGAACACGTTGCGCGCTGTTCTCCGCATTCGCTGGTTGGGTGGCAAAAAACCGCCGTAACGTGCCGATCCATTTTTTCATCGTCATTACCCCTCTCGCTTAACCTGAACTCAGTTAAACACGCCTTCATCATGAAGAGGAAATAACAATACTGACTGTTGATATGCAGGATTTGAGAAACGCCCAAGCCGCCGGCGCGCTAGCCGGCCAGCGCTTTAACGACCGTTTCCATCGCTTTGGTGGTCAACTCGCTGCGCTTAACGCGCTGGTTCGCCAGCGCGGTACGCAGTACGCCCGCAATGACAATATGTTTCGGCTCTTGCCCTAAATCACGCATTTCGAGAACGACCTTGCCTACCACCCGACACATCTCCTGGTACAGCGCTTCGTCTTTGGTCACATTGCCCATTGCCATCACTCCGATGCCTTAAACCGTCAGCTTAAAGCATTCGTCGGCTGGATACAAAAAAGAAGCCAGGCGTATTGCTCGCCGGGCTTCGTCTGGAAAATCAGGCGATTAGTTGTTTACCGGGATGACCGCACCTTTGTATTTGGTACGGATCCAGTCCTGAATCTCTTTAGAATGCAGCACGTTCACCAGCGCGACGATATCTTTCTTCTTCTCGTCACCGCGATGGACGGTAATGATGTTGGCGTACGGGTTATTCTCACCGCTTTCAACCGCAATCGGATCGTGCACCGGATCCAGGCCCGCGTCGATGGCGTAGTTAGCGTTAATCACCACCGCGGCACCTTCGTCGTTGTTGTACATCTGCGGCAGCAGGGACGCTTCCACATTCGGGGTAAATTCCAGCTTTTTCGGGTTTTCCACGATATCGCTGATGCGCGCGGTCACTTTATCGATGCCAGGCTTCAGCTTGATCACCCCCTCCTTTTCGAAGATGGAGAGAATACGTCCTTCCTCGGAAACCGCATCACGCATGATGATTTTGCCGCCTTCCGGCAGATCCTTCAGTGATTTGTATTTTTTCGAATAGATACCGATCGGCTCAATGTGGATAGCGCCCGCACTGACAAAATCATAATCCTTATCGCCAGCGTGATCTTTCAGCACGCTGTTCAGATAAGGGATGTGCTGGAAGTAGTTGGCGTCGATGTCACGCCCCGCCAGCGCGGTGTTGGGCAGAATGTAGTCCTGGAACGGCTTAATCTCCAGATCGATACCCTGCTTTGCCAGAATCGGCTTAGCCTGCTCCAGAATTTCCGCGTGCGGCGTGTTGGACGCCCCCACGGTCAGCGTATCCGCCCAGGCGGCAAAGCTCAGGGCGCTCAGGGTGGCTGCGGCGATCAGTGTCAGTGTCTTTTTCATGATGTGGTTCCTGTGTGTATTTATTAGCGTTTATCTAACAGTGAAGTAATGACATCGCCGCAGAACTGGATAATGAACACGATGATCAGAATGGTCACCGTTGCCACCAGCGTGACGTCACCATGGTTGCGCTGGAATCCTTCCAGATAAGCCAGATTTCCCAAACCGCCGGCGCCTATCACCCCCGCCATTGCGCTGTAGCTCACCAGCGCAATCAGCGTCACCGTCATGCCTGAAACCAGCGCGGGTGAGGATTCCGGCAGTAAAACCCGAAACACTAACGTGCTCAGCCGTGCGCCCATCGAACGCGTGGCTTCGATAACCCCTTTGTCCACTTCACGCAGGGCGATTTCGACCAGACGGGCGTAAAACGGTGCGGCGCCTACAATCAGGGCGGGCAGTGCGGCGTTAGCGCCAAGAATGGTCCCGACGACGGTCTTGGTGAACGGGATCAGCAGCACGATGAGAATGATGAACGGAATGGAGCGGAACACGTTCACCACAATCGACATCACGCTGTAGACCGTGCGGTTTTGAAATAACCCGCCGCGGGCGGTTAAAAACAGCGCCAGACCAAGCCCGATCCCCAGAACAAACGTCGCCACGCCCGAAAGCGCGGTCATGTAGAGCGTCTCCTGAGTTGCAGCCCACAGCTGATCCCACTTCAGGTGCGGAAAGAGTTCTTCAGCCATGCTTAATAACCTCGCCTTCAATATCGCTTTGCTTCAGATCGACGAGGATATTGTTCAGTTGTTCATCCGATGCCACCACGTGTACCCAGAGCTGCCCGAAAACACCGTGGGCGGTTTGCGTCATTTTGCCGTGCAGGATATTAAACGGCAGGCCGTAGCGCAGGGTCAGTTCCCCGACGATCGGCCTGTGCGTGCTGTGCCCGGTAAAGGTGAGTTTGATGACCGTGCCCTCCAGCCCGGTTGCCAGTTCCGTATTGAAGGTTTCATCTTCGGCGTACTGGCTCACCTGTCGGACAAACTGCTGGGTGATCGGCTGCTGCGGATGCGTAAAGACGCTCAGCACGTCCCCCTCCTCCACCACTTTCCCGTTCTCCATTACCGCCACGCGGTCGCAGATTTTGCGCACCACGTGCATTTCGTGCGTGATCAGCACGATGGTCAGGTTAAAGCGACGGTTAATGTCCAGGAGCAGATCGAGGATCTGATCGGTCGTCTGCGGATCCAGCGCGGAGGTGGCTTCGTCACACAGCAGCACGTCGGGATGATTGGCCAGCGCGCGGGCGATGCCCACACGCTGTTTTTGTCCGCCGCTCAGCTGCGACGGAAAGGCATTCTCGCGCCCCTTCAGGCCAACCAGATCCACCAGCTCGGCGACGCGTGACTGAATTTTCGCTTTCGGTACACCGGCAATTTGCATTGAAAAGGCGATATTTTCCTTCACCGTGCGCGACCAGAGCAGATTGAAGTGCTGGAACACCATGCTGATTTTCAGGCGTGCCTGACGCAGCGCTTCTCCTTTTGCGGCGGAGATATCCTGTCCGTTAATGGTGACGCGTCCGGCGCTGGGCTTTTCCAGGCCGTTCAGCAGACGGATCAGGGTGCTTTTCCCGGCTCCGCTGTAGCCGATAATCCCGTAAATCTGTCCCTGCTCGATCGTCAAATTAACGTTATCAACGGCTGTCAGCGCCACCTTTTCGTTGTCAAAAACTTTCGAAATATTGCTGAGTACAATCATTCTTATTCGTTATCCGTGCCGCGTATAGCGGTTTAGCAGTATGGATGTCCAAAAGATAGTAAACAGCCGTTATCAGCTTTTAAATGACCAAAAAGGAATGTCTTATAACGCGATGAAATAAGTCGCGACCTGGCGGCTGAAAATCGCTTAGATGAATATCAGCAATACATATCCGACAGCTGCATATCACCGCCTTCTCACCCGCCTGAATGGGTTATTTTTTCAGCATTTTGCGCGCATATAGACATCCTCACATCCGGACAACTTTACATCTCGCTGTCTTTCCATCTGAAAACACGACGAATATTCCTTTCCGTTCTAATACCCAGTGAAACGTTCTTTATTGAGAAAATTTCAGGATCCTATTATCCGGTCATCCCCCTTTTACAGGACATGACCATGATGCTTTACCACTCCGTCACCGAACTGATTGGCCGCACGCCGCTGATCCAGCTGCACAAACTGGATACCGGTCCCTGCTCGCTGTTTCTGAAGCTGGAAAATCAAAATCCCGGCGGTTCGATCAAAGACCGCGTCGCGCTGTCGATGATTAACGAAGCCGAACGCTCGGGGCAACTGCGGCCCGGCGGGACCATTATCGAAGCCACGGCGGGGAACACTGGGCTGGGGCTGGCGCTGATCGCCGCGCAGAAAGGCTATTCGCTGATTCTGGTGGTGCCGGACAAAATGAGCCGCGAAAAGATTTTCCACCTCCGGGCGCTGGGTGCGCAGGTGGTGTTGACCCGTTCCGATGTCAATAAGGGGCATCCGGCCTATTACCAGGATTACGCCCGGCGGCTGGCGAACAAACTGCCCGGCGCGTTTTACATCGACCAGTTCAACAATGAGGCTAACCCGCTGGCGCACCGCACGACCACCGCGCCGGAACTGTTTGAGCAGCTTGACGGCCAGATCGACGCCATCGTCGTCGGCGTCGGGTCCGGCGGTACGCTGGGCGGCTTACAGGCGTGGTTCGCCGAACACTCACCGCAGACGGAATTTGTGCTTGCCGATCCGGCCGGGTCGGTGCTGGCAGATCAGGTTGAGACCGGACGCTATCACGATGCCGGATCGTGGCTGGTTGAGGGAATTGGCGAAGACTTTGTTCCTCCGCTGGCGCACATCGAAGGGGTTAAACGCGCCTGGCGCATTACCGATCGCGAAGCCTTCACCACCGCCCGCGAGCTGCTCAAAACGGAAGGGATCCTGGCGGGCTCCTCCAGCGGCACGCTGCTGGCGGCGGCGCTGAAATATTGTCAGGCGCAGACCACGCCAAAACGCGTGGTCACCTTCGCCTGCGACAGCGGCAATAAATACCTCTCGAAAATGTTCAACGACGACTGGATGCGCCAGCAGGGGCTGATCGCGCGTCCGCAGGCAGGGGATCTCTCCGACTACATTGCCCTGCGCCACGATGAAGGCGCTACGGTGACTGCCGCCCCGGACGACACCCTTTCCACCGTGCTGGCCCGCATGCGGCTGTACGACATCTCCCAGCTGCCGGTGCTCGATAACGATAAGGTCGTCGGCATCATCGACGAATGGGACCTGCTGCGACACATCGGGGGGGATGCCGATCGCTTCTCTCTCCCCGTGACGGCGGCCATGACGCGTCAGGTGGAATATCTGGACAGGCAGGCCCCGGAGAGCGCCCTGCACGCCATCTTTGACCGTGGCCTGGTAGCCATTATCTATGACAAAGACCATTTTCTGGGTCTGATCACCCGCAGCGACGTTCTCACCGCCTGGCGTAACCGCCTGGAGAAATAAAAGGAGCAAAAGATGAAAAACCTGGCAACCCTCAGCGTTCACAGCGGCGAGTTTAACGACCCGCACGGCGCCGTCATGCCGCCGATTTACGCCACCTCGACGTTTGCGCAACCGTCTCCCGGTGAGCATACCGGCTATGAATATTCCCGAAGCGGCAACCCCACCCGCCACGCGCTGGAGACCGCGATAGCCGAGCTGGAGGGCGGCTCGCGCGGGTACGCCTTCGCATCAGGGCTGGCGGCCATTTCCACCGTGCTCGAACTGCTGGATAAAGACAGCCATATCGTCGCCATTGACGACGTGTACGGCGGTACGTATCGCCTGATCGAAAACGTGCGTAAGCGCAGCACCGGGCTACAGGTGAGCTGGGTTAAGCCGGACGATGTGGCCGGTCTTGAGGCCGCCATTCGCCCGGACACCCGCATGATCTGGGTGGAGACGCCGACAAATCCGCTGCTGAAGCTGGCCGATCTGGCGGCCATCGCGGAAATTGCCCGGCGTCATAATGCGATCAGCGTGGCGGACAATACCTTCGCCTCTCCGGTCATTCACCGGCCGCTGGAGGCAGGGTTTGACATCGTGGTGCACTCCGCCACCAAATATCTCAACGGTCACTCAGACGTGGTTGCCGGGCTGGCTGTTGTCGGGGCAAACAAGGACCTGGCGGATCGCCTGGGCTACCTGCAAAACGCAGTCGGAGGCGTTCTGGATCCGTTCAGCAGCTTTCTGACCCTGCGGGGTATTCGCACCCTCTCACTGCGCGTAGAGAAGCACAGCGCCAACGCGCTGGCGATTGCGCAATGGCTGGAGGCGCATCCGCAGGTTGAAAGCGTGTACTATCCCGGGCTGGCGTCGCATCCGCAGCATGCGCTTGCCCGTCGCCAGATGGCGCTGCCGGGCGGCATGATCTCCGTCGTCTTAAAAGGCGATGCGCAACGCGCGACTGACGTTATCCGTCACCTTACGCTTTTTACCCTGGCCGAAAGCCTGGGCGGCGTGGAGAGTCTGGTGAGCCAGCCCTACAGCATGACCCACGCCTCGATCCCGCTGGCGCAGCGCCTTGCCAACGGCATTGTGCCGCAGCTGATCCGCCTGTCGGTGGGCATTGAAGATGCAAGCGATCTGATCGCCGACCTTCAGCAGGCGCTGGAAAAATGAGCAAAAAACGGCGGGCGTTGCGCCTGCCGTCATAAGATGACATTAGGCCTTAACGCATTGATAACAAACTTATGTGAATCTGCACAGATTGTTTTTGAAACACCGTTTCCATTTTCCTTTTTGCTGCAAATCAGCGTATAATGCGCGCCAAATCCCTGGTGAATGGTTTCAGCGCTTGGAATACAAAAAACAACGTACAACTTCTCCTCTCCTCCGTTGGGCTGGCACTCAGGCACACTTTCTTCTGCACGCTCATTTGATGTCACCTATTCTTAGTGCGTGTCATATACTCTTTCGCAACACAGGTTTGACTCCGCGGCGGTGCGCCCCCGGAGCGAGATTTCCATATCCTTCCCAACTTAAAGATTAAGACTGTCATGAAAAAGACGAAAATTGTTTGTACTATCGGCCCGAAAACCGAATCCGAAGAGATGCTGAGCAAAATGCTGGACGCCGGCATGAACGTGATGCGTCTGAACTTCTCCCACGGTGACTATGCTGAACACGGTCAGCGTATCCAGAACTTGCGCAACGTGATGAGCAAAACCGGTAAAAAAGCCGCGATCCTGCTCGACACCAAAGGTCCTGAAATCCGTACCATCAAACTCGAAGGCGGTAACGACGTTTCTCTGAAAGCGGGCCAGACCTTCACCTTCACCACCGACAAATCTGTTGTGGGTAACAACGAAATCGTTGCCGTGACCTACGAAGGTTTCACCAGCGATCTGTCCGTTGGCAACACCGTGCTGGTGGATGACGGCCTGATCGGCATGGAAGTGACCGCGATCGAAGGTAACAAGGTTATCTGTAAGGTGCTGAACAACGGCGACCTGGGCGAAAACAAAGGCGTTAACCTGCCGGGTGTGTCCATTGCTCTGCCAGCGCTGGCTGAAAAAGACAAACAAGACCTGATCTTCGGTTGCGAACAAGGCGTTGACTTCGTTGCTGCGTCCTTTATCCGTAAACGTTCTGACGTGGTTGAGATCCGTGAGCACCTGAAAGCGCACGGCGGCGAGAACATTCAGATCATCTCCAAAATCGAAAACCAGGAAGGCCTGAACAACTTCGACGAAATCCTCGAAGCGTCTGACGGCATCATGGTTGCGCGTGGCGACCTGGGCGTTGAAATCCCGGTAGAAGAAGTGATCTTCGCGCAGAAGATGATGATCGAGAAATGCGTTCGCGCGCGTAAAGTGGTTATCACCGCAACGCAGATGCTGGACTCCATGATCAAAAACCCACGCCCTACCCGCGCGGAAGCGGGCGACGTGGCGAACGCCATCCTCGACGGTACCGATGCCGTTATGCTGTCTGGCGAATCTGCGAAAGGGAAATACCCTCTGGAAGCGGTCAGCATCATGGCGACCATCTGCGAACGTACCGACCGCGTGATGAAAAGCCGTCTGGATTACAACAACGACAGCCGTAAACTGCGCATCACCGAAGCCGTGTGCCGTGGCGCGGTAGAAACCGCTGAAAAACTGGAAGCCCCGCTGATTGTTGTGGCAACCCAGGGCGGTAAATCTGCGCGTGCCGTGCGTAAATACTTCCCGGATGCAACAATCCTGGCGCTGACCACGAACGAAACCACCGCGCGTCAGCTGGTGCTGAGCAAAGGCGTGATCCCACACCTGGTGAAAGAGATTGCGTCTACCGATGATTTCTATCGTCTGGGTAAAGAAGTGGCGCTGGAACTGGTTGATTGTGGTCTGGCACAGAAAGGCGACGTTGTGGTTATGGTTTCTGGCGCGCTGGTACCAAGCGGCACAACCAACACCGCATCTGTTCACGTGCTGTAATAATTCCCGAACAAATTATATTTTTGTTAAAAAGCGTCCTTCGGGGCGCTTTTTTTATTCCCGCCTTTAACCAGAACTATTCAAAAAGCAAATCGGGTTTTTCTATTTAATCGCGATTTATCTAAGATGAATCCGATGAAAAATGCCTTTTTTAACATAGCTTTTTCGTCAAAATTGCCGATTTCGTTGCTTCTTTGAGCGAACGATCAAAAATAGGCGTAATCCCATCAAAAAAATATTCTCAACCCAAAAAACTTTGTGTAATACTTGTAACGCTACATGGAGATTAACTCAATCTAGAGGGTATTAATAATGAATCGTACTAAACTGGTACTGGGCGCGGTAATCCTGGGTTCTACTCTGCTGGCAGGTTGCTCCAGCAACGCTAAAATCGATCAGCTGTCTTCTGACGTTCAGACTCTGAACGCTAAAGTTGACCAGCTGAGCAACGACGTGAACGCAATGCGTTCCGACGTTCAGGCTGCTAAAGACGACGCAGCTCGCGCTAACCAGCGTCTGGACAACCAGGCTACTAAATACCGTAAGTAATAGTACCTGTTAATAAAATGGCGCACATTGTGCGCCATTTTTTTTGCCTACGTCAAACCCCTACTGAATCACCTTCTCTCCCTCGCCTTCCGCCACCGCCGCTGAGACACGACTGTTTTGAACAGACAGGACAGAACTGCTGGCTGCCGAACCGTTGTCTGCTGAAACGGCAACCGGGATCCCCGCCCTGCGCGCCAGCGCTTTATCAATGAGCGTTTTATCGCTGCCTGATTCCGCTGCAAAGGCGGTAAACGCCGCAGAGTGCGCAAATGGCACCGTCTGTGGGTTTTCGCCCTCAGCCTGCGCCAGCGGCCTGTGTACCTCGATATAGCGTTTGCCGTCCGGCTCCACAGAGAACTTCACCGGCTCATTGATAATCTGAACCCGCGTGCCCACGCGCGCTTGTTCAAACAACGCTTTGATATCCGGCGCGTTCATCCGCATACAGCCCGAGCTGACCCGCAGCCCCACGCTGTCCGGTGCGCTGGTGCCGTGGATAAGATATTCCCCATTGCCGATGCCCAGACGCAGCGCATAGCGCCCCAGCGGGTTATTAGGCCCGGCGGGTACCACAGCCGGCAGTTTTATGCCCTGGGCCAGTGAGCGCGCTCTGATGCCCGCAGGCGGGGTCCAGGTGGGATTGGGGATCTTCTGGCTCACACGGGTGGTGCTGACCGGCGTTTCCAGCCCAAGCTGACCGATACCCAGCGGATAGACCTGAACGATATTTTCACCCGGCGGATAGAAGTAAAGACGCAGCTCCGCCAGATTCACCACAATGCCTTCACGATCGGTGTCCGGCAGCAGCATCTGGGAAGGAATGGTAATGACCGTTCCTGGCGCAGGGTTCACCGGTGCAATGGTATTATTGGTTTCAAGAATAAGCTGTGCTGCGGTATTAAACCGACGAGCGATAGCCTGGAGCTTATTGTCGCCTTCCTGAATGGTGTATGTCTGGTTTTGCCCAATCAGGCGGCTGCCTGCGGGCGGTAACGGATAATCAACCGCCCTGGCTGAATTAACAGCACTGAGCGAACCAAGGAGTAATAGAGTTATTAGAGACGCGCGCTTCATGCTGAGATTCCTTATTCACTGACTGAACGTCAGAAAGCTGAAAAACCAGCGAGGTGGAAACCACCCCGCGAAACAGAATGAATGCTGTTCTGTAAGTTTAGCTAAGGATTGCGGCTTTGGCGCGAATGGCGCGGATCATCGCTTCCAGCCCCTGGGATCGGGACGGGGTGAGGTGTTGGGTTAAGGCCATTTTTTCAAACCACGGACGGACGTCAAAGGCGACAATATCCTGCGCCGACATCCGGTGATAGAGAATAAATACGACGGCAATAAGCCCCTTCACAATGGCGGCATCGCTGTCGCCCTGTAATTCGATTACGCCATCATCCGTCTGCTGCATCAGGATCCAGACCTGGCTCTGGCAGCCCTGAATGATGTTGTTCGGGTTATGCGCCTCTTCGCTGAGCGGCGGCAGGCGCTGCCCCAGCTCGATAATATAAAGGTATTTCTCTTCCCAGTTTGCGCAACGTCCAAAGTTGCGCAGCAGTTTATCTCTGTCCGGCAAATCTGCCATCTCTCGCCTCTCCGTTAGCCAAGCAGCTGGTGAATACGTTTTAGTCCCGCCACCAGTCTGTCGACCTCTTCCGTTGTGTTGTACATCACCAGCGATGCGCGGCACATGGCCGGTACCTGATAATACGCCATCAGCGGCATCGCGCAGTGATGCCCGGTACGTACGGCGACGCCGTAATTATCCAGGAAACTGCCCACATCATAGGCGTGATGCTTGCCGAGGTTAAAGGCTATCACACCCAGACGGTCAGCAGGGCCGTATAAGGTCAGTTCCGGGACGCTGGCAAGCTCCTGCAAGGCGTACTGCATCAGCAGCTGTTCGTACTGCTGAATTGCCGCCAGCCCCGTTTCAGAGACGTAGCTCATGGCGGCACCCAGCCCGATGATCCCGCCGGTGTTTGGCGTACCCGCCTCGAAGCGCCACGGGGCCCGGGCGTAAGTGGTTCCTTCCGTCAGGCTGACGGTGGCGATCATCGAGCCGCCCCCTTCCCACGGCGGCATGGCCTGAAGAATATCCTCCTTCACATACAGCACACCGATGCCCGTCGGGCCATAAAGCTTGTGCCCGGAGAAAACGTAGAAGTCGCAGTCCAGGGCCTGAACGTCAACCGCATGGTGCATGACCGCCTGGGCACCATCAATCAGCACTTTTGCACCGGCCTGATGGGCTTTGTCGATAATCAGCGCCACCGGATTTTCCGTCCCCAGCACGTTTGAAACGTGAGTAACGGCCACCAGCCGCGTCCTGTCGTCCAGCAGGGCGTCCAGCTGTTCAAGCTGGAGCGTGCCGTCTTCATTCAGGGGAACCACCCGCAGCTGGGCCCCTGCGCGCTCACAGAGCATCTGCCAGGGCACGATGTTGGCATGGTGCTCCATCTGGGTGATGATGATGTTATCCCCCGCGTGCACCTGCGCATTGCCCCAGCTGTTGGCCACCAGGTTGATCCCTTCGGTGGTTCCACGCACGAACACCAGCTCTTCCGGCAAACGCGCGTTGAGGAAGCCCGCGACCTGGGTACGCACGTTTTCCATGCGCTGAGTCGCCTCGGCGCTCAGGGTGTGGATCCCGCGATGTACCGCCGCATAGCCGTGGCGGTAAAATTCAGCTTCCGCTTCCACCACCTGATTCGGTTTTTGCGCGCTGGCCGCGCTGTCGAGATAGGCCAGCGGCAGACCGTTCACTTCACGGGTCAGTACCGGAAAATCGGCCCGGACTTTCTCTACGGGAAATGTCATGCTTCGCCTCCAGGCAGCCGCTGACCGATACGGGCCAGCACCTGCTGTTTAAGTCCGCCGTCGGGCAGCGCTTCCGTCAGCTCAGCCGCAAAGGCGTAAATAATCATCTTCTGCGCGGCCTGCTGGTCTATCCCGCGCGAGCGCAGGTAGAACATCTGCTCGTCGTCAATACGCCCGACCGTCGCGCCGTGGCTGCACTTCACGTCGTCCGCGTAGATTTCCAGCTGCGGCTTGGTGTCCACCTCTGCCAGGCGTCCCAGCAGAAGGTTGTTGTTGGTCATCTGCCCGTCAGTTTTGATGGCGTGCTGCGCCACGTTGATCAGGCCGTTAAACACCGCACGACCTTTGTCGCTGACGATAGTTTTATGCAGCTGACGGCTGTTGCAATAGCCTTTGTTGTGCTCAAGCCAGGTGCGCGTGTCGCACACTTCTGCCTTCACCGGCATCGCCAGGCTGTTCATGCGCAGCGTGGTGTTCTCACCGTTCAGCTGGGTACTGGTGTTGTGGCGTAACACCGCGCCGCCAAGCAGGAAGCTGTGGCTATACGCCGCGGCATCCTGGCCCAGCAGAATATCGTTGTGGGCGAAGTGGTGACTGAGCGGATTCTCAAACGCCAGCTTGATATGGTGCAGCTGGGCGTTGGCCGCCACGTCCATCGTCAGACGCGAGCCGGTAAAATGACGGGTGTCGTTCAGACTAACGTAATGCTCAATCACCGTCGCTTCCGCCCCTTCTGCCAGCTCGAGATGGTGGCGATAGTGGGCGGTGTTGATCTCGTCGCCCTCAACGCCCTGCGTGATATGCATCAGCAGCAGCGGTTTCGCCGGGCGCTGGTTACGCTTAACACGAATATGGGTGACAGACTGCGACAGGCTCTCCGTGAGGTGCAGAAAGACTTCAGGCTGGACCGGAGCGCTCAACGACTGGCGCTCGTCGTTAATGGCGATATCGAACCCGCTCTCCTCCACGCGGTCGCTGAGTTCCTCCCGGAACTGCCCGTCAACAAACACCAGACGCACGGCATCCACGCTCAGCGCCAGCGCATCGCGCTGGCCAGGGCTAACCTGAGCCAGGCGCGTGACAAACTCGCCGTTCAGCAGACCGTCCAGCGGGGTATATTTCCAGTTCTCATGTTTACGCGTCGGTAAACCGAGACGCAGCAGCTGCTGGAGATGGTGCTGAGCCTGTTCTGAACGCGAATCACCCTGCGCTTCAAACAGCCGGTGCCACTGCTGGAGTGCATTACTGCTGTTCGGTAAGCCAGCCATAACCCTGCTCCTCCAGTTGTTTAACCAGGGTAAAATCACCGGATTTCACAATGCGTCCCTGGTAAAGCACGTGGACATAGTCCGGTTTGATGTAGTCCAGAATTCGCTGGTAGTGCGTCACGATAATAAATGAGCGGTTCCCGTCACGCAGGGAGTTTACCCCGTCGGCAACGATCTTCAGGGCGTCGATATCCAGACCGGAGTCGGTCTCGTCGAGAATGCACAGTTCAGGCTCAAGCACCGCCATTTGCAGAATATCGTTACGTTTTTTCTCACCGCCGGAGAAACCCACGTTTACCGAGCGGGTGAGCAGATCTTCCGGCATTTTCAGCAGCTTGATTTTCTCTTCCATCAGATCCTGGAAGTCAAAGCGATCCAGCGCCTCAAGTCCGCGATACTTGCGCACCGCGTTCAGCGCGGTTTGCAGGAAGAACTGGTTGCTGACGCCCGGAATTTCCACCGGATACTGGAAGGCCATAAAGATGCCCTCACCGGCACGCTCTTCCGGCGACATTTCCAGCAGATCTTTGCCGTTAAACTCAACGGAACCGCTTATGACTTCATAGTCCTCGCGTCCTGCCAGCGTCGCTGAAAGCGTACTTTTCCCGGAGCCGTTTGGCCCCATGATGGCGTGAACTTCACCCGGCTTGACGTCAAAATTGAGGCCACGCAGGATCGCTTTCTCTTCCACGCTGACCTGTAAATCTTTAATGCTTAACATGTACTTTCCTTAACCGACGCTGTGTTCAAGACTAATGGCGAGGAGTTTCTGGGCTTCAACGGCAAATTCCAGCGGCAGTTCGGAGAACACGTCCTTACAGAAGCCGTTAACAATCATTGAAATCGCATCCTCTTCACTGATCCCGCGTTGCAGGCAGTAGAAAAGCTGATCTTCACCGATGCGTGACGTGGTCGCCTCGTGCTCCAGCTGGGCGCTGTTATTGCGGCACTCGACGTACGGGAAGGTATGTGCCCCGCAGTCGGCGCCAATCAGCATGGAATCGCACTGGGTGAAGTTACGCGCGTTGATGGCCGTCGGCATGATTTTCACCAGCCCGCGATAGCTGTTCTGGCTGTGTCCGGCGGAGATCCCTTTCGAGATGATGGTCGATTTGGTGTTTTTACCGATGTGGATCATCTTGGTGCCGGTATCGGCCTGCTGATGACCGCTGGTCAGCGCCACGGAGTAAAATTCCCCGATGGAGTTATCCCCGCGCAGGATGCAGCTCGGGTATTTCCAGGTAATGGCGGAGCCGGTTTCTGACTGCGTCCAGGACATTTTGCTGTTTTCGCCTTCGCACAGCGCGCGCTTGGTGACGAAGTTCAAAATACCACCGGTATTGCCGTCGCCCGGGAACCAGTTCTGCACCGTGGAGTATTTCACTTCCGCGTCTTTGTGGATGATCACCTCAACCACCGCCGCGTGCAGCTGGTAGCTGTCGCGCACCGGCGCGGAACAGCCTTCGATATAGCTGACGTAGCTGCCCTCATCCGCCACCAGAATGGTGCGTTCAAACTGGCCGGTTTTTTCTGCGTTGATGCGGAAATAGGTCGAAAGCTCCATCGGGCAGCGTACGCCTTTCGGCACGTAGATAAAGGTGCCGTCTGACGCCACCGCCGCATTCAGTGCGGCAAAGAAGTTATCGTTACTGGGCACCACGGTGCCGATGTATTTTTTCACCAGCTCAGGGTGATCGTGAATGGCTTCACCAAAGGAGCAGAAAATAATCCCCTGCTCCGCCAGCTTTTCACGGTAGGTGGTCGCCACCGAGACGGAGTCAAAAATGGCGTCTACCGCCACCTCTTTACCCTCGCGCACGGGCACGCCGAGCTGATTGAACGCCTCTTCCACCTCTTTGCTCAGGAAGCTGTTCTCTGCACCAGTTTGCTGTACCGCGCCGGGCTGCGAGGCACAGGTGTCATCACAGCTGCCGCAGGACGGCGCGGAGTAGTAGCTGTAATCCTGATAGTTCAGCTTATCGTAGTGCGCTTTCAGCCAGTGGGGTTCTTCCATCTCCTGCCACGCACGAAACGCGCTCAGGCGAAACGCCAGCATCCATTCAGGCTCGTTACGTTTGGCCGAAATGGCGCGCACGACATCTTCACTGATGCCTTTCGCCAGCTCATCGGTTTGCAGCTGCGTGAAGAACCCCTCTTTGTAGTTGAGGTTTCCGCCGCTCCAGGTGTTTACATCACTCGTTGCTTCAGTATTACGAGACATAGTACCGCCTATACCCCAAAGCTTTCGCCGCAGCCACATTCGTTCTGGGCTTTCGGGTTATGAAATTTGAATAACTGGTTTAAACCTTCACGAACGTAGTCGACTTCGGTTCCATCGATAAACGGCATAGCCTGTAGCGCGACGTAGAGCTTAGCGCCGTCAGTTTCAAAGACCAGGTCATCCTTTTCAGGTTCGGTGACGGTGTCCAGCACGTAGCCAAACCCCGCGCAGCCCGTCTGCTTAACGCCTAAACGTACGCCGAGGATGTCGGGATTTTTTGCCACCAGCTCATGAATGTGCGCCGCCGCCGCGGGCGTAAGCGTTAAGCCACGCCAGGCAAAATCGGCCGGATTGAAGGTTTCTGAATGCAATTCCATAGGTCCACCTCATCTGATAAGCCACCAGGGCATAACACCATGTTAGTGATAACGATTATCACTTCAACCCCCTGACAGCAGGGGCTTTGGGCTAAACCGCCCTTTTTGGCTACTTTCTTTAAGCATAGACCCTGTGGCGGGATGCGGATGGGATGGTGATATTTGTTCAATGCATTGATAAATAATGCATTTCAGAGAAAAGGCGGTAAGGTGAAGGGCAAAAAGAAAAATTGTATTGGAAATACCTATTTTTGAGATAGCTATCGTTCGATAAGAAAGTGTACTGGAGCAAACAAAAAGGCCCTGACGGACCCCTTAACTTCAGAGATGGAACGCGACGGCAAAGCCCTGTTCACGCCAGTGGTCGAGCTGTTGCTGCTGGCGAGGCGTTGGATCTTTACCGGTCCAGACGAAAATTTTTTGCCCCGGGAAGAGTTCCGGGCGCGGAGAATCAATCGGCTCGGCCAGCACGTCGATATGCCAGCCCTTGTAGGCCAGACGGGCCGCTTCCAGCCACAAATGCGTACGGTCGTCGCACTCCCACCCTATCAGCAGCGCGTCTTTACCGGCTTTTTTGCGCGATTCCACCAGGCTTGTTACGGCAAACTCAATCAGGACACCATCAAGCAGGCTCGCCATATGGCGCACCGTATTCTGGTCCTGGTTCATTCGCTGTCGTACAGGGGTGATGATGTTATCAATCAGAACATCCATCGCATGATCGCGACGGAACTCACCGATTTTGGCCCGCAGCTTTGCCGGATTGGCGTAGCGCAGAACGGTTAACATCTCTTCCTGAAACGATGCCCAGTTCCCCTGAGTCATCACTTCTGTATTTTCAAGAAGCGCTTTTACTTTGCCGACCGAAACACCCGTTTTCATCAGGCGTTTGATCTCTTCGATACGCAGGATATCTTCATCGTCAAACTGACGATGACCCCCTTCGCTGCGCTGCGGCTTCAACAATCCATAACGGCGCTGCCAGGCACGCAGCGTAACGGGGTTGATACCGCATCGTTCGGCCACTTCGCCGATACTGTAATAGGCCATTAACTCCCTCACGCACAATACTTCCATACCTAACCAAACCAACCTTATCAGATTGTACAATATATTTGTATAACTAACTCCGGGTTCGGAGGCAAGTGAATGGCCCAGAGAACCACTCACTCATTAATGTATTGTTGTATAAATTTAGCCAAACGTACAGGTAACTCTTAAGAGTGACGTACAGGATTTCTATAAATCGTACTTTTTC
This sequence comes from Enterobacter cloacae complex sp. P15RS, assembly GCF_014895905.1. Lineage (NCBI taxonomy): Bacteria > Pseudomonadati > Pseudomonadota > Gammaproteobacteria > Enterobacterales > Enterobacteriaceae > Enterobacter > Enterobacter cloacae complex sp. P15RS. The sequence goes on along the minus strand of NZ_JADBQL010000021.1, from coordinate 1,540 downwards.
TCTGGCCAGGCAATCGCCGGAATGCCCCCCAGACGCGGGCTGGCGAACAGGTTTCCCTGGAACTGAGAAATACCGGCAGATTCCAGCCACATCCACTCTTCGGCCAGCTCTACGCCGACTGCGCAGAACAGAATTTCCAGGGACGCGCAGCATTTGATGATCGCCTGAATGATAGCCTGACGCGGGCCGCTTTTGTGCACGTTGGCAATCAAATCACGATTAATCTTAATTCTGTCCGGCTGGAACTGGGCCAGCAGTTGCAGGCCGGCGAACCCCGCACCAAAGTGATCGATAGCCACGCTAATGCCGGCGCTTTTGAGCTGTCTGACCGCGCTGGTGAACTCCTCAAAGCGCGAGATCGCCTCGCTCTCGGTGAACTCGACCACAATTTGCTCCGGCACAAAACCGTTCGCCTCTATTGCCGTAAGTAAAAAATCGACGGCACCGGGAACATTGACCAGCGTCATCGGCAGCAGATTGATGGACAACGTTTGATTCCCCAGACCCAGCGCGCTGGCCATCGACAGAGCCACCTGCTTGCTCTGTAAATCCGATTCGTACAGCGCCTCACGCGGCTGGTTAGCAAAATATTCTGCCGGCGACTCCCCGGACGGCGTGCGGAGCAGGGCTTCCCATGAGACCACCTGCTGCATAAACGGATCGACGATAGGTTGAAATGCGAAACTACAGTCAGCCCCCTTTGCCACAACCGTCGGCTGCGAAGATAACGGCGTGTTTTCGGTGACAAATTCCCAGGAATCCGCCGAAGGCAGCTCAAAATAGTTCGCTTTTTCAGTGGCTTCAACGAACGTGCGGAAAAATTGCAGGGCGCGATCGTTATACGTCAGCTGATAGCGGGTGGTGCCTTTATCGAGAACCTGTTGCAGCACTTCGTCCGTGTCGTACTGACGAAGGTCAAATAGCTCCATACCAGCGTTGCCAAAGCGCCGTGAAGGACCGTGATCGCTCAATAATTCAACCACGTTGTGATGCCGTGGGTCGCGGCAGATGAGCTGATAGATCTCATTTACGTTCTCAGCGGGCCCTTCAAGTAATTGAAAAAAGTGTGTGCCGTTAAACAGCAAAATCCCCGTTACATCTAACTGGCGATTTCTACAATTTGCAGCATCGACCATGTCTTCCAGCGCTTTAACTGGAACGTCCTCGCAGATATGACTGCGGTAAATAATGGTTGTGAGCATGCTAATCCTGGAGATTGAAGGGGTGACCACGAAAACGCGTGGGGAGAACTCTGTTATAGCACATTTATTGCCCAACAAATAATTTACATCTCAACGATTTACGCGGCGTCTTTACGCTATTTGCTGGCTTGTACAACTCTGCGACGCCACTTCGGATTGTACAATATATTCTGTAAATTCCGCATAAAATTTAACATGCGTAACGATATGATAAATAAGATTTTTATAAAATATATTATAAAATTCTTAAAAAATTGTACATTTTATATGTAAAGATTTGAAAATTATGTATAAATTAATTGTAACGTTAATGATTAAAGAATTTTAAAGGATCTAAA
>NZ_JADBQL010000020.1:0-30973 GCF_014895905.1 Enterobacter cloacae complex sp. P15RS | reverse complement strand
AGTACGGTAGTGATTGCAGCAGTCAGGGTAGTTTTACCATGGTCAACGTGGCCGATAGTACCAACGTTGACGTGCGGTTTTGTACGTTCAAATTTTTCTTTAGACACGGCTATATTCCTTACTATAGTGCTCTCCCCTTCGGAGAGAGCACGGGACTTAGGTTTTAATCCTGTGGATTACTTACCACGGGCTTCGATAACGGCCTGAGCAACGTTGTTCGGCGCATCATCATACTTCAGGAATTCCATAGTATATGATGCACGACCTTTGGTCAGAGAACGCAGCTGAGTTGCATATCCGAACATTTCAGACAGCGGAACTTCAGCGTGGATCTTAACGCCAGTTACTTCGGATTCCTGACCACGCAGCATACCGCGACGACGGCTCAAGTCACCGATAACGTCACCGGTGTTCTCTTCCGGAGTTTCTACTTCAACCTTCATGATTGGCTCAAGCAGAACTGGTTTTGCTTTCTTAAAGCCTTCTTTAAAGGCAATAGACGCAGCCAGTTTAAACGCCAGTTCAGAGGAGTCAACGTCGTGGTAAGAACCGAAGTGCAGACGAACACCCATGTCTACAACCGGGTAACCAGCCAGAGGACCAGCTTTCAGCTGCTCCTGGATGCCTTTATCAACGGCAGGGATGTATTCGCCAGGAATTACACCACCTTTGATGTCGTTGATGAACTCGTAACCTTTAGGGTTAGAGCCCGGCTCCAGTGGGTACATGTCGATCACAACGTGACCGTACTGACCGCGACCACCAGACTGCTTAGCGTGTTTACCTTCAACATCGGTAACTTTCGCGCGAATCGCTTCGCGGTAAGCAACCTGAGGTTTACCCACGTTCGCTTCAACGTTGAATTCACGTTTCATACGGTCAACGATGATGTCCAGGTGCAGTTCACCCATACCAGCGATGATGGTCTGGTTAGATTCTTCATCAGTCCATACGCGGAATGATGGGTCTTCTTTCGCCAGACGGCCCAGAGCCAGACCCATTTTTTCCTGGTCAGCTTTGGTTTTTGGTTCAACCGCGATGGAGATTACCGGCTCTGGGAATTCCATACGCTCCAGAATGATTGGGTGATCCGGGTCACACAGGGTGTCACCAGTAGTCACGTCTTTCAGACCGATAGCAGCAGCGATGTCGCCCGCACGAACTTCTTTGATCTCTTCACGTTTGTTAGCGTGCATCTGTACGATACGGCCAAAACGTTCACGCGCCGCTTTCACGGAGTTCAGGATGGTGTCACCGGAGTTAACCACACCAGAGTAAACGCGGAAGAAGGTCAGGTTACCCACGAATGGGTCGGTAGCAATTTTGAACGCCAGTGCAGAGAACGGCTCGTCATCACTTGCGTGACGCTCAGCCGGAGTATCTTTACCGTCGTCCAGGATGCCGTTGATCGCAGGAACGTCAACCGGGGATGGCAGGTAGTCAACTACCGCATCCAGCATTGCCTGAACACCTTTGTTCTTGAACGCAGAACCACAGGTTACCAGGATGATTTCGTTGTTCAGAACGCGCTGACGCAGAGCAGATTTGATCTCTTGCTCAGTCAGTTCTTCACCACCCAGGTATTTCTCCATCAGCTCTTCAGAAGCTTCTGCTGCGGATTCGATCAGGTTCTGGTGCCATTCGTCAGCCAGGTCCTGCATCTCTGCCGGGATATCTTCGTATTCGAAGGTAACGCCCGCATCTGCTTCGTTCCAGTTGATCGCTTTCATTTTCACCAGGTCGATAACGCCGGTGAAACCTTCTTCAGCACCAATTGCCAGCTGAAGCGGAACAGGGTTCGCGCCCAGACGGGTTTTGATCTGGCCAACAACTTTCAGGAAGTTAGCACCCATACGGTCCATTTTGTTAACGAACGCGATGCGTGGAACTTTATATTTGTTCGCCTGACGCCATACGGTTTCAGACTGTGGCTGAACACCACCAACTGCGCAATAAACCATTACCGCGCCGTCAAGAACACGCATGGAACGTTCTACTTCGATGGTGAAGTCAACGTGCCCTGGGGTGTCGATGATGTTTACGCGATGCGGTTCGTACTGCTTAGCCATACCTGACCAGAAAGCAGTAGTCGCTGCGGAGGTGATAGTAATACCACGCTCCTGCTCCTGTTCCATCCAGTCCATGGTGGCAGCGCCGTCATGAACTTCACCGATTTTATGGTTTACACCGGTGTAGAACAGAATACGTTCGGTAGTAGTGGTTTTACCGGCGTCGATGTGCGCACTGATACCGATGTTACGGTAGCGTGCGATGGGTGTTGTACGAGCCATTTGATTCCTCGTTTATATCTTTAGGCGTTCAGTTAAGTTACCCAGAGCGGGCGGCTTCTCTGAAGCGCCCGCCTGGTGACTACGACTCCGAAGGGATTACCAACGGTAGTGTGCGAACGCCTTGTTGGCTTCTGCCATACGGTGAACGTCTTCACGTTTCTTAACTGCGGTACCTTTGTTTTCCGCAGCATCAGAAAGTTCGTTCGCCAGACGCAGAGCCATGGATTTATCACCGCGTTTACGAGCAGCTTCAACGATCCAACGCATTGCCAGAGCATTACGACGAACCGGACGAACTTCAACTGGAACCTGATAAGTAGAACCACCAACGCGGCGAGACTTAACTTCTACAGTCGGGCGCACGTTGTCGAGAGCGACTTCGAAAGCTTCCAGTTCATTTTTACCAGAACGCTGAGCCAGGGTCTCCAGCGCGCTGTATACGATTGCTTCTGCGGTAGATTTCTTACCATCTACCATCAGGATATTTACAAATTTTGCCAGCAGTTCTGATCCGAATTTCGGATCTGGAAGAATTTTACGCTGACCAATGACGCGACGACGTGGCATGGGATTACTCCGTTGTTAATTCAGGATTGTCCAAAACTCTACGAGTTTAGTTTGACATTAAGATAAATCAGTTTGGCCTTACTTAACGGAGAACCATTAAGCCTTAGGACGCTTCACGCCGTACTTGGAGCGAGCCTGCTTACGGTCTTTAACACCTGAGCAGTCCAGCGCACCACGAACGGTGTGGTAACGAACACCCGGAAGGTCTTTAACACGACCGCCACGGATCAGGATCACGGAGTGCTCCTGAAGGTTGTGACCTTCACCACCGATGTAGGAAGTCACTTCGAAACCGTTAGTCAAACGCACACGGCATACTTTACGCAGTGCGGAGTTTGGTTTTTTAGGAGTGGTGGTATATACACGAGTACATACACCACGTTTCTGCGGGCAGGCTTCCAGCGCAGGCACGTTGCTTTTTGCAACTTTGCGTGCACGTGGTTTGCGTACCAGCTGGTTAACTGTTGCCATTAAATAGCTCCTGGTTTTAGCTTTTGCTTCGTAAACACGTAATAAAACGACCTCATACAATATGAGGACGCGAAATTTTAGGGCTACGTCGAAAAGGTGTCAAGAAATATACAGCGATCTCAAATCACCAGTTCATTTGACTGGCGTGCGTCACAGTAAGATTGACGAAATCAGTATAGCCAACCACGTCAATTTTGGCTGAAATTTGACCAGAAAGACCCCGCGCATCCAGATCGTCCTTCAGCGCAGAGACAGTTATGGGGGCATTACTGAGGATTTCAACAAAACGGCTGCCTTCAAGCGCCGCCAGCACGCCATCCTGAATCAGCAGCAGATCGTCGCCTTCGCGCAGCATGCTCAGTAACGTGTCGATATCGCATTGCCACGGTGAACGGCTCAGGGTATGGAGCATGACGGCCTCAGAAAGTCAGAACGGTATCGTAGTGAGAGAGATGTTCGCGCAGCGCCGCAGAGGCGAGGATCGTCACGTCCAGCACGAACGATGTTTTCTCGTTTAACCCACGAGCGGCCAGCGAGTCGGCACACACATAGAAGGTTTCAATGTCATAGAGCGGCAGGACCTTAAAGGTCGCAATGTAATCGCGCGCGAGAATAGCCTGCGGCTGTTGGCCGGCCAGAAGCTGGAATACGCCATCGCCTATAAAGAACACGCCGATATCTTCGGTTAATGCCGATGTCGCGAGCAATGCATCCAGCCCTTCGCGACCTGAAGCGCTGCCGTGCGGCGCAGAAGTAAAAACAAACGCTACGCGCTTCATCAAAATTGCACCACTCTGTCGCAGGTCAATGCGGCCTGTGCCAATGCACCTAATCCGCTGAGCGAAAAGCCCGGTTGCAGGTTGGCCCCCGCCAGACCGAGGCGTTCGGCTTCGGTCGCATCCGCCACACCGCGACGCAGTGCCGCGGCGACGCAGATATGCAGCTCAACGCCCTGCGTTTCGTTTAATTTTTGCCAGGCGCGCACAAGGTCAAACTCATCGCTTGCCGGAGAGGTAAACTGGTTCGCGTTATACACCCCTTCACGATAGAAGAAGACGCTTGCCAGTTCATGGCCGGCATCAAGCAGCGCATGGGCAAACTGTAGCGCGCTGCTGGCCTGCTGGGTTCCGTACGCCGGGCCCGTCACCATTAACGCAAAGCGCATTACTTGTCTTGCCCCAGGAAATCGCCGCTTTTGAACTGGCGAATATAAAGGTAAACCGTGTGCTTAGAGATATTCAGGCGATCGGCTACCTGGTTGATGGCATCTTTGATATCAAAAATCCCTTTCTCATAGAGGTTCAGGACGATCTGACGATTCTTGGCGTTGTTGGATACGTTGCGATCGGCATTCACCTCTTCAATGGTGAACTCCAGCGTCTGGGTCACGAGATCCTCAACGGAGGAAGCAAAGTTCACCGACGAGCCCACGTCCGGCGTTTCTGGCGGAATGAAGGTGCTCATGATTTGAGAGAAGGGCACATCAAGGTTCATGTTGATGCACAGCAACCCGATAACCCGGTGGTCACGGTTTCGAATCGCGATAGTTTCTGATTTCATCAGCACGCCGCTTTTGGCGCGGGTGAAATAGCATTTTGAGACGCTGCTGTCCGCGCCGGTCATGTCATGCAACATACGCAATGCAAGGTCGGTGATTGGCGAACCAATTTTACGGCCAGTGTGCTCACCGTTCGCAATGCGGATAGCGGAACACTTAAGATCTTGCAGGGAATGCAATACGATTTCGCAGTGGGAACCAATGAGCATCGCTAACCCGTCCACTACCGCTTCGTAGGATTTCAGAATATCGAAGTCGGTCTGGTCAAATGGACGTTGATCCAGCAAATCAAGTTCACTGGTTTCGTTGGTTAAAAGCGACCTGGACATGAAAAAAACACTCCTTTTCAGGAGCCTGTCGTTAGGTTTTCAGGGCAGGCTCATTATCTACACGGACAACTAAATTAATACAGCGTGTATAACGCTTTCCAGTGTTAATTATATCTGCCCCACATAAAAAAAACCGCCGCCTGGCAGGCGGCGGTTTTTCTCAGCATTACTTCTTGGCTGCTGCGGCTTTATCGTCAGCCGGTGCGTCTGCTTTCGCATCCGCTTTCGGAGCCGGTTTGATGTCCAGCAGTTCTACGTCAAATACCAGCGTAGAGTTAGCCGGGATGCCCGGAACGCCAGTTTTGCCGTAAGCCAGGTCTGGTGGAATGACCAGCTTGATCTTACCGCCTTTCTTGATGTTCTTCAGGCCTTCGGTCCAGCCCGGGATCACACCGTCCAGACGGAAGGAGAGAGGCTCACCGCGGGTGTAAGAGTTATCGAACTCTTTACCGTCGATCAGCGTACCTTTGTAGTTCACCACAACGGTGTCGCTGTCTTTAGGCGCGTCGCCGGTCCCTTCTTTCTCAACTTTATAGATCAGGCCGGTAGAAGACGTTTTAACGCCTTTCTCTTTAGCAAACCTGTCGCGGTAGGCTTTGCCTTTCGCTTCGTTATCTTTAGCGTCTGCTTCCATCTTGGTTTGAGCGGCGCCTTTCACACGCGCTTCAAACGCTTGCAGAGTCTGCTCGATTTCCTGATCAGAGAGCTTGCTCTTGTCGGCGAACGCATCCTGAACACCGGCGATCAGCTGGTTTTTGTCCAGTTTGATGCCCAGCTTCTCTTGTTCTTTCAGAGAGTTTTCCATGTAACGACCCAGAGACGCGCCAAGTGCGTAGGCGGATTTCTGGTCGTCATTTTTGAATGCCGCTTTGCTGTCTGTAGTCGCAGCAGGCTTCGCAGCAGTATCAGCAGCGAAAGACAGCGGCGCGTTGAGCGCAACGGCCATCGTGGTCGCCAGCAGCGTAACTTTAAACAGTGATTTCATCCATATCTCCAGGACCTGAGGTCTCTCACCCCAGTGTTAAACGTAAATGAGTGACGTACTATAAAACGTTGTGGAAGAAATCTACAGACAGACTCCCCCTATTGTCGCCTCTTTTCAGACTATTTTTGTTTAAATAAGTTTCTTGTCAGGGAGATGGATACTGTACTTAAGGAAAAAGTCAGCTAAACTTCGCCGCCGCTGGCCCATTATGGCGTATGAGATATAAACGAGGTGAATGATGAAGGATACAATGATCGAAGCGAGACTGGCTGAGCTGGAAAGCCGCCTGGCTTTTCAGGACATCACCATCGAAGAACTGAACCAGACCGTAACGGCCCATGAGCTTGAAATGGCAAAACTGCGCGATCATATGCGCCTGCTGACGGAAAAGCTGAAGGCCACGCAGCCGTCGAATATTGCCTCTCAGTCGGAAGAGACGCCACCACCTCATTATTGAGGCGTAAAAAAAGCGGGATTATCCCGCTTTTTTATTTTCCGCAGTACGGAATCAGTGGCAACCGCAGCCGCCGTTACCGCAACCACCTTTACCGTGGTCGTGACCATGGTCGTGGCCGTGACCACCGCAGCAGCCGTCATGGCCGTGATCGTGGTCATGGTCGTGACCGTGCGCACCGTGAACGTGACCATGAGCCAGCTCTTCTTCGGTTGCTTCACGGATAGCAACAACTTCTACGTTGAACTTCAGGTTCTGGCCAGCCAGCATGTGGTTGCCGTCAACCACGACGTGGTCGTCTTCAACTTCAGTGATTTCAACAGGAACCGGACCCTGGTCAGTTTCAGCCAGGAAGCGCATGCCAACCTGCAACTCGTCAACGCCCATGAACACGTCTTTAGGAACGCGCTGAACCAGGTTGTCGTCATACTGACCGTAAGCGTCGTTCGCGCCTACAGCAACGTCGAATTTGTCGCCAACTTCATGGCCTTCCAGCGCAGTTTCCAGGCCGGAAATCAGGGAACCGTGACCATGCAGGTAGTCCAGCGGCGCACTCACCGGAGACTCATCAACCAACACACCGTCTTCTGTACGTACCTGATAGGCCAGGCTGACCACCAGGTCTTTTGCTACTTTCATGATATCTCCTGAGCGTGGGAAAATTACTGGCGCAGATTGTAGCGGAAATCTGCACCCGTGTACCCTTAAGCTTAAAAAAACTCAGAGCATATCGCTAGTCTGGATGAAAAATGCCGATCACTTGCTCTTCTTTGCGAACGTGATCGCGGGCTTCTTTGTCGGCCTCACGCATCTGGTGGCCGCACTTAACACATTCAACGATATCGATATTATTTTCGCGCCACATGGCCAGCGTATCTTGCGCCTGGCAGGACGGGCACTTTGCACCCGCGATAAAGCGTTTACGTACAGCCATCTTTCGTTACCCTTTATTCAAATTCATCCCAGCCGTCGAGCTGGCGTCGTTCCTGCTGCATTTCGCGCTGGAAGATCTCCTCCAGCTCGCGACGCGCTTCCCGCACGCGGGAGATCTGCGCCGTGTCGCTGTGCACGGGCATCAGCTCGCGCAGCATGCGCATATCCAGCCGGCGGAAATGCATCTGGGCCCGCTGAGCCTGGTGAGGATGCATCCCAAGCGAGATCAGCGCCTTACGCCCCAGCTCCAGCGCACTGGAAAACGTTTCACGGGAGAAGTGTTTCACACCCGCCTGCAAAAGTTCGTGAGCTTCAACACGTCCGCGGGCACGCGCCAGAATATGCAGATGCGGGAAATGCTGCTGGCACAGCTCCACCAGCTTCATGGTGTCTTCCGGATCGTTGCAGGTGATAATGATGGACTCCGCGGCCTCCGCTCCCGCCGAGCGCAACAGCTCAAGCTGCGTCGCATCGCCGTAATAGACCTTATAACCGTATTTGCGCATCAGGTTGACCGCGCTGATATCGCGCTCCAGCACCGTGATGCGCATTTTGTTCGCCATCAACAGGCGGCCAATCACCTGCCCGAAGCGGCCAAAGCCCACGACGATCACCTGAGGCTTATCGTCCTCCACCCACGGCGTTTCATCTTCATCGGTTGCCGGGTTCAGGCGGCGCGAAAGCAGTTTGTCCACCAGCTTCATCAGCAGCGGCGTGGTCATCATCGACAGCGTTACCGTCACCAGCAGCAGCGCCATCTGGTCATCTTTGAACAGCTTCTGAGACGACGCCGTGGAAAACAGCACAAACGCAAACTCTCCACCCTGGCTTAACACGCTGGAAAACTGCATTCTTTCCGAGCTGCGCAGCCCGTAAATTCTCGCCAGAACATACAGCACCAGCGTTTTCACCGCGACCAGCACCGCCACGCTCATCACGACCCACAGCAGATGGGTATAGAGCACGCCGAGGTTGAGCGCCATGCCCACCGAAATAAAGAACAGCCCTAACAGCAGCCCCTTAAACGGATCGATGGCGGTCTCCAGCTCGTGGCGGTACTCACTTTCCGCAAGCAGCACCCCGGCGATAAACGTCCCGAGCGCCATCGACAGCCCGAGGGCATCCATGAACAGCGCCGAGCCGAGCACCAGCAGCAGCGTTGCGGCGGTAAATACCTCGCGCACGCCGGATGCGGCAATGAAACGGAATACCGGGCGCAGTAAAAACCGTCCGCCAATCAGCATGCCCGCGAAGGCCAGCACCTTCATGGCGATTTTCATCCAGTCGAAATGATCGTCTCCTGAGCCTGCCAGCAGCGGCACCAGCGCCAGCGCCGGGATCACCGCTAAATCCTGGAACAACAGCACCGAAAAGCCCAGCTGCCCCGCCTCGTTGCGGTTCATCCCCTTGTCGCGCATCAGCTGTAGCGCCATCGCCGTCGACGACATCGCAAGACCGATGCCGCCAATCACCGCCGCCTGCCAGGAAAACTGCGTCAGCATCAGCAGGCCCGCCAGAATGGCGGCGCTGAGTAACACCTGCGCCGCCCCGACGCCAAAAATAGATTGCCGCAATTGCCATAGTTTGGAGGGGTTCAATTCAAGGCCGATAATGAACATCAGGAACACCACGCCCAGCTCGGAGAAGTGGAGAATTTCATCCACATCGCTGATGAACCCCAGCCCCCAGGGGCCAATGGCGATCCCCGCCAGCAAATAGCCCAGCACCGCGCCGATGCCGAGACGCGCGGCAAGCGGCACGGCGACCACGGCGGCAAACAAAAACAGCACCCCGGCAAGGAGTAAATTCGAACCGTCCATTAGCGTCCTCCCGCCGGTATCGGTGATGCCAGCCATTCTCCGTAGGCTCTGGCATGGCTCGCCAGCGCCTTTGGTTCCTGCCGCCGCGCCCAGTAAACAATAATCGGGCTCATCCAGTGCATGCGGCACATCGCCGCCGTCAGCTCGAACGGCCTCAGGATGTCGCTCATGGGATAACGGTTCAGCCCGTCGTGACGGTAAGCACTTTCCGGCTCACCGGTGGTAATGACGCTCCGCCAGTACTTTCCCGCCAGTTGGTTGCCTCCCACCCCGCTGGAAAAACCCCGGCTCAGCACGCGGTCCAGCCACTCTTTGAGCAGCGCCGGACAGCTATAGGTATAAAGCGGATGCTGGAACACAATCACGTCATGCTGACGCAGCAGTTCCTGCTCGTAAGGAATATCAATAAAAAAATCAGGATAGTGCGCGTAGAGATCGTGCACCGTGACGTTACTGAGCTGTGTGGCCGGCTTAAGCAGTACCCGGTTCGCCACCGAGTCCTGAGATTCCGGATGGGCATACAGCAGCAGCACTTTCGCTGTCTGAGACATCACTCCCCTCCCGGTTCTGTTTTTGTGTATTGTTGTCGTTTTGGGCTACCATGGCGGCCCGGTGGGGAAAATGGCCCACACCTTACATTATCATAATGACAAATTAACATAGTCGGAACATACGGCGCTTCTATGATTGTTTTCTCCTCGTTACAAATTCGTCGCGGCGTGCGCGTCCTGCTGGATAACGCGACTGCTACCATCAACCCGGGCCAGAAGGTGGGGCTGGTCGGCAAAAACGGCTGCGGTAAATCCACCCTGCTGGCGCTGCTGAAAAACGAGATAAGCGCGGATGGCGGGAACTTTACCTTCCCGGGCAACTGGCAGCTTGCCTGGGTGAACCAGGAGACGCCTGCGCTGAGCGAACCCGCACTCGACTATGTTATCGACGGCGACCGCGAATACCGCAGGCTCGAAGTGGAGCTCAATGCCGCCAACGAGCGCAACGACGGCCACGCCATCGCCACCGTTCACGGCAAGCTGGACGCCATCGACGCCTGGACCATTCGCTCCCGCGCATCCAGCCTGCTGCACGGTCTGGGCTTCAGCAACGAACAGCTTGAACGCCCGGTCAGCGACTTCTCGGGCGGCTGGCGTATGCGCCTCAACCTGGCGCAGGCGCTGATCTGCCGCTCCGACCTCCTGCTGCTCGATGAACCGACCAACCACCTCGATCTCGATGCGGTTATTTGGCTGGAGAAGTGGCTTAAGAGCTATCAGGGCACTCTGATTCTGATCTCCCACGACCGCGACTTCCTCGATCCGGTAGTAGATAAAATCATTCATATCGAACAGCAAAGCATGTTCGAGTACACCGGCAACTACAGCTCCTTCGAACGCCAGCGCGCGACGCGCCTTGCCCAGCAGCAGGCGTTGTATGAAAGTCAGCAGCAGCGCGTAGCGCACCTGCAAAGCTTTGTGGATCGCTTCAAGGCCAAGGCGTCAAAAGCCAAGCAGGCGCAGAGCCGCATCAAGATGCTGGAACGCATGGAGATGATCGCCCCCGCGCACGTGGATAACCCGTTCCACTTCAGTTTCCGTGAGCCGGAGAGCCTGCCGAACCCGCTGCTGAAAATGGAAAAAGTGAGCGCAGGCTATGGCGATCGCATTATTCTCGACTCTATTAAGCTTAATCTGGTGCCGGGTTCACGCATCGGTCTGCTGGGGCGTAACGGCGCCGGTAAATCCACGCTGATCAAGCTGCTGGCGGGCGAGCTTAACCCGGTCAGCGGCGAAATCGGCCTGGCGAAGGGCATTAAGCTTGGCTACTTCGCCCAGCATCAGCTGGAATTTTTACGCGCGGATGAATCGCCAATTCAGCACCTGGCTCGCCTGGCCCCGCAGGAAATGGAGCAAAAGCTGCGCGACTACCTCGGCGGCTTCGGCTTCCAGGGCGATAAGGTCACTGAAAACACCGCGCGTTTCTCGGGCGGTGAAAAAGCCCGCCTGGTGCTGGCGCTGATCGTCTGGCAGCGTCCAAACCTGCTGCTGCTCGATGAACCGACCAACCACCTGGATCTCGACATGCGTCAGGCGCTGACCGAAGCGCTGATTGAGTTCGAAGGGGCGCTGGTTGTCGTATCGCACGATCGCCACCTGATCCGCTCCACCACCGACGATCTCTACCTGGTGCACGGCGGCAAAGTGGAGCCGTTTGACGGCGATCTGGAAGATTATCAGCAGTGGCTGACGGACGTGCAGAAGCAGGAAAACCAGCCGGAAGAGTCAGCGAAAGACAACGCCAACAGCGCGCAGGCGCGCAAAGACCAGAAGCGCCGTGAAGCGGAGCTGCGTACCCAGACTCAGCCGCTGCGTAAAGAGATTGCCCGTCTCGAAAAAGAGATGGAAAAGCTCAACGCCACGCTTGCCGCCGTTGAAGAGAAGCTCGGCGACAGCGACCTGTACGATCAGCGCCGTAAAGCGGAGCTAACGGACTGCCTGCAAACGCAGGCGAAGGCCAAATCCAGCCTCGAAGAGTGCGAAATGGCCTGGCTGGACGCGCAGGAACAGCTGGAAGCGATGCTGCAAGCCGACTAACACGCCGGGAGGGTTATGGGTTTCGATACCACGAGCGAGATTACGTTCCGTAAGCTCAGCATCTTCATGACGTTCATGGAGAAGGGCAATATCGCGCGTACCGCCGAAACGCTCGGTCTGAGCGGCGTCAGCGTGCACCGGGCGCTGCATACTCTGGAAGAGAACGTCCGCTGCCCGCTCTTTACTCACAAAGGGCGCAACCTGATTGCCCTCCCCTCGGCGTGGACGCTGCTGGAGTATTGCCAGGAGGTGATGCAGGTGATGGAGCGCGGGCTGGAAGAGTCGCGCAAGGTCGCCGGCATTGGTCAGGGGCGGTTACGCGTCGGCACGCTCTACTCGTTGACGCTGGAAACCGTGCCGCGCCTGATCATGGGCATGAAGCTGCGCCGTCCGGATCTGGAGATGGATCTCACGATGGGATCTAACGAAACCTTGCTGCACATGCTGGATGAAGGGTCGCTGGACGCGATTTTAATCTCTATCTCCGAAAGCGATATCGACCGTAACAGCCTCGAAGTGCTGCCGCTGTTCCACGACGATATTTTCCTTGCCGCACCGGCCTCTGCCACGCTCAATACCAGCGGCCCCGCCGATCTGCGCGACTATAAAGATCGGAAGTTCGTCGCCCTCGCGGAAGGGTTCGCCACATATGCGGGGTTTCAGGAAGCGTTTCATATTGCCGGATTCGAGCCGGATATTGTGACGCGGGTGAACGATATCTTCTCGATGCTGAGCCTGGTGCAGGCAGGGGTCGGGTTTACGCTAATGCCGGGCAGGATGAAGAAAGTGTACGAAAATTCGGTGCAGCTGTTAAAGCTGGCGCAGCCGTACCAGATGCAGCAACTGATTGCGATCGTCTTTGCGCGCAACCGCGAGCAGGATCCCAGCCTGCGGGCGCTGGCCGCTGAAGGGCGGATGTATGCCCGCAGTTTGCAGGATGGTGCCTGATGTTATTGCCCGGTGGTGCTACGCTTACCGGGCCTACTCCCGGATCACCGGGCATCAAACTCACCGCTGAAGCCGCCCTGCCAGATGCACCGCCACGTCCACCCCGCTGCGCTCCAGCGAAATGGATTCCCCTTCCCAGGCCGCCTGACGCGTCAGGCAGGTCAATATGCCCCCTGGCGGCATCTCAATCGCCAGCCGCGCTTCGCGTTCATTGGCAGAAATGACTGCCTCCTGCCAGCGCACGGTGCGCGCCATGTTCATCGCCAGGTCGTCGGCAATTCTTTCTGGCTGCCAGAGCACGCGCCCGGTACTGCCGCTCAGGTACGCGCAGCGGGGGCGTGAAAGCGTGACCGATTCAAACGCCGCCACCAGCTTCTGCGCGGGTTCCGCCAGCAGCTCGCAGTGCGACGGCACGCTCACCGCCAGCCGTTTGGCCTTGCTCGCACCCTTCGCCAGCGCGCGTTCCGCCACCTGCGCCATGCCGTCATCGGTTCCGGCTATAACGATCTGCGTTTCGGCATTCAGGTTAGCGATATAGGTTCCTGTCCCCTGGATAAGGTTTTCCACCTGCGGCAGGGTCAACCCCATTATCGCCGTCAGGCCGTAGCCATGTGGATACGCCTGCTCCATCAGATCGCCACGCAGCGCCACCAGCTTCAGCGCGTCCGTAAACGCCAGCGCGCCCGACACCACCGCCGCGGGATAAGCGCCAATCGATAAACCGCTGACGATATCCGGCGACACGCCGCGACGTTCCAGCTCGCGCGCCCAGGACACGCCGGCTATTAACAGTGAAAGCTGAACCGCGCGGGTATGGGTCAGCGAGGCTGCGCTGTCCAGGGTATCGACTTCCGCCCCCAGCACGGCACGGGCCTGCTCCAGCTCCGTTCCCGGCAGGTTTTGCAGCATACCTTCATGCTGGGTGCCCTGCCCCGGAAAGGTAAACAGTATTTTCATTACTCCTCCCTGTGCCATGGATCCGCCACCAGGCGCGGTCCACGGCGGGTTTTCAGCAGCGTTTTGCCGTCGCGTAACCATTCCGCCAGCGCGAATCCGCCCTCGGGCGTATCCACCTGCGTATCCGCCCGGCATAGCGCGCGGCCAAGCTGAGCCTGCCAGCCGGTAAACGCGTCAGGTGACACGGCGTGTGGGGCGCGGATGAGCAGATCGAGATCGCTGTCGGCGTGGATCACCGGAATACCGGTCGCCAGCGCGTAACCCGTACTGCCGGTTATCCCCCACGTCCACGGCCACGACTGCTGAGCAAGCTGAAGCGCCACCTGAACCGGCGGCTGAGTGACAAACGGCGAACGCAGCAGATCGGCGGTGACGCACAAATCTTCAGGCGAAACCACGCGCAGCACGTTCCCGGGCTTCACCCATCCGGCCGCACGCTGGTCGCGACGCAAACCGCGAACGCCAACGGGAATACGGCCTTCACTATCAACATCACGCCGTACCACTACCGGCAGCCCGGTATGCCAGGCCGCGTCCACCCAGGAGTCGGTGACACCTTCCAGCGCGTCACGCGCGGTAAGCCAGATAAGGTCGTGGGGGCGTAATGTTGTGGTCATGATTACATTCCTGAAGTCAGCGAAATAAACAGCGGCAGCGACAGGATACACAGTACGGAGCTCAACAGCAGCACGGCTTCTGCATCCGGCGACTGCACGCCAAAGCGGTTACCGAACACGACGCCAAAGAAGCCCGCGGACAGCGCAATCATCAGGATGGCGGTGATCGCCACGGAGCCGTGCAGACCGAAGATCAAGACGATACCCCAGGCAATCGCTGGCTGGATCAGCAGCTTAGCGATGGTAGAGGTGATCACCATAGTGTTGATCTGAAGCTTACGCGCGGAGAGGATCACCCCGGTCAGGAACAGCGCCGCAGCGGTCGCGGACAGTCCCAGCGGTTTAATCGCCGCCAGTACCAGCTCCGGCATTGTGATGCCGATGGCGGACAGGATCACACCCAACAGCGGGCCCATCACGATCGGTTTTTTAATGGAACGCCACATCAGCACCGGCAGCATGGAAAGCGTTGAACCGGAGTTATTGCCTTCGGCGCGGGCTTTCTCACGCTCCAGAATCAGCAGGCAGAACGGGGTCATCAGCACCGAACCACAGGCGATGGAGACCGCCACGGAGAGTGAAGTAGAAGAACTTTCACCCAGCACGCTGCCCAGAATCGGCAGGCCGAGCGCCGCATAGTTTGGCAGGGCGACGGTCAGCGTCAGCACGGCCGCATCCTGCGGGGATTTTTTAAAGACTTTGGTGGCGAGGAAGTAGATGGCCGCATAGGTGATCCACATCGCCAGAGTGAGAACCAGGATCAGCGGCGACTGCGCCACAATGCCGGTCCACGGGGTTTGCACGGTGGCGCTGAACAGCGCGGCAGGGAGTGCAAAATCCATAACGAAGATATTGAGCAGGGAAACATTTTTGTTATCGACCATCTTTGCCTTACCGGCCCAGAATCCCAGCAGCATGATGACGAAAATCGGTGCAAGAGCATGAACAATTACGTAAGTCATAAATCACCTGTAGTAAAAAAGTTTAAGCACTGGCGCGATGTTTATTATTTTCAGGATGCAGCTCCCCGCGTGGACGCAGCGGGTGCGCCCACGGGGTGATGCATCTGGCAGGTCTCTTGTTACTTACCAGCTGGCTCGCATGCGTTCACGTACGAGCGCCGAGCTGCGGCGGTTGTCAGCACCCAGACGGTTTTTCAACGTGGTGTCCTGACGAGCGTCACTGATGGCCTGTTGCAGGGTGGTTTTCACCAGCGTCAGATCGTTATCGGAAGGGGCATCCGGATTGCTGATGTCCAGCAGGTCAGAAAGCAGCCCCAGCGTGGCGTAGTTGCTGATGTCGTACGCCATTGGCGGAATGGTTGCCGCCAGTTTTTCCAGCGCCTCTACGGTGCGCAGCGTAATGCGCGCCGCAGACTCTTTGCCCATCGCGTGGATCAGCACGCCTTTATCGTTGAAGGCAATCAGGCGGTTAGCCTGGTAGCCGTGCGCCAGAAACGCGCCGGACATGGCCTTACCGACGATAAGACCAATCACCGGGTGCCCCGCTAAACGCGCGTTGGCGTAGGCGGCAGCGGCTCCGGCCAGCGACTGGTGAATACCAAACGCCTCTTCACGACGACCATAGGCCTGGCTTGGGACGTCGATCACCGCCACAATCGGGCGCTTCACGGTTTTATCAGCGTCAGCGGCTACGGTTTCGCTGACCACTTTTGCCAGCGTCCAGCCTTCCAGCAGGCCGACTTCCCCTTGCGCCGCGCGCGGGAAGTGGTTGTTGGCGTCCGGCACCACGGCGACAAAGCGCACCGTTTCACCGTTCAGCTCGCCGTCTGCCGCCTGCACGGACGGGCATAACCCTTCCAGACGTTTGGCGTGAGGGGCGAGGGTTTCCAGCCAGAGTTCGCCACGGCTTATTGAAGTACTCATCATTTCACCTCCCGGGCAAAAAGCGCTTTAATCTGTTCGGCATCGGCCTGTTTGCGGGTGTCGAAATTCGTCAGACGGTTCAGGTAATCGTCGTAGTTATCGGTGCGATGTTTCGCCGGTACGCCTTTGGCGATGGCCTCGTTCATCGCGGCTTTCACCGCGTTCACGCCGTCGCCGACGAGCGCGTCCACCAGCCCGCTTTCATAGCGCACTTCGCCGCCGGTCATGCTCCAGATAAACGGACGGTCGCGGGAGTCGTACTCTTCAATGCCCGCTTCCTGCTCAATAACCTGCGGGCCGTTGAGGCCAAGACGCGCTTCGCGGGTCACAATCAGGTAGCTGCACAGCGCCGCGGCGATAGACATCCCGCCGAAGCAACCTACGGTCCCGGCGACAATCCCGACGACCGGGGTATAGCGACGCAGGTCAACGATCGCGGCGTGGATATCGGCAATCGCCGCCAGGCCAAGGTTGGCTTCCTGCAAACGTACGCCACCGGTTTCGAGGCACAGTACCGCCTGAGTCGGAATGCCGTTGCGGTTATCTTCCGCCGCCAGCTCCAGCGCCGCCGCCATTTTGGCGCCGGACACTTCGCCCATGCTGCCGCCCTGGAAGGTGCCTTCAATCGCCACGACTACCGCAGGCTGGCCGTTGATGGTCCCTTTCGCGACCACCATGCCGTCATCGGACTGAGGAACAATCCCCTGTGGCCCAAGCCATGGAGAGATAATGCCTTCAAACGGATCCAGCAGTTCGCGGTAGCTGCCGTCGTCAAGCAATGCCTGCGCACGCTGGCGCGCTTTTAGTTCGATAAAGCTGCTGTCATCACGCATGATTCACCCCTTCAAAGACCTGTTCGATACGAATGCGTGCCACGCCCGGCGTCGCGCCGAAGTCGTGGATGGTCAGTTTGCCTGCGGGCAGGCTGCTGACGGTTTGCAGGCGGTTGAACAACGCCTCCCAACGTCCGCGGCTGTTGTCGACGGAGGTGGTGATATCAATGGTTAAGGTCTTGCCCGGTTCGGCGGTGAAAAGCGCCTCCATATCCCCGGAACCGACTACCCCTGCCAGCGCCCTGCCGCTTACTTCGCGGCTGGCGGGCACGGTCAATGTAATTTTTTCCATAACATCCTCTTAATGCTTTGAATAGGGCGTTTCGATGCGGTCAAGAAACAGCGTGGCGGCAAGCAGGTCTGCGGCACCGCCCGGCGAGGCGTTGAGCGTCAGCATCTGACGGTCTAACCGCGCCAGCGCCTGCTGCCCGGCAAGCGTTGCGCATCCTCCGGCGTTCAGCACCGCACGGGCACCGTTCTGCATGGCGTCCAGCCCCTCCATGCCGGCGCGCGACAGCACGCAGGTATCGGTGAGCGAGGTCATGATCGCCATCAGCGCGTCAAGCCTGGCGTGCGTTTCGCTGCTGCCGTTGAAACGGCTGAGGCGAAGCTGCGGCAGCGCGCGCTGCATAACGTGCGGAAACGCCTGCTGAGCCTCTTCACGCGCGCCCGGCACGCGGTAGCGGTGCGTGGCGCGTAACCCTTTGCTGAACACTTTTGGTGCCGCGTCGTCCGGCAGTTTCGCCAGCTGCGCGGCGGTGTTCGCGACGGCCTGCGCGCTGGCATCACCGCCCAGCATCGCCACCGCGCTCACCAGCAGTCCTAAAGCCCAGATCGCGCCACGGTGCGTATTCACGCCGTCGGTAGCGGCCATCATCTGCCGTTCACCTTCGCGACCCAGGCGGCCAACGGTTTGCCTGAGGGCAATATCCGCCGGACGCTGCCAGCTCTGCTGCGCCAGCGCCTGAAACGTGGGGGTCAGGCTGTGGGCGGAACGCTCCATCAGCGCAAGCGATAAATCGTGGTGCGCGCCGTTCCCCCGGCTGTCCACCAGACCGGGTTTCGGGCTTAAGCGTGCTTCGTCAATCAGACACTGCGTGGCGGTTCGCGCCAGCCATTCGGCACCGCCTTCAACCTGGATCTGGGGCAGAAGTTTCATTACCAGCTCCGGAATTTCGCAGGTGGGTTATACAGACCGCCGGACCACTCAACGAGGTCGGACACGCTGCCTGCGGCCAGCAGAGAGCGGGTAGCGTCGGTGCGACGAATACCCATATCTTCCGGATATACCACCTTACCGCTCTGGCGCAGTTCCGCCACGCGTTTGGCATCCACGCCCAGACCGATATCGGTAATACCCGCCACGGCGGCGACCATCGCGCGACGCTCTTCCAGATCTTTCGCCCGGTAGAGGTACGCAATCCCCTCTTCCGTCAGCACGTGGGTGACGTCATCACCGTAAATCATGACCGGCGCCAGCGGCATACCGGAGGCTTTCGCCACGTCTACGGCGTCGAGTTTTTCCACGAAGGTTGGCTTCACGCCCGCCTGGAAAGTTTCCACCATCTGCACGACCAGCTTTTTACCGCGCTGCATTGGGTCCGGCTCGGTGATCATGTTCAGCCAGGCCGGCGTGGCGTGGCGACGACCGTGCGGATCGTGGCCCATGTTTGGCGCGCCACCGAAGCCGGAGAGACGACCGCGGGTCACGGTTGAGGAGTTCGCGTAACCATCAACCTGTAGCGTAGAGCCGATAAACATATCCACCGCGTACTGACCTGCCAACTGACAGAAGGCGCGGTTAGAGCGCATAGAGCCGTCTGCACCGGTAAAGAACACGTCCGGACGAGCGCGGATGTACTCTTCCATCCCCAGCTCGCCGCCGAAGCAGTGGACGCTCTCCACCCAGCCGCTTTCGATGGCGGGGATCAGCGTTGGATGCGGGTTCAGGGTCCAGTGTTTACAGATTTTGCCTTTGAGCCCGAGCTGTTCGCCGTAGGTTGGCAGCAGCAGCTCAATCGCCGCGGTGTTAAAGCCGATCCCGTGGTTCAGGGACTGCACCTGGTGCTCCGCATAGATGCCTTTAATCGCCATCATCGCCATCAGGATATGTTCCTGTTTGATGAGGCGCGGGTCGCGGGTGAAGAGCGGTTCAATAAAGAACGGCTTGTCCGCCACTACCACGTAATCGATCCACGAGCCCGGGATATCAACGCGCGGCAGATCGCACTCGTCGTCCACCAGTTCGTTCACCTGTGCGATGACGATACCGTCGTGGAACGCGGCGGCTTCAACCAGCGCCGGGGTATCTTCGGTACTCGCCCCGGTATAGAGGTTGCCTTTGCGGTCCGCTTTAAAACCGGCAATCAGCGCCACGTTTGGCGACAGGTCAACGTAGAGACGTGAATAAAGTTCGATGTAGGTGTGAATCGCCCCGATTTCGAGCTGACCATCTTCCAGCAGCTGTGAAATGCGCAGGCTTTGCGTACCGGAGAAGGAGAAGTCCAGCTTGCGGGCGATACCTTTCTCAAAGATGTCCAGATGTTCGCTGCGGCCCACGCTCGGCATGATCATATGCAGGTCATGTACGATTTGCGGGTTCACTTCCGCCAGTGAACGGGAAAGGAAATCCGCCTGCTTCTGGTTATTACCTTCCAGAACGACTTTGTCGCCTGGTGCGATCAGTTTTTCCAGCATGGCGACAAGATCGCCCGTTGGCAGTACCTTGCCCTGTACCGGTACGGATGCCAGACGACGCGCTTTCTCAGTGCGTCGGGTGTTCCATTGCCGGGTGGGAGTTTGCCCAGATAACATTATTAACCTCCTGATTCAGCACATCATTCTGATTTGCCTGACGTTGAGTAAAGTGTGCGCTCTGGTGAGAAAGGCATCAATTAAGCGTAGGACGGAATCATTAGCCTGAGAGTAATAAACAAGGTAAGGAAATGTGATCGGGATCAGTTCATATTTCGGAAAAACGGGCTAAACGGGGTACAATCCGGAAGGTATAGTTAATTACTGACAAGAATCAGCATCGCCCTTATGACCCAAATCATTCCCTTAGACTTCGACATTGCAGCCGAAGAGAGCGCAGAGTTTGTGCCCATGCGCGGGGTGGCTAACCCCCACCTGCAAACCATGCTGCCGCGCCTGATCCGGCGCAAGGTACGGTTCGCCCCTCACTGGCAACGCCTGGATTTGCCGGATGGCGACTTTTTGGATCTTGCCTGGAGCGAAGATCCGGAGCGGGCCAAACATAAACCTCGTCTGGTGGTGTTTCACGGTCTGGAAGGTAGCCTGCACAGCCCTTACGCCCACGGCCTCATCGAGGCGGCGAAAGCCCGCGGCTGGCTTGGGGTCGTGATGCACTTTCGCGGATGCAGCGGCGAGCCGAATCGCCAGAAACGCATCTATCACTCGGGTGAAACCGAGGACGGCACCTGGTTTCTGCGCTGGCTGAGAGACCGTTTTGGCGCCGCGCCAACGGCAGCGGTGGGATATTCGCTGGGCGGCAATATGCTGGCCTGCCTGCTGGCGAAAGAGAGCGACGCCGTACCGCTGGACGCGGCGGTTATTGTCTCTGCGCCATTTATGCTTGAGCAGTGCAGCTATCATATGGAAAAGGGGTTTTCGCGAGTCTACCAGCGTTACCTGCTCAACCTGCTGAAAGCCAACGCCGCGCGCAAGTTAAAGGCCTACCCGGATACGCTGCCTGTGACGCTGCAACAGCTTAAACGCGTGAAGCGCCTGCGCGAGTTTGATGATTTGATCACCTCGAAAATTCACGGCTTTGCCGATGCAATCGACTATTACCGTCAGTGCAGCGCCATGCCTTTACTGAATCAAATCACGAAACCCACGCTGATTATTCACGCCAAAGACGATCCGTTTATGGATCATCACTCGATCCCCGCGCCCGATTATCTGCCGGCCAACGTGCAGTATCAGCTTACCGAGTTCGGCGGACACGTCGGCTTTGTTGGCGGCACGCTGCGTCGGCCTAAAATGTGGCTTGAGACGCGTATTCCCGACTGGTTAACGGCTTATCTGGACGGTAAAAAATGATTATTCCCTGGCAGGATCTCTCTCCCGAAACGCTCGATAATCTGATTGAAAGCTTTGTCTTGCGCGAAGGCACCGATTATGGTGAACATGAACGTTCGCTTGAACAAAAGGTCAACGATGTTAAGCGCCAGCTTAAAAGCGGCGACGTGGTGCTGGTATGGTCCGAACTGCATGAGACGGTCAATATCATGCCCCGCAACGCGTTTCATGGCTGATCTTAAAACTTTTCCAGTCAGGGAGTTGCTATGTCTGCCAGACATCCGGTTATTGCCGTTACGGGTTCGAGCGGGGCGGGAACCACCACCACCAGCCTCGCCTTTCGCAAGATCTTCTCACAGCTGAATTTACGGGCGGCAGAGGTAGAGGGCGACAGCTTTCACCGCTACACGCGCCCGGAGATGGACATGGCCATCCGCAAGGCGCGCGATCTGGGTAAACACATCAGCTACTTTGGTCCGGAGGCGAATGACTTCGGCCTGCTGGAGCAAACCTTCCGCGAATACGGGCAAAGCGGCACCGGACAGTCCCGCAAGTATCTGCACACCTACGATGAAGCCGTTCCCTGGAACCAGGTACCCGGCACGTTCACGCCCTGGCAGCCGCTGCCGGAACCAACTGACGTGCTGTTTTACGAAGGGTTGCACGGCGGCGTGGTGACGCCTCAGCACGACGTGGCGCGCCACGTGGATTTGCTGGTGGGGGTGGTGCCGATTGTTAACCTTGAGTGGATCCAGAAGCTGACGCGCGACATCAGCGAGCGCGGCCACTCGCGTGAAGCGGTGATGGACTCGGTGGTGCGCTCCATGGAAGACTACATCAACTTCCTGACGCCACAGTTCTCCCGCACCCACATTAACTTCCAGCGCGTGCCCACCGTGGATACCTCTAACCCGTTCGCCGCGAAAAGCATTCCCTCGCTGGACGAAAGCTTTGTGGTGATCCACTTCCGCAACCTGGAAGGCATCGATTACCCCTGGCTGCTGGCGATGCTGCAAGGCTCGTTTATTTCGCACATGAATACGTTAGTGGTGCCAGGCGGAAAAATGGGGCTGGCGATGGAGCTGATCATGACGCCGCTGGTGCAGCGGCTGATGGAAGGGAAGCAGATCGCGTGATTTTTTTGCCCGGTGGCGCTGCACTTACCGGGCCTACGGTCATGCTTTTGTAGGGCGGGTCAGCGAAGCGCCACCCGCCAAAAGATTAAGCCTCGATCACTTCATACGAATGGGTGATGTTTACCGCTTTCTCCAGCATCAACGCCACGGAGCAGTACTTCTCCGCTGAGAGATCCACCGCGCGTGACACCGCCGCGTCTTTCAGCGCTTTCCCGGTGACAACAAAATGCAGATTGATGTGCGTGAACAGGCGTGGCGCCTCTTCACGACGTTCTGACGTCAGCTTCACTTCACAATCGGTCACGTCATGACGGCCTTTTTGCAGGATCGACACCACGTCGATCGCGCTGCATCCGCCTGCCGCCATCAGCACCATTTCCATCGGGCTTGGGGCTTTATCGCCGGAGTTACCGTCCATCAAAACCTGATGCCCGGAGGCCGACTCGCCCAGGAACGTTAACCCTTCAACCCATTTCACACGCGCTTGCATATTCACTCACTCCAACGTTGCATTTTTTATGACAGATTACGTGTACGTTACATTTCTCGCAACGGAAGGCGACCTGCGTCATGCTGAAGCGAGACACCAGGAGACACGCAGCGAAAGCTATGCTAAAACACTCTGGATGCTACAGTAATACATTGACGTTACACATGTATGCAGAGGACATCAAACTTTACTGGCTGCGAAACGTTACGACAGCCGACTTCCCAGGGTATGGGTAAGAATTCGATTGCAACCCCAGAGTCCGGATGCATCTTATGACTCTGGTGACAGCTTATAACAGAGGATAACAGCGCATGGTGCTTGGCAAACCGCAAACAGACCCGACTCTCGAATGGTTCTTGTCTCATTGCCACATTCATAAGTACCCATCAAAGAGCACGCTGATTCACCAGGGTGAAAAAGCGGAAACGTTGTATTACATCGTTAAAGGCTCGGTGGCCGTGCTGATCAAAGATGAAGAAGGGAAAGAGATGATCCTTTCTTATCTGAACCAGGGCGATTTTATCGGTGAACTGGGCCTGTTTGAAGAAGGCCAGGAACGTAGCGCCTGGGTTCGTGCAAAAACAGCATGTGAAGTGGCTGAAATTTCTTACAAGAAATTCCGTCAGCTGATTCAGGTCAACCCTGACATCCTGATGCGTCTTTCTTCCCAGATGGCACGCCGTCTGCAAGTGACCTCTGAGAAAGTGGGTAACCTTGCTTTCCTGGACGTAACCGGTCGTATCGCGCAGACGCTGCTGAACCTGGCGAAACAGCCGGATGCCATGACCCACCCTGACGGTATGCAAATTAAAATTACCCGCCAGGAAATCGGTCAGATTGTCGGCTGCTCCCGTGAAACAGTGGGCCGTATCCTGAAGATGCTGGAAGACCAGAACCTGATCTCCGCCCACGGTAAAACCATCGTGGTTTACGGGACCCGTTAATTCCGGTCAGACGGCGTGCCGCCGCAGGGTGGCACGCCGTTTTTGTCTCTACTCCTCATGTGGCGCAGGCTGATCTATCACCCGGAAGTTAACTACGCACTGCGACAAACGCTGGTGTTGTGTCTCCCCGTGGCCGTGGGCCTGCTCTTCGGACATCTTCAGCAGGGGTTGCTGTTTTCTCTCGTGCCCGCCTGCTGCAACATTGCCGGTCTGGACACGCCGCATAAACGCTTTTTCAAACGCCTGATTATTGGCGGCTGCCTGTTTGCCGGCTGTAGCCTGGCCGTGCAGCTTTTACTGGCCCGCGACATTCCGCTGCCGCTGATCCTGACCGTGCTGGCGATGACGCTCGGCGTAACCGCTGAAATCAGCTCGCTGCACGCCCGCCTGCTTCCCGCGTCGCTGATAGCCGCCATCTTCACCTTAAGCCTTGCGGGCAATATGCCGGTGTGGGAGCCATTGCTGATCTACGCCCTCGGCACGCTGTGGTACGGGCTGTTTAACTGGTTCTGGCTGTGGCGGGAACAGCCGCTGCGTGAATCCCTGAGCCTGCTCTACGTGCAGCTTGCTGAATACTGCGAAGCAAAATACACCCTGCTCACCCAGCATACCGACCCGGAAAAATCCCTGCCGCCGCTGCTGGAGCGGCAGCAAAAAGTGGTGGATCTGATCAGCCAGTGCTACCAGCAGCTGCACATGCTTGCCGCCAATAAAAATCATGAATACAAGCGGCTGCTGCGTACCTTCCAGGTCGGGCTGGATTTGCAGGAGCATATCTCCGTCAGCCTGCATAATCCGGAAGAGGTGCAAAAGCTGGTAGAGCGCAGCCATGCGGAAGCGGTGATCCGCTGGAACGCGCAGACCGTCGCGGCGCGCCTGCGGGTGTTGGCTGATGATATTCTCTATCACCGCTATCCGACGCGCTTTAACATGGATAAACAGCTCGGCGCGCTGGAAAAGATTGCGCGTCAGCACGCGGATAACCCGGTCGGGCAATTTGCCGCCTGGCATTTCAGCCGCATCGCCCGCGTGCTGCGCACCCAGCGCCCGCTTTATGCCCGCGACCTGATGGCCGATAAGCAAAAACGGCTCCCGCTGCTGCCCGCGCTGAAAAGCTATCTTTCACTGAAGTCTTCCGCCCTGCGCAATGCCGCGCGGATCAGCGTGATGCTGAGCATCGCCAGCCTGATGGGAATGGCCCTGCACCTGCCGAAACCCTACTGGATCTTAATGACCGTACTGTTTGTTACCCAGAACGGCTATGGCGCCACGCGGGTCCGTATTCTGCATCGTGCGGGCGGCACGATGGCGGGGCTGATTATCGCGGGCGTGACGCTGCACTTTCACGTGCCGGAGGGCTATACCCTGGCCGGTATGCTGGCGATCACCCTGGTGAGCTATTTGATCATCCGCAAAAACTACGGCTGGGCGATGGTGGGCTTTACGGTGACGGCGGTGTATACCCTGCAACTGCTCACGCTTAACGGGGAACAGTTTATTATTGCCCGTCTGGTCGATACGCTGATTGGCTGTCTGATCGCCTTTGGTGGTATGGTCTGGCTGTGGCCGCAGTGGCAGAGCGGGCTGCTGAGGCAGAACGCCCACGACGCGCTGGAGGCCGATCAGCAGGCCATTCGTCTGATCCTGAGCGACGACCCGCAGCCTTCCCCGCTGGCCTACGAACGCATGAAGGTCAACCAGGCGCATAACGCCCTGTTCAACTCCCTGAACCAGGCCATGCAGGAGCCGGGCTTTAACGCGCACTACCTGGCGGACATGAAGCTGTGGGTGACGCACAGCCAGTTTATCGTCGAGCACGTCAACGCCATGACCACGCTGGCGCGCGAGCACACCATGCTGACGCCAGACCTGGCGCAGCGCTATTTGCAGTCGTGTGAAATTGCGTTGCAGCGCTGTCAGCAGCGTCTGGAGTATGACGCGCCGGGCGAGTCGGGAGAGTCAAATATTCTGGAAGCGCCGGAAACACTTACCCACGGCCCGATGAGCACCCTGGAGCAGCATTTGCAGCGTGTTCTCGGGCACCTGAACACCATGCACACCATTTCGTCGGTGGCATGGCGTCAGCGTCCGCATCACGGGATTTGGTTAACCCGCAGGTTAAAGCGGACGGCGTATTAGCCTTTTACAATCTTCGCGACCGCCGCGGCAAAGCGGGTTAACCCGTCTTCAATGTCGTTCTCTTCCACCACCAGCGACGGCGCAAAGCGCATCACGTCCGGCCCGGCGTTGAGCACCATAACGCCTTCATGGGCGGCGGCGTGCAGGAAATCGCGCGCGCGACCTTTATACTGCGGCTTCAGCTCGGCGCCGAGCAGCAGCCCCATGCCGCGGATCTCGCTGAACACGTCGTACTGTTCATCAATCTTTTTCAGGTGTTTCACAAACAGGTCGCGTTTCGCATTCACGCCGTTCAGAACGTCCGGCGTGTTGATGATGTCGAACGCCGCGCCCGCCACGGCGCACGCCAGCGGATTACCGCCGTAGGTGGAGCCGTGTGAGCCGACGTGGAACGCGGAAGCGATATCCTGGGTGGTGAGCACCGCGCTGACCGGGAAGCCGCCGCCGAGCGCTTTCGCGCTGGTCAGAATATCCGGCGTGACGCCGTAGTGCATGTAAGCGAACAGATCTCCGGTACGCCCCATTCCACACTGCACTTCATCAAACACCAGCAGCGCCTGATGCGCATCGCACAGCTCGCGCAGCCCTTGCAGAAATTCCGGGGTAGCCGCCGTGACGCCGCCTTCCCCCTGAATCGGCTCGACCACCACCGCGCAGGTGTGGTCGTCCATCACCGCCTTCACCGCGTGCAGATCGTTAAACGGCACGTGGATGATGTCCGCTGGTTTCGGGCCAAAGCCGTCGGAATACTTCGGCTGGCCGCCCACGGAAACGGTAAAGAACGAGCGACCGTGGAAAGCGTTATGGAAGGCGATGATTTTGGTTTTATACGGGCTGTGGCGCGTGGTTGCGTAATAGCGCGCCAGCTTAAAGGCGGTTTCGTTGGCTTCGGTGCCGGAGTTCATAAACAGCACGCGTTCGGCGAAGGTTGCATCGATGATCTTACGGCCCAGGCGCAGCGCCGGTTCGTTGGTGAAAACGTTGCTGGTGTGCCACAGGGTTTCGCCCTGGGTTTTCAGCGCGTCCACCAGCGCAGGATGGCAATGGCCCAGCGCCGTCACCGCAATACCGCCCGCGAAATCTACGTACTCTCTGCCCTGCTGATCCCACACGCGGCTGCCTTTCCCTTTTACCGGAATAAACTCAGCCGGTGCATAAATCGGCAGGATCACTTCATCGAATGTCGCGCGGGTAATTGCTGGTTGTTCAGTTGCCATGTCATGACCATCCATTTTTATGTCACAGTGATTGTGAAAATATAATCACAAAATATGCATAAAAAATCACAGTAAGGCAACAGAAATTCAGCGGTTGAGGAAATTCGCCAGCAGCGCGTGCCCCTGCTCGCTCAGGATGCTTTCCGGGTGGAACTGCACGCCTTCAAGATCCCAGTCCCGGTGACGAATGCCCATGATCTCCTGCGTCTCGCTCCAGGCGGTAACCTCAAAGCAGGCCGGGAGCGTCGGCGGATCGATCACCAGCGAATGGTAGCGCGTCACGGTTAGCGGATTGTTGAGTCCTGAGAATACGCCCGTACCGGTGTGCGTGACCGGCGAGGTTTTACCGTGCATGACTTTCGCGGCACGGACAATGGTCGCGCCAAAAACCTGCGCAATGGCCTGATGGCCAAGGCAGACGCCCAGAATCGGCAGCCTGCCCGCGTAGTGGCGGATCGCCTCCAGGGAGACACCGGACTCCGACGGGGTACACGGCCCCGGCGAAATCACGATTTTCCGGGGAGCCAGCGTGTCAATGTCTGCCAGCGCGATCTCGTCGTTACGGCGGACAACCACCTCTGCCCCCAGCTCACAAAAATACTGGTAAAGGTTCCAGGTAAAGGAATCGTAGTTATCAATCAGCAGAATCATGGCGGCCCCCGAAAAAATTGCCGCCCTATTCTACTCAGATCCCCGCGCTTCGCTCACTACTTTAGCAAAGATGGCGTTCAGGGCGGCCAGATCCCCCATCGCCCCGCTCTGGTTGGCGGCGGCCCAGTCGTCCGGGTCGATACCCTGCCAGTTCAGTACGTAACCCGCATGGATCGCCAGCTGTTCAAAGAAGATCCGCTGGGCCACGCCATTGCCGCTCATAAAAGGATGTAGCATGTTGATTTCACAGTAGTAGTGACTCATTTTGTCTGTGAAATCCTCTTTCGGAAGACCGACAAGATATTTATCGGTTTCCAGCGAAGCCATCAGCTCATTCCCCACCTTCTCGATGTACTCGAAATGGCAAAAAGGAATGTCGCCTTTGGAAATATCGGCGGTGCGCAGCTCACCAGCCCCTTTCATTTCATTGCGGAATAAATGGCGGTGAATAAGGCACAGATGGGGTAAACCCGGTGCAGGAGGCCCCAGTTCCAGCGTCTCAATATCGGGGTCAGCTGGACCCTTGCCTTTTTCAAGAAGGCGACTGGCCTGAAGATTGACGCTACGCTGTTGCTCCCAGAGTCGGGATTTTTGCTTGTCGGTGAGTTTTTTCACTACGCCTCCCTGAATAGTCCGTTTGCCACAAGTATAAGCAGCAAAACGCGCTTTCGCTGGGAGGAGGGAAAGACACGGGCAGGATATGCCCGTGTGGAAGAACGATTACGGCAGCACTTTCGCGGAGAGGATCACCACTGGCTTAGACGGCACATTCTGGTATGGACCGACATCGTGGGTCTGAACCTGAGAGATCTTGTCCGCCACGTCCATGCCTTTCACCACTTTACCGAAGACCGCATAGCCAAAGTCGCGCTGGCCGTGATCCAGGAAAGCGTTGTCTGCCACGTTGAGGAAGAACTGGCTGGTGGCGCTGTCTTTATCCGCCGTACGCGCCATGGAAATGGTGCCGCGCTTGTTCAGCAGGCCGTTATCCGCTTCATTTTTGATTGGCGGGTTAGGCTTTTTCTGCTGCATCTGCTCGTTGAAACCGCCGCCCTGAATCATAAAGCCCGGGATCACGCGGTGGAACGTGGTGTTGTTATAAAAACCACTGTTCACGTAGTCGAGGAAGTTTTTCACGGAAACGGGGGCTTTCTGGCTATCCAGCTCCAGCTCAATATTCCCCGCAGAGGTAGTCAGCAGGACGTGAGGGTCTCCTTTGGCTGCCAGCGCAGCAGGGGAAACGGCAGAAAGAGCAAACACAGCTGCGACAGCCGCCAGTGTTGATTTGAGCATGAGAATTCCTTAACAAAGCGCAGTATAAAAAGCGAATGGCTTGATTCTAAAGAGCAGTATGAACCCAGACCAGTCTTTTACCTAATTTTACGAAATTGAAACAATTATTACCGCGCAAACGATTGTTCAGCACGCGATAGAATGTGATCTTTATCACGTTAAAGCCTGCAATTGTGCTCAAAATTTTCTTAAAAGATTTAATTAGATCACTTTCGCGACTAAAATCTGCCCGCTCAAACGCAGTCCATGCGTTTTTCTTTACTTTTAACAGGCCAGACATGACTAACAGCAATCGCATCAAGCTCACATGGATCAGCTTCTTCTCTTACGCCCTGACCGGCGCGTTGGTGATCGTCACCGGGATGGTGATGGGTAATATCGCAGAGTATTTCCAGCTGCCCGTTTCCAGCATGAGTAACACCTTCACCTTCCTGAACGCGGGGATCCTGATCTCTATTTTCCTGAATGCCTGGCTGATGGAAATCGTGCCGCTGAAAACCCAGCTGCGCTTCGGCTTCGTGCTGATGGTTGCCGCCGTGGCGGGCCTGATGTTGAGCCACAGCATCGCCCTGTTCTCCGCCGCCATGTTCGTGCTGGGCCTGGTGAGCGGGATCACCATGTCGATCGGTACGTTCCTGATCACCCATATGTATGAAGGCCGCCAGCGCGGCGCGCGTCTGCTGTTTACCGACTCCTTCTTCAGCATGGCTGGGATGATTTTCCCGATGGTTGCCGCGTATCTTCTCGCACGCAGCATTGAATGGTACTGGGTATACGCCTGTATCGGCCTGGTCTATGTCGCGATCTTCATCTTGACCTTCGGCTGTGACTTCCCGGTACTCGGCAAAAAAGCGCAGACCACCTCAGAGCCGGTGGCGAAGGAAAAATGGGGTATCGGCGTGCTGTTCCTCTCCATTGCCGCCCTGTGCTACATCCTCGGTCAGCTGGGCTTTATCTCGTGGGTACCGGAATACGCAAAAGGTCTGGGCATGAGCCTGAACGACGCGGGCAAGCTGGTGAGCGATTTCTGGATGTCTTACATGTTCGGCATGTGGGCCTTTAGCTTCATCCTGCGCTTCTTCGACCTGCAACGTATTCTGACCGTCCTGGCGGGTCTGGCGACCGTGCTGATGTATCTGTTTATCAACGGTTCCCCGGAGCATATGCCGTGGTTCATTCTGACCCTGGGCTTCTTCTCCAGCGCGATTTATACCTCGATCATCACCCTTGGCTCACTCCAGACCAAAGTGGCCTCGCCAAAGCTGGTGAACTTCGTGCTGACCTGCGGCACCATCGGCACCATGCTGACCTTCGTGGTCACGGGCCCGATTGTGGCGCACAGCGGCCCGCTGGCGGCGCTGCATACCGCTAATGGTCTGTACGCCGTGGTGTTTATCATGTGCTTCGTGCTGGGCTTTGTGACCCGTCACCGCCAGCACAATACGGCAACGGCGCCTCACTGATCCCTTACGCCCCTTTGCGTCCGGCAGAGGGGCCGTTTCTGCTAAAGCTCACCTCCAATATTTCAAACACCAGGTCAGTCTGACTAAACACAATGCAAATCCAGGTTCATCGCAACTAGCTCCTTATAAATATAAACAAAAGCTAAAATTGGCTTTAGTGGTCTTTCTGGAACCTCTACTCTAAATATTTTCCGATTTTCCCTTTTTTGTCTGTAACCCTTCTTTTTTGGTGGCCTTTACCCGCTACGCTTCCCGCTCATTTCAGGCTGAAAGGATGTGACCATGAGCGGTAAACCGGCGGCCCGGATGGGCGATATGACCCGGTACGGCGGGCCGGTGGTGCAGGGCTCGTCAGGCGT
>NZ_JADBQL010000002.1:145990-150014 GCF_014895905.1 Enterobacter cloacae complex sp. P15RS | reverse complement strand
TCCCAAACCGACGTTTTATAGATTGCCCTGTGGCAGCCATGCCGATAACTTCACCTGATTTTTTTGCAGAAAATATTGGGTGAAAAACATGCAAATTGGCTACGTAAGGGTGTCAACAAATGACCAAAACACAGATCTTCAGCGACAAGCTCTCGAACGCGCAGGATGTGAACAGGTTTTTGAGGAAAAAATGAGCGGGACGGTAGCGAACCGGCCAGCGCTTAAAAAGCTTCTTCGAACGCTGAGTGAGGGCGATACGCTGGTAGTGTGGAAGCTGGATCGCCTCGGGCGAAGCATGCGGAACTTGGTACTGCTGGTCGACGAACTCCGGCAGCGCGGCATCCATTTCAAAAGCCTTACGGACAGCATCGACACCTCCAGTCCAATGGGGCGATTCATTTTTCACATCATGTCAGCCCTGGCCGAGATGGAGAGGGAGTTAATCGTGGAACGTACCAGGGCAGGACTGGCGGCAGCCCGGGAGAAAGGGCGCATAGGCGGAAGACGGCCGAAGTTAACCCCTGAGCAATGGGCGCAGGCTGGCAGGCTGATTTCAAACGGCGTGGACAGAAAGCAGGTGGCAATTATCTATGATGTGGCCGTATGTACTTTGTATAAGAAATTCCCAGCCCTCAAGGGAATCAGCGAAACGTAAATGATTATAGATCATCAGGATTATTAGATGTGCAGATCCCAACTTTAACCAGACAGAATATCATCAATGCCAGAACTATTACGACGATAGTAGAGATTATGAGCGTTATCATAAATGACCCTTATATGATTTTATTTTTTAGACTGTGTGAATCAAAAAAAATTCCAAACAGTTAAAAATATGTGACTTAAGTTAGGATGGTATTGAATGCCGTACTACATAGAATGTAATGAGTGCGGCGGCTGGCTATCCCGCATCAAACTAGCTTACTCAGGTTATTATGATCGGCTGGACAAAATTCATAATGAGCAATTACCCGAGGGATGAAAACATACATACAAAATTGAGAGTCCTTAAATATCAGCGAATTCGCAAAAATCTGGCCATATCCTTGAAGCTACCTCACCATTTTTTTCATTTTTTACCTTTGAGTCTGGGCACAAATGTAAGGGTTTTTTCTTCTGGTGATATCATCAAAAAAATGACCATAGGCGTAGGCTCTAAATTTTTAATCCTACGAAGAATGCCATAAAGTCGCTGTTTTAACTTGGCTGCGCCGTCTTTTTCAGACTCCCAATCTAAAACCATTTGTTTTTCAATTCCGATGTAGGTGTTTTGAGGAAATCTCACTCCACTACCAGATTTTTCCAAATATTGACGACTACTTAAGAAATCTACAATCAAGGAGTTATCCATTTGATTGAAGGGCTTGCTTTCGAACATTAGCAACACCGTATAACTTATGATTTTCATAGAAATCTCATGGGTAGGTTCAGGCCATGTGAACGGTATGTTAGTTAAAATAGCGACAATGTGTATTGTTTAACATTAAAGAAATGTATCATCTGCTATATAAAAAAAAGCCTACACCAGGTAGGCAATGCTGATGATTTCTAATTATTTTTATAATGCTTCTTGTTCAATATCTTCCGCGATGTTGGTAAAAAACACCGAAGCTTATAGATACTTTCGTGCCGCATCAAAAATTTCCTGAGAGGTTAGCTCTCGATCTGATGCAACATAGACAACTTCATGGTCCCCTGTTAAAGAGGGGAAACCGGCTGACATTATCTGAAGATTGATCTCTTCTCCACCAGGGTACTGTTCGAGTATTGATGTTACGCCTTTAAGCACAGTGACAACCTTACTTGGTTTACCATTAAAGAAAATGATTACTTTTTTCATATATCACCATGTATCCAAACGAATTTAGCGGTCGTGGCTGTTCGGTAAGTGTTGCTTTTTTCTATGTATTGTTTGTTTTTCGAAATTAAAACAAGCAATATCCTGCCTTAGCGTGTACTGTAGTAGCCCATTTGAACTGGAGAAGCCTGTGTCTGCACGTAAAAACAATCAATTCCGCCGAAATTATTTAGTCAAATGCCCTTGTCCAAACTGCTCAAAAGATTCGGAGCATAGTTACAATCGTGTACAAAAGGGATCTCAATTAGTATGCCCTTACTGTAATGCTTTGTTCAAAGCCCCTGAACGTTACTAAAAAACTCATACAATAAATAAGATGTGATGCTTTTGGAGGCTGCCTAACCTCTTACGCACTTTAATATTTTATAAGCAGTTAGCTTCTGCTTTGAGACTATTCATGCAGCAGTCCTGCATTTCATCACATCGGTCAGCAAACTTGACGGTGCTGAAATATGCTGGCCTGTTGCAATGATATTCGCAAACGATAAATGACTCTTCTTGTTTTTTAATTCGTATAAGCTTAAACGGCCATTGAGGGGGTTATTTATCGCAGAGCGTAACATTTGCAGCTGTCGGACCTTTAGTACCGGCAATGATAACAAATTTCACTTTTTGTCCTTCAAAAAGAGTTTTGAATGTCTCTCCCTGTAGTGAAGAAGAGTGAACAAGGATATCTTTACTTCCATCGAGTGGGGAGATAAAACCAAAACCTTTATCTTCGTTAAACCACTTAACAAGACCTATCATTTTTGAAGACATAAAAACTCCCCTTGAACACTTAAGAAGTTACAACTTCATGAAAAGAAACGCATAATGGCATACGTATGGACTCAAGAGGAGGGATATCAGAGATAGCACCTGGTTATGAGGATTACTTAGAAAAAGTCAGATTCACATTGCATCGAACTAACCAGATCATTAAGGCACGCGTTAAACTATTTAGCAAGTTTTATTTTAGCCATCTGGGAGGCTATGGAAATTAGATTAGCTAATTCAAATTTTTCCTGTATAGTAAAATTGGATTTCACAAAAGGAAATTATTTGACTCTTAAAATGACAGGCGTTGTCAAAAGTTTTGACTGCAAGAGTGGGAAGGGGTTCATTATACCATCGGATGGGCGTAAAGATGTTTTCTTACACATCTCTGCATTAAACAATAGCGAAAACCAAACGTTAAGTCCTGGTGTTCGTGTTGAGTTCTACCGTATAAATGGACTCAGTGGTCCAATGGCGGCAAACATATTTCTTTCTTAAAAATACGCTATTGTGAGACTAGCTAAAAGGTGCAGGTCTAACTGATATTAGATTTGATTGTTATATGCTCTATCAAATTCCTCCCTTGGTTTTTTACATTTCCAACTGTACGCGTTACCGCATGCCAGTTGAACTTATCGGCGGGCACTGCACCGTCTGAAGCTATCTCTAACGCTTTATTCCCTCCAACGTCCAGCCGCATCCACTCTCTTGCAGCTTCTGGCGACAGAACCAGCGGCCGCCGATCGTGTATATCGACCAGGCCATTATCTGCTTCCGATGTCACAATGAGAAAACCTTCTGCATCATCGCCGCGCTCAAACGGTGTGCTGCCGATCGCCGCCATAAAAATCGGTTGACCGTCGGCACGGTGTATGAAGTAGGGCTGTTTCTTATCACCTTCCTTTTTCCATTCGAACCATCCATCCGCGAAGCAGATCGCCCGGCCGTGCTGCCACAGCGGTTTAAACATTCGGCTGGAAGCCGCCGTTTCGATGCGCGCGTTGATCAGAGGCGTTTTATCCCACCATCCTGGCGCGTAACCCCAGAGCACCGGATCGAGATGTAGTTTTTCGTCGCGTTCGCTCTTCAGCAGTACTTTGGTACCGGGCGCGACGTTGTAACGTCCAATAGGTTCCGGGTCATAAGCGATGTCATGATCGGCTTCATCGGCCAGGTAAGCCAGATATTCTTCACGGGTTTGGGCTTGTGCAAAACGTCCACACATAGAAACCTCCAGTCAGTCAGACTGAAAGTATAGGGCAGGGAGAAAAAGTAGCGTGCGCTGGTTAATGGTGAAGTCTTACAAGCGGAATCGTGGCGATTATGCTGATCAGGTAGAGATGCGTGAAGCGGTGTGTTGCGAAACTGGAAGGAGCTACGCAAGAGAGGGGGATTTTGGGGGCAGATTTG
>NZ_JADBQL010000002.1:145803-145969 GCF_014895905.1 Enterobacter cloacae complex sp. P15RS | reverse complement strand
TTTGGGGGCATTTTGAAAGAAGGGACATCGATAGGGGCACAAAAAAGACCGTGCACGTCCGTAGATGTCCGTTAAGCGTTTTTAGCTAACTCATTGAAATATATTTATTTATCAGGATTTCAATGAGTTGCGAACTTTCTGCACACTAAAACTGTACAAACAGCTT
>NZ_JADBQL010000002.1:0-145748 GCF_014895905.1 Enterobacter cloacae complex sp. P15RS | reverse complement strand
TAAAACTGTACAAACAGCTTTTTCATTAAATATCACCGACACGCAACGCTAGCGTTTCTGTTCACCATCATTAACGCTATCAAAGCAGGGTTTACACCTGCTGACAACATTCATCACGGCGGAGCAGCGCATAATACCAGGCGCGGGCTTTCTGGAACGTAAGGGGTGTGCGCAAGAAAGGGCTCCAACTCATTAAGGTTTCTTATCGAATCAGAGCATTGCAGGCATAGGTTATTCGTTAGCGATATTAATGATTACGCCGTAATCCTATTATTAACGGATTAGTGGTAAAGCCGTGCGGGCATTTTCGCGCGTTACAATGCACTGAATAGGAACAGGTTTTTGTTTCGCTTTCTTTATTAAACGGGCACGCCATTTTATTTTTTATCTCTTCCCATAGCGCTTCCCGGTAGGGTGACACGTTATAGAGTGATATCTGGCTAAATTCTCCATTAATGAACACGCCGTTTTTCGTAGGGTGAATTCTGTCTCCCGGCACTAAATATATATCGCTTTCGTACCAGATAATTAATCTGATCAGTTTAAGGCCAACAATGCAGGAGTAAACAATGCCTGTATTAGGACAGATCACAGAACTTAAAACGCGCCATGCCATTATGCTTCCCTCAGGTTAGGATGATAAGTCTGTAATTTTGTTTAGCACGAGATTTCAAGTTAATCAATATCGTAACTTATTGATATTGATCGTTATTTTATTTGGGTATAGATTATTCCCTTTCATTTCAATGATATAATCCTCACGGAGGTGAGGGTTTTTTTTATGATTTTTTCTCACGGAAGGAGAGTGTCGGTTAAATTTTGATCGAGAAAAGGTTTTAACATTTCGGTGTAATCTTGAGGAATTGTCCGAACGTTTCATTGCCATTACGATGGAAAAACACATCGTAATGGCAATGCGCAAAATAATTAAATGGCGTCTCCCGGACGTTTCACTTTGGCTATCAGCTTTTCGGTAATCGACAGGCCTTCCGCGATACCCTCATCAATGACGGAAATACCGTGCTCGTCAATCAGTTCAAGGAGCGCTTCATAGGTCTGGATCAGTTCCAGAAGATTAAAGAGGGCTTTTTGGTCGTGCCGGGTAGGCAGCATTTGGCTGGCTGTGGTTTGATGAACAATCCATTCAAGGTTGGTTTTAATGTTATCTACATCATCGTAGCTATACATATTTCATGGGCTTAAATCCTCATATCAAGATTTTTTTGGAGAAGTACGGCTTGCAACGTCACTGTCAGAAGCGTGTCACTGCTTAGAAGCTCTGAAGGTTAAGAAGAACTGGGGCAAGCGGCAGAAGCGGTTCCTGGTTTATGTCGCTGCTGCTGGCATGTGCCCTGAAGAAGAAGGAGAAGTGCATACGTACAATTATGCAACATCTTGCTGTAATAGCAAGAAAAGTCTTATGCGCCGGGCACCATCAGGTTTCCCAGGCGTGCGGTGCAAACAGGTAGCCTTTGTTGCGCACGGTTTTAATGCGGTAGGGCTCAGTAGCGCTATCCAGCAGTTTCTTACGCAGACGTGAAATCGCCACGTCAACGCTGCGATCCATCCCGTCGTAACTGACGCCGCGCAAATTTTTCAGCAACGCGTCCCGGTCCATAATTTGCCCGGCATGGGTTGCCAGCTCCCACAGCAGGTCAAAATCTGCGGTTGAGAGTGCAATCAGCTCACCGGAAAGCGTAACCTGGCGGTTAACCGGGTCGATAGAAAGCGTGCCGAACCGCATCGCTTTATGCGGCGTTAAAGAAGGCGCAGGTGCTTCCCGTTCGGCGCTGGCGCGCTGGCGCAGATGCAGGCGTAAGCGGGCAAGCAGGACCGCCGGGGGCGTGGTTTTGAGGATGTAGTCATTAGCACCCATCTCAAGCGACAGAATATGATTCATATCGCTGTCCAGCGAGGTCAGCAGCACGATCGGGCCGTCCCACTTCGCGCGCAGATCCCGGCAGAGCGTCATGCCATCTTTTCCAGGCAGCATGATATCCAGCAGCACCAGATCCGGATTTTCGCGGGTGACGACGTCCTCAGCGCGATCGCCACGAGGCTCGACAACCACGTCCATATCATGTTTACCCAGATAAGCGGCGATCAATTGCCCCACTTCGGGTTCATCTTCAACATAAACAATCTTATTCATACAACGTCTGTTATCGCGAAAAACGTCAACATACACCGCGCAACCTTAACCTTCCATTAATCTTTCTCAATTAGCCGGAGTTCCGTTATGCTGCGTAACATTGTTATTTGATTGTTAAGGGAAAAGCATGGGGCTGGTGATAAAAGCCGCGCTGGGTGCGCTGGTGGTGTTACTGATTGGGGTGCTGGCTAAAACGAAGAACTATTACATTGCCGGGCTGATCCCGCTGTTCCCGACCTTTGCGTTAATCGCACACTATATCGTGGCCTCCGAGCGGGGTATTGAGGCGCTGCGCGCCACGATCGTCTTCGGGATGTGGTCAATCATCCCGTATTTTATCTATCTGCTGTCGCTGTGGTACTTCACCGGGTTTCTGCGTCTGCCCGTGGCGCTGGGCGGGGCGGTGGTCTGCTGGAGCCTCAGCGCCTGGGTGCTCATATTCTTCTGGAGCCGCTTTCACTAGCGCAGCGGACGACCACCGTCCACGGCAAACGTTCGGCCCGTGACGTAGCAGCTGGTCAACAGATAATCGATCAGGTCGATCACTTCTTTCTCGCCGGGCGCGATTTTCATCAGCGACTTGTTGAGCGCCTGCTGGCGATACTCGGCATCATCGCCCTCGTTGAACAAAATCATCGCCGGAGCAATCGCGTTGACCTTCACCTCGGGCGCCAGCTTGCGCGCAAACGAGCGGGTCATATTATCCAGGGCGGCTTTGCTGGCCGCGTAGGCGATGTGTTTGTCGCTTCCTCGCTCCACCACGTAATCGGTGAAATGGATAATGTCGCCTGCGGCATGGCCGTGTCCGCGCAGCAGATCCTGTAGGGCATGGTTGAGCAGATAAGGGGCGTTAACGTGGATCTGCATCATGCAGGCAAGCGTTTCGCTGAGCGAATGTCCGGCTTTTTCAGGGATCCAGGTGCTGGCGTTATGAATAATCGCCCGCAGCCCGTGGGTGGTGGATGTTACGTTTTCCGCAAAGGCGAGGATACCTTCATCCGTGGAGAAATCCGCCTGAATGCATACCGCCCCTGCATTTCGAAGCCCTTCAATGGAGGGGTACTCCGTTCGGTAACTGACGATAACCGGATGGCGAAGATTGAGAAAGTGATGGGCGAGGGCGAGGCCGATGCGACGGCCTGCGCCAGTGATCAATATTGGGCGTTGCTGCGAGTGTCCCATCGTAATCTCCTTTTCAGTTGAACAATGGGACAGGCGGCGCTATCCCATTAACATCCACGTTGCCGGCACGGCAGCGACTAACAGCAGACCTATCAACGCCATTTCGCGGCGTTTAAGGGCGTTATCAAGCTGATGCGTACGGCGAGCATAGATAAACACCAGCAGGCCCGGCGCGTAAAGCACCACAGACAGCAGCAGATGCATCGGGCCGGAAGCATACAACAACCATAGACCGTAAATACAGGCGCCGACGCCGACCGCATAGTGTGCCGGGCGGGACGCAATTTTTAACAGATATGCACCCACTAAGAAATAGGGTACCAGAATCATCTCGGAGGCGATGGTCAGCAGGGTGTTATAGTCCGAACCTGTGAGCCAGATCAGCACCAGACAAACCTGCACGCTGATGTTGGTGAGCCACAGCGAGGCCGATGGCGCGCTGTTTTTGTTCTGACGGGCAAAGAGGCGCGGGAACGCTTTATGCGTGGCGGCCAGGAACGGCACTTCCGCGGCCATAATGGTCCAGCTCAGGTATGCGCCGCAGACGGAGACGATTAAACCCGCCGCGATTATCACGTCACCCCAGGGGCCCATCATCTTCACCATCAGCCCGGCCATGGACGGATTACGCATTTCCGCCAGTTCAGGGCGGGCCACCACGCCGAGCGACAGCAGCGTCACCAGCAGATATACGCCCAACGCCGCCAGGACGGCCAGCAGCGTGGCGCGTCCCACGTCGCGCTTGTTGCGCGCGCGGGCAGAGACCACGACGGCCCCTTCAACACCGATGAACACCCACAGGGTGATCAGCATGGTATTTTTTACCTGTTCCCAGACGGGGACGCCCAGCGCAATGCCGCTGAAATCGAGCGTAAACACATCGAGACGGAAGGCAAGGAAGGCCAGCACGACGAACAGGCCAAGCGGTACCAGCTTGGCCAGCGTCGCCACCAGGTTGATGCTGGCCGCGGTCTGAACACCGCGCAAAATCAGCCAGTGGACGATCCACAGCAGCACCGAGGC
This sequence comes from Enterobacter cloacae complex sp. P15RS, assembly GCF_014895905.1. NCBI lineage: Bacteria > Pseudomonadati > Pseudomonadota > Gammaproteobacteria > Enterobacterales > Enterobacteriaceae > Enterobacter > Enterobacter cloacae complex sp. P15RS. The sequence goes on along the minus strand of NZ_JADBQL010000002.1, from coordinate 141,391 downwards.
GCCGACGATGGATTGCCAGGTATTGCCGTCACCAAACAGGCGCAGCTCGGGCGTATCGGTAAAGAAACTGAGCGCCGAGAAGACGATAACCAGATAGGAGACGTTGGCGATCACCGCACACAGCCAGTAACCCCAGGCGGAGCAGAAGCCAATCAGCTCGCCGAAACCTTCACGGGCGTAAGTGAATATCCCGCCGTCCAGATCCGGGCGAATACGGGTCAGCAGCAGCATGGCGAACGCCAGCAGCAAAATCCCGACACCGGTAATGCCCCAGCCAATCAGTAATGCGGCAGGGCTGGCAACGGCCGCCATGTTCTGCGGCAAACTGAATACACCCGCGCCCAGCATTGAGCTCAATACAAGTGCAGTTAAAGCACTCAGGCCAAGTTTCTTTTCCATTGGCTTCCTGTTATGAAAGGTCCAAACCCAGAATAATTATTTCGCTAAGGCGCATAAAAATGGTGGATCACACTAAGGCGCGGGATTTTACGGAGTGTGACGGATGCATGCAATGACGTGGGGCAGAAATCAGAAAAAAAGTAACAAAAAAGGCGGCAGTGTGCCGCCTTTGTGAAACCGTTTTGTTACTTGTACAGATCGGCGCTGATGGTCAGGTTGTTACCACGTTCCTGCCACTGGCGGGTGATGTGGTAGTACTTCGCGCCTTTCTTCGCGGCACGCTTCGCCACCTGATAGGAGATTTCCGTCATGTTGCCGTAGTTGCCCGTAAACTTGATGCTGTCGAACGGCACCATCTGCGCGGCGGTGGCTTTGTTCAGCTCTTCAATTTTCGTGCCGTCTGGCAACGTAACGGTATAACGGCCGCCTTTCGTGGATTGGGTTTCAAAGAAACGGCCCACTTCAGCGCTTGGTGCAGCAGACGTTGCTACGCCCGGGATTTCCACTTTCTTCGCTTCTTCACCGCCTTTCGCTAACGCAGCGCGACCGGCGTCTGAATCCGCTGGAATCGCATCCGGGCTTTGCACCACGCGTTTTTTCGCATCTTGCTTATAGATGAAGGCGGTGATGCGCTGGTTTCCACCCTGGTTGGCATCTACCTGACGCACGATGTAAAACGCGTAAGCGCCTTTTTCTCTCGCGGCTTTGGTGATGGCATCGTTAACTTCAGGCTGGCTGCGGTAGAAGCCCTGAACGGTAACGGTATCATACGGTTCCAGCTGAACGGCCTGATCTTTCGGCAGTTCAACAATGCCGTTAATCACGCGGTTTTTCTGTTCATCCGCTTTCGGGGCATTCTCTTTGTACAGCGCAACGGTCACGCGCTGGTTGCCGCTGTTGCCCTGATCGGACTGGTCAACAACGTAAAACGAGGCAGCGCCGTTTTTATCGGCGGCTTTTGATGCAGCGGCGACGGCATCGCCAATGGAGTTATAGCGACCCACAATGACCGTATGGTCAAAAGGTTTTAACGCTGCCGCTTGCTCCGGCGTTAACTCTGTCGCGGCATTCGCAGACAGGGCGGTCGCGGAAAGAAGTGCGGACGCCAGGAGTGTGTTCTTAAGCTTCATAAAAATAATCCTTCGCCTTGCGCAAACCATGTACTGGTGTTGTTGTTAATTTGAGACGGTCCCGATTATGGCATTTAACACCCGTCGCTGTCTGCGGCATTTTTCACAGCCTGTGCTCACCAAAGGATCTGATTCGATAACATTTAGTGATATGTGGAAAAAACAGACGTTTGACAAGCAAAACTGATAAAGCATATGACTTTTACAAGTTAATTCAATGTTAATGAGTTGTTCTTTTATGGCGCTATATCATGTTTTTACCGCTTCGCTTGCGCGATTTATCGGTCCTGAAGGCGAATTTAAGGTAAATATCTCTGTCAGTGACCCCGATCGCTTATTTTTCACAGATAAAGTAATAAATAGTGTTTTCTGGCGGTAGATCGCGGGCGCTATTTTCAGTAGGTTATAGAAAGTTTGTTACTGTTTTATTTTCCGGGGTTAATCATTCTCCGCCGCTATCACGCTGGCGAAAATTGATACAAACCGCGGGCTATTATCGACAAACCATCATCAAAAACCGATGGAAGGGAAAACTATGCGTATTGGGGTACCAAAAGAACGGTTAGCCAATGAAACCCGCGTAGCGGCAACACCGAAAACGGTGGAGCAACTGCTTAAGCTGGGTTTTACCGTCGCGATTGAAAGCGGCGCGGGCAAACTGGCGAGTTTCGATGACGAGGCCTTTATTCAGGCTGGCGCGGACGTCGTGGACGGTGCTGAAGTCTGGCAATCACCCATTATTCTGAAGGTCAATGCACCGGAAGAGAGTGAAATTGAACTGCTGAACGCGGGCACTACGCTGGTGAGCTTTGTCTGGCCAGCCCAAAACCCGGAGCTGATGGAGAAGCTGGCGGCACGCGGCGTCACCGTGATGGCAATGGACTCCGTGCCGCGTATTTCGCGCGCGCAGTCTCTGGATGCGCTGAGCTCTATGGCGAACATTGCCGGCTATCGCGCCATTGTCGAAGCTGCTCATGAGTTTGGTCGCTTCTTTACCGGTCAAATTACGGCGGCAGGTAAAGTACCACCCGCAAAAGTGATGGTGATTGGTGCCGGTGTGGCAGGTCTTGCCGCTATCGGGGCGGCAAACAGCCTGGGCGCTATCGTCCGCGCGTTTGACACCCGGCCGGAAGTGAAGGAGCAGGTGCAGAGTATGGGCGCCGAGTTCCTTGAGCTGGACTTCAAGGAAGAGGCGGGCAGCGGTGATGGTTACGCCAAGGTCATGTCTGAAGCCTTTATCAAAGCGGAGATGGCGCTTTTTGCAGCGCAGGCGAAGGAGGTGGACATTATTGTCACCACCGCGCTTATTCCGGGTAAACCTGCACCGAAGCTGATCACCCGTGTAATGGTAGACTCCATGCAGCCTGGTAGCGTGATTGTCGATCTGGCGGCGCAAAACGGCGGTAACTGTGAATATACCGTGCCAAATCAGGTGACGACGACCGCGAACGGCGTGAAGGTGATCGGCTATACCGATCTGCCGGGGCGTCTGCCAACCCAGTCCTCTCAACTGTACGGCACGAACCTCGTTAACCTGCTGAAACTGCTCTGTAAAGAGAAAGACGGCAACATCACCGTTGATTTTGATGATGTCGTGGTGCGCGGCGTGACCGTGGTGCGTGAAGGTGAAATCACCTGGCCTGCACCGCCGATTCAGGTTTCTGCTCAGCCTCAGGCTGCCCCGAAAGCGGCGCCGGAGCCCGTTGAGCCAGCAAAACCTGCGTCACCGTGGCGCAAATACGCCATCATGGCGCTGGTCATTATCCTGTTTGGCTGGCTGGCGGACGTCGCGCCAAAAGAGTTCCTTGGCCACTTCACCGTCTTCGCGCTCTCCTGCGTGGTCGGTTACTACGTAGTATGGAACGTCTCCCATGCGCTGCATACGCCGCTGATGTCGGTCACCAATGCCATCTCCGGGATTATCGTGGTTGGGGCATTGCTGCAAATTGGTCACGGCGGCTGGATCAGCTTCCTGAGCTTTATTGCGGTGCTGATCGCCAGCATCAATATTTTCGGTGGTTTCACCGTGACTCAGCGCATGCTGAAAATGTTTCGTAAAGGCTAAGGGGTAGCATATGTCTGGAGGATTAGTCACAGCCGCATACATTGTTGCTGCAATCCTGTTTATTTTCAGTCTGGCGGGGCTTTCCAAACACGAAACGTCTCAGCAGGGAAATAACTTTGGTATCGCCGGGATGGCGATTGCGCTGATTGCCACTATCTTCGGGCCGGACACCGGCAACGTGGCGTGGATCCTGGTGGCGATGATCATCGGCGGCGCGATTGGTATTCGTCTGGCGAAACGCGTTGAAATGACCGAGATGCCGGAGCTGGTTGCTATTCTGCACAGCTTCGTGGGTCTGGCTGCGGTGCTGGTGGGCTTCAACAGCTACCTGTACCACGAACCGGGCCTGGAGCCGATTCTGGTTAACATTCACCTGACCGAAGTGTTCCTCGGCATCTTCATCGGTGCAGTGACCTTCACCGGGTCGATTGTGGCGTTCGGCAAGCTGCGCGGTAAGATTTCGTCTAAGCCGCTGATGCTGCCTAACCGCCACAAGCTGAACCTGGCGGCGCTGGTCGTTTCTTTTGTGCTGCTGGTCGTCTTCGTGCGCACCGAAAGCGTAGGCTTGCAGGTGCTGGCGTTACTGGTGATGACCATTATCGCGCTGGCGTTCGGCTGGCATCTGGTGGCGTCTATCGGTGGGGCAGATATGCCGGTGGTCGTTTCCATGCTGAACTCCTACTCCGGTTGGGCAGCGGCGGCGGCAGGCTTTATGCTGAGCAACGACCTGCTGATTGTCACCGGTGCGCTGGTCGGTTCTTCCGGTGCGATCCTGTCCTACATCATGTGTAAGGCGATGAACCGTTCGTTCATCAGCGTCATCGCCGGTGGCTTCGGTTCTGACGGTTCTTCTACCGGCTCTGACGAAGAAGTGGGCGAACACAGAGAGATCAGCGCGGAAGACACCGCAGAGATGCTGAAAAACTCGCATTCCGTCATCATCACCCCGGGCTACGGCATGGCGGTGGCGCAGGCGCAGTATCCGGTGGCGGAAATCACGGAAAAACTGCGCGCGCGCGGTATCAAGGTGCGCTTTGGTATTCATCCGGTGGCGGGGCGTCTGCCAGGCCACATGAACGTGCTGCTGGCGGAAGCGAAGGTGCCTTACGACATCGTGCTGGAAATGGATGAGATCAACGATGATTTCGCCGACACCGACACCGTGCTGGTGATTGGCGCCAACGACACCGTTAACCCGGCGGCGCAGGACGATCCGCGCAGCCCGATTGCGGGCATGCCGGTTCTGGAAGTGTGGAAGGCGCAGAACGTCATTGTCTTCAAACGCTCTATGAATACCGGCTACGCTGGCGTGCAGAACCCGCTGTTCTTTAAAGAGAACACCCACATGCTGTTTGGCGACGCCAAGGCCAGCGTGGATGCGATTCTGAAATCGCTTTAATTTCGCTTCATCCTGCCAAACCGCCCCCAGGGGCGGTTTTCTTATTTCTGCGGTCAGCCATTTTCCTCTGTCTATACTTTACCCTTTGTGTAATACGAGGAGGTGTAATGCAATTTCTGTCCCGCTTCGACATCATCGCGCTGATGATGACGCCATCATTCTGGATTGGCGTCGCCACGGTGGTCATTGTGACGCTGCTGGTATACTGGCTGCTCACGCGCCTGATCGCCTTCGTGAAGAAAGGCATCACCACCTGGGGCGACAAGCATCCCACCACCAACCGGATGCGCTTTATCCTGACGGATATGCTTAACCGCACAAGTCGCGTCCTGCTGTTTGTCGTGGCGCTGTTGTTCAGCCTGCGCTTCGTTGACTTACCGGATCATCTCTTTGGCACCGTGAGCCACGCCTGGTTCCTGGTCTTCGCCATTCAGGTGGCGCTGTGGATGGATCAGGGGGTTGTGTCGTGGCTTCGTCACGTCATGCTGGCACCGGGAAGCCATAAAAACCCGGTTACGCTGGTGATCACGGGGCTCATCCTCCGTGCCATTGTCTGGTCAGTGATGCTGCTGTCTATTCTTGCTAACGCGGGCGTCAACATCACTGCTCTGGTTGCCAGCCTTGGGGTAGGGGGTATTGCAATCGCCCTCGCGGTGCAAACGATCCTGAGCGACGTGTTCGCCTCGCTCTCCATCGGTTTTGATAAGCCGTTCGAAATTGGCGATTTTGTGGTGTTTAACGATGTCGCCGGCACGGTCGAGCACATCGGTCTGAAAACCACCCGTATCCGCAGCCTGAGCGGGGAGCAGATTGTCTGCGGGAACGCCATCCTGCTGCAACAGACGCTGCATAACTATAAGCGGATGCAAACGCGCCGAATCGTCTTTACCTTCGGCGTCGCCAGCGACACGGCGCCGGATAAACTGCGTTCTGTGGGTGAGATGGTTAAACAGATCATTACCGACGTCGGGGAAACGAAGTTTGACCGCGCCCATTTCCTGGGCTTCGATCGCGATCGTCTGACCTTCGAGGTGGTTCATATCGTTAATACGGCGGATTACAACAAGTACATGGATATTCAGCAGGAAATCAACATCCGTATTCTGGAAGGGCTGAATCAGCAGGAGATTAAGCTGGCGCTGCCGAGCATGGTTCTTCACGCGCCCTGGATGGACGCGGGCGACGAGGCGCCCGCCCAGCGGTTGAGCGAAGCGTAATAAAAAAAGCCCGCCGTTACCGGCGGGCTTTCATTTTAGGTCAATCGTCTTCTTCATCGTCCAGTTCAACCGGCGTCTGATACTGATCCGGCTTAATAACCAGCAGGTCGCAGCGCAGATGGTCGATCACCTGCTCGGCGGTGTTCCCCAGAAACGCGGCAGAAATCCCGGTGCGGCCAATGGTGCCCAGCACCACAATACCGGCCTGCAAATGCTCTGCCAGGTCCGGAATAACCTCCTCCGGTAATCCTTTTTCTACGTGCGTCATGTTCTCATCGATGCTGAATTTCTGGCGCAACGCTTTCATTGCCAGCAGATGCTGGCCGCGAATCGCGTCGTTATACACGCTCGGGTCAAATTCAGGCAGCTCGATGGCGATATTGATTGGCGTAACCGGGTACGCTCCCACCAGATGGACTTCGGTGTGGTTAACCTGGTCGGCAAGCTGAAGGGTCTCCTTCACCAGCTTCTCGTTCAGCGAATTGTGATAATCCTCTTCGCTGGCCAGATTGACCGCCACGACCGCTTTCCCGCCTTCAGGCCACGGCTGATCTTTCACCATCCATACCGGGCAAGGGCATTTGCGCAGCAGGTGCCAGTCGGTCGGCGTGAAAATCACGGATTCCAGTTTGTCGTGCTGGTGCGCCATTTTCAGCAGCAGGTCATGCCCACCGGCCACCACTTCCTGAATAATGGCTTCGAAAGGGCGGTTGTGCCAGACCACTTTAATATCGATAGGTACGCCCGCTTCCAGGTAATATTTCGCCTGCTCGCGGATCCACGCGGTACGTTGGCTGATCACTCCCTGACGCATAGCGGTACGCTCGTCAGGCGACAGAAGGGTGGTCATCTCGTATGAGAAGTCATAAATCGGCAAAAAGGCTTTAATTTTGCCGCCAATCCGTTGATGTAAATACACAGCACGTCGTAATGCTGGCTGATCGTCCTGATTAGGATCGATAGCCACCAGCATGTTTTGATACTTTGCCATACAGGTCTCCTTACAACTGTCACCACAGTCTGTAAGTAAAAGAGTAACCTATATATCTTGAATGAAACAGGGGGGAAGTTTTTGCCAGATCAATAAATCATGAAAATTTATCGACCTGGCAACAGATATCCGGGAAGGTTATGCCACGTTACGGGAGTGACCGGCCAGAATCGCCAGCGCTTCACCGTTTTCGATGGTGATGTACTTACCTTTAACCGCCAGCATTCCGCTCTTCTGGAAACGACCCAGCAGACGACTGATGGTTTCCACGGTCAGGCCCAGATAGTTACCAATATCGCCACGCGTCATGGTCAGACGGAACTCGCGCGGAGAGAATCCGCGTTCCGCGAAACGGCGGGAGAGGTTGTAGATAAACGCGGCCAGACGCTCTTCCGCATTCTTTTTGGAAAGCAGCAGGATCATATCCTGGTCGCCTTTGATCTCACCGCTCATCAGACGCATCATCTGCTGGCGCAGGTTCGGCATCTTACCGGACAGATCGTCCAGCGTTTCAAACGGGATTTCGCAGACCATAGAGGTTTCCAGCGCCTGAGCAAAGCTCGGGTGATGGCCACTCCCGATGGCGTCAAAGCCGACTAAATCGCCTGCCAGATGGAAGCCGGTGATCTGCTCGTCGCCCTGTTCGGTGATAGTGTAGCTTTTGATGGTGCCAGAACGGATAGCATAGAGCGATTTCAGTTCGTCTCCCGCCTTAAACAGCGTCTGCCCTTTCTGAATAGGCTTTTTGCGCTCGATAATGTTGTCAAGCTGATCGAGTTCATGCTCATTCAGGGTAAACGGGATACAGAGCTGGCTGATGCTGCAATCCTGGCAATGGATAGCACAACCGCCAGACTGAATGCGTCGTATAATTCGCTTTTCCGGGATCATAGGTTTGCTCAAGCCTTAATTGATATTGGTCAATTTTAACATCTTTTTGGTAAGGACGTAAGCCTGGCAATCCTTCAATAAAGGCAAGAGAGGGCAGCGTATTGCCATCTCCTTGAAATTCCACAGATTGATTAAGGATTATTAGCCTAAGGGGAAGAAAAATAGGCACAAATAGCCTGGGAATTACAGCAGAAAATACCCTTCGTGACGCAGCAGCCACTCTTTGCGCTGAACGCCTCCGGCATAGCCGGTCAGGGTGCCGTTACGTCCAATCACGCGATGGCAAGGCACCACAATGCTGACGGGGTTAGATCCATTTGCCGCACCGACAGCGCGCGCCGCACCGGCACGGCCAAGCTGCTCTGCCAGCTGACCGTAGTGCATCACCTGCCCGCAGGGAATATTACGCAGCGCCTGCCACACCTCGCGCTGGAAAGTGGTGCCCGCCGTGGCGGTTGGCAGAGTATCAATGATGGCAAGATCGCCTTCGAAGTAGGCCGTAAGCTTTTCGCAAAGACCACCCGGGTTAACGGTATCTCTGCGCTGATAGCCTTCTTTTTGGTAATGAATGTCCAGCAGCGCTACCATACGGTCACTGTGTTCCTGCCACTCGACCGCGCGTAAGCGATACTGCTCATCACATATTACCCACAGAGGTCCCAGAGGCGTGGGAATCAATTCCTGTAACAGCGTAAGCATAAGAGATACCTGCAAAGCTAAAAACATTATCATGTCGGGAAATGTGCCGTTGTTCAAGATCCTGCCCTGGAACAAGAGGGGTAGATTTTTCAGATTATATTTAAGCGGGATCAGAATATTTTCTGAGAGCGGCACCCTATACTCTGCACGTTACTGTTGGGGATACCTTAAAACGTGCGTGCTTCTTTATTTATATTCATGCGATATATCTCTGTCGGCGTGGCGAACACGATTATTCATGCGCTGGTCTTCCTGTTAACCTGTTTTTTATTTTCATTTCCGCAAAGTCTCGCTAACGTTACGGCCTTCTTTTTTGCAGCATCGTTTAGCTTTGTGGTGAACGCCGTCTGGACCTTTAATAAAAAGCGGGCGTTGCATAAGTATCTTTTATTTATGGCCGTAATGTCCTGCCTGGCATGGTCTACGGGGAAAGTTTCGGAAATTGTTGATCTACCTGCGGTATTTACGCTGTGCCTTTTCTCCTTCATCAGCATGGTGTTAGGTTTTGTATTTTCTCGCTGTGTAATATTCAAGGATTGAATATGGTTATTTCTCTGGTTGTTCCCGTGTTTAATGAGGAGCAGGCCATACCGCTGTTTTTTAACGCGCTGCGGCGCGATCTGGACGGCGTAAATCATACGTTTGAGCTGATATTTGTCGACGATGGCAGTGGCGATAATACCGTCGCGGCTATCCGTAGCCAGGCCTTTTCTGGCCGCGTTCGCATCGTCGAGTTTAGCCGTAACTTTGGTAAAGAACCGGCATTGCTGGCGGGGCTGCGGGCGGCCACGGGTGACGCGGTGATCCCTATTGATGTGGATTTACAGGATCCCATTCATGTTATTCCTGCCCTTGTTGCACGCTGGCAGGATGGGTTCGATACCGTGCTTGCTCAGCGCATCGACCGTCGGTGCGATACCTGGCTGAAACGGCAAACGGCCCGGTGGTTTTACCGCGCGCACAATAAAATCAGCTCGCCGGGTATCGTCGAGAACGTCGGTGATTTCAGATTACTGTCGCGGGAAACCGTAAACGCCATCCTTCAGCTACCGGAAAGAACGCTGTTTATGAAGGGGCTGCTCTCATGGGCAGGGGGCAAAACGGCGGTCGTCACCTATACTCGTGAACCCCGTCAGGCTGGCGCCAGTAAATTTAACGGCTGGACGTTATGGAAACTGGCGGTGGAAGGCATCACCTCATTTTCTATTTTCCCCCTTCAGCTCTGGACCTACCTGGGCTTTTTCATCGCCAGCCTGTCGTTAACGTATGCGCTATGGATGATTATCGACAAACTTATCTGGGGAAATGATGTTCCCGGTTACCCCTCATTAATGGTTGCGATTTTATTTATCGGCGGCGTTCAGTTAATCAGCATCGGCGTGCTGGGCGAATATATAGGCAGAATATTTATTGAGGTGAAAGGGCGTCCGCGCTACATCCTCAAACAGGACAGCGAGGGCAGTGACGATGTTAAAAAATAATGCGGCCGTATTGGGTTTATTTGCGCTGTGCGCGTTTATCTATTTTTTCCCTGCGTTAACTCAGACCTATCTGTTTAACGACGATATTGGGCGAAATGCTGTTGGCTACGGGCTTTACGATGGCATCGGCTGGGGAGAGTACGCTGACAGCGGTCGACCGGCGGCGGAAATCGTTATCAGGCTGCTTTCGGGCTGGTTTGGCCGGCCGACAGATATCAACGCCGTCAACGTTGCGCCGTTGACCAAGCTTATCAGTGCGCTGTGCGTGGCGGTGACTGCCTGGGTCGTGTATATGAAGGTCATTAACCAACCTTCATGGAACGGTTTCCTGGTCTCCTTGACGGTTGTTTTTTCTCCCTGGTTTATTCACTGCATCCAGTACAGCTTCGATTCCGTGACCATGGGCGCGGCGCTTGTGCTCACGGTGCTGCCCTTTATGGGCGGCAGAGGCTGGCGCGGCTACGTGCTGTTTTTCGGCTGCTATTTTGCCTCTCTCTGCTTTTATCAGCTATTTCTGGTGGCGCCATTTTTGATAATTGCGGTGCTCTTGTTCAAGTCTTTCTTTGATACGGGATCGTTAAGTCACGATCTCCGGGAGCACTATGGCCGAGTGATGGTTGCGCTTCTTGCCGGGTTTGGCGCTTATAAGCTGTTTATTCTGCTCCTGCCATTGAGACCCTATGCCTTAATTCATAGCAAACTTCTGACGCTAAGCATTGTTTTTCCGGCGCAAATGTTCACCCGGCTGCGTAACCTGGCGGACATCTTTTTCTCGCCGTTTTATGGCACTGCCGGGGTGGTGCTGATTGGGCTGTTTCTGTGTTCACTGTGTGGCGTGGCTATGCGTGCCAGAGTCATCCAGCGCAGCGTCTGGCTCTGTCTGTCGCTCTTCTTACTTCTCAGCGGGCTTGGCCTGCTGATGGCACTGCTGCCTCAGGCATTGTTACGCGATCCGCTCTACGCCGGAAGGGCGATGGCGGGCAATCAGTTCGTCATGCTTATCTGGTTTTTCCCGCTGGTTTATCTGCGTAAAGCCGCCTTTAAATACCTTTGCACAGGCTGGATCCTTTTCTTTACCTTAATGGGAAGCCTCAACGCGGCGATTACCGGTGCTATTCGGGCGCAGTATGATTATGAAGATCGGCTGCTTGACGTTATTTTAAACTATCCTGTAAACAACACGCTGCCCACAAAAGTCTTTATAGTTCCACCTTATTATTCTATAAACCGCCTCTGGTTGCGCCAGGTGCGCAACGTGCGCGATAATTTCCCGTTCACAAAATATATTTTACATAACACGTATATGTTAAACTCCAGCATCTGGCCCACCCGCCAGGCACAGTTATATAATCGTGATGTCGAAATCAAAGTGGCAATAAACGTTAATGAATTTTGCGAATGGCCAAATAAGCTGGTCAGGAAGGAGTTTATCATGTACGCCAAAGATGACGTACGCTATGTTGATATAAATAAGACTACCTGCGATAAATCACATTAATTAAAAAAAACAGGGCCTGCCGACATCGTCAGGCCCATGAGTACACAGCAGTGCTTCCCTTCACAGATCCTACGCGTTCTTTCCCTCGGCAGGTTTATTAAGTTATAACAGCTTTTATCTAAAAAAACAGGAAAGAGAGTGATTAATTTCACGAAAATTTAACTTAAATTTTTAAATGTATTAATATTTAAATTTTAGTTAAGTCTCGTTAAACATTCTCCTGTGCCATTTTTAATATATTCACCAAGTTTATATTTCTATCCTGCGGCATACGGTTTGATCGTTGAGACCCGCAACGGGCGCAGGTATAGTACTTACTCAGATGTAGCCGGAGGATTTCCATGAACCCTGACGACAAATCACTTTTCCTTGACGCCATGGAGGATGTCCAGCCGCTCAAACGCTGCACGGATATTCACTGGCAGCAGAGCCGCAACACGCGGGCGCGTCAGGAAATGGATACCGAGCAGCTGGATAACTTTCTGACGCTGGGGTTTCTTGAACTGCTACCCCTCGAAGAGCCGCTGATGTTCCAGCGGGAAGGGGTACAGCAGGGAGTATTTGATAAGCTGCGTTCCGGCAAATATTCCCGTCAGGCCAGCTTAACGCTGTTACGCCAGCCCGCGGAGCAATGCCGCCAGCAGGTATATTCCTTTATTCGCCAGGCCGGACGTGACGGGCTGCGCAACCTGATCATCGTGCACGGTAAAGGGCGTGAGCAGCAATCGCACCCTAACGTGGTGCGCAGCTATCTTGCGCGCTGGCTGACCGAGTTTGACGAAGTACAAGCCTTTTGCGAAGCGCAGCCGTATCACGGCGGCAGTGGAGCATGCTATGTCTCGTTGCGTAAGTCTGAGGAAGCGAAGCGAGATAACTGGGAGCGCCACGCCAAGCGTAGCCGCTAATCAGCCAGGCGGGCGACAGGCTCGCCCGCCCGTCACTCAGAAGGTTTCCCAGTTTGCGTCGGAGGAATTTGCGCCTGCCGTTGACGGGCGCAGCAGTGCGGGCGCTTTCACGTTTTCAGGACGGGATGCCGGAGAAGCCTGAGCATTCAGCCTGAAAGCCGCCACGGCCTGGCGCAGCTGTTCTGACTGATCTTCCAGCGCGGCGGCTGCCGTTGCCGATTCCTGTACCAGCGCGGCGTTTTGCTGCGTAACGCTGTCCATCTGCGAGACCGCCAGGCTGACCTGTTCAATACCGCGGCTTTGCTCGTCAGACGCCGACGAGATTTCACCCATAATATCGGTCACGCGCGTCACGGCCGCGACGATCTCCTTCATGGTTGCACCCGCCTCGCTCACCTGTTCAGAGCCGGTATTCACCCGGCTGACGGAGCTCTCAATAAGCCCTTTGATCTCCTTCGCCGCCTGCGCGCTGCGGCTGGCCAGCGTCCGTACTTCACCTGCCACAACCGCAAAGCCGCGACCTTGTTCCCCGGCACGCGCGGCTTCAACCGCGGCGTTCAGCGCCAGAATGTTGGTCTGGAAGGCAATGCTATCGATAACGCCGGTGATATGCGCAATTTGCTGAGAACTGTCGGCGATGTCATTCATGGTACGCACCACGTTATCCACGACCTGACCGCCGCGAGCGGCGGTTTCAGACGCATTTTTCGCCAGCAGCGTCGCCTGACGGGCATTATCCGAGTTCTGTTTGACGGTGGCCGTCAGCTCTTCCATGCTGGCGGCGGTCTCTTCCAGCGAGGCGGCCTGCTGCTCGGTGCGGGCGGAAAGGTCATTGCTCCCGGCGGCAATTTCCCCTGCGCCCGTGTAAATGGAATCCGTGCTGCCGCGCACGGCGCTGACGGTGCTCACCAGCGACTGCTGCATCTCGTGCAGGCCGGCGGCCAGCTGGCCCATTTCGTTGCGCCCGGAAATATCGACGTTTTGCGTCAGATCGCCGCTCGCGATGGTGCGAATATGGTTCATGATGGCGTTGAGTGGACTCAATAGCAGATGCTGTAAACCCTGCCAGATCACGACCAGCACGATGATAACGGTCAGGAAAATCGCCGCCAGCGTCCACTGCATCTGTGTAAAGCTACTCTGGTTCTCGTCGGCGGCGGCTTTCAGCAGAACGTTGTTTTCGGCGCGCCAGCGGGTATAGACCGCCTCCATCTCATCCTGCGCCTGCTGGGCGTCCAGGTCTCCATAGGCCTGATAGTTATCGGCGCGCAGATACGCAATGGACAAGCGCATCACCTCGTGCATGTGCTGCCAGGCCTTCTGCATCTCTTCGGTAAGGGCGGGATCCTGACCGTTAACCTGCGGGATCTCCTGCCAGTTTTTATAATAGCTTTCGGCTTTGGTCAGCGAACCGTTCGCGGTACCCAGCAGCGTGTTTATCGCCGCGAGAGAAGCCGGGTCACGCTGGTTTTTCAGGTAGCGGATCGCCACGCGGGTGACGGTGACGCGCGTTTTAATCAGCGTGTTAACGCTGTCGCTCAGGCTCTCCTGTTGGGCATTGAGCAACCCGGAGTTTTGAAAGTTGTGACGATCGTTGTTAACGGCAGAGTAGAACAACCCTCCCGTGACAACTTGCAGCAGACAGAATATGGTGAGGGCAAAGAGAATACCGGTAATCACGTGCAGATTTTTCAGCATAGCGGTCGTCCGTAAGAGAAGAGGCAGGGTTACATCAATACTATCGTCGTAGCGAATTTAAACTTTAATTTTACTATTGCTTAACTAATGGTTTCGTTGCGGAACCTGTTGTAAATCCGGATCATTTTTATGAGGAAGGTCAGCATGAGCAGCATTGATAAAAGCGGCACGATCACGCTCGGAACGCGTACGGTTAAACGGTTTGGCTATGGTGCAATGCAGCTTGCCGGACCGGGGGTTTTTGGTCCGCCAAAAGACAAAAATGCCGCGCTGGCGGTGCTGCGTGAAGCGGTGGCGGCGGGTGTGAATCACATCGATACCAGCGATTTTTACGGCCCCCATGTAACCAACCAGCTCATCTGCGAGGCGCTTCATCCATACCGGGACGACCTCACGATTGTGACCAAGATCGGTGCCCGACGCGGTGAAGATGCCTCCTGGCTACCGGCGTTTTCCGCGCAGGAGCTGACGCAGGCGGTGCATGACAACCTGCGTAACCTGAAGCGGGATGTGCTGGACGTGGTTAACCTGCGGATTATGTTTAGCGCCCACGGGCCGGCGGAGGGATCGATTGCCGAGCCGCTAAGCACCCTCGCGGAGCTGCAACAGCAGGGACTGGTTCGCCATATAGGGCTGAGCAACGTCACCGCTTCACAGGTTGCTGAGGCGCAGAAGATGGTTTCCGTGGTGTGTGTACAGAACATGTACAACGTGGTGAATCGTGGTGACGATGCGCTGGTCGATTCGCTGGCGGAGCAGGGGATTGCCTGGGTGCCGTTCTTCCCGCTGGGGGGCTTCACGCCTCTGCAATCTTCCGGGCTACAGGCGGTAGCGGATTCACTGGGTGCGACGCCGATGCAGGTGGCGCTGGCATGGCTGCTGCAACGCTCGCCAAATATCCTTTTGATCCCGGGAACCTCTTCGGTGGCGCATCTGCATCAAAACCTGGCGGCAGCCGATCTGGTGTTACCGCCTGAGGCGCTGGAGACGTTAAATTCGCTGGTGAAGTAATCCCGACGGCAACGGAAGCCCGGAGAATGTTTCGGGCTTTTGTTGTTTACGATCCAGTCTGACTCTGTTGACGGTGAAGCGCTAACGCTTCCGCCACGATTTCCTGCTTACTTTTCCGTGTTTCATACGCAGTGATGCGGATGTACTCCATCAGCGCGGGATCGATGCGGGCGCTTAACATCCTGAGATCGGCCTCCTTTGCTAAACCGCGAGCGACACGCTTATCGGGATAATCACGGGCGGGCATTGAAAACGTCCTCCAAAAATTGTCTTGCTGTTTTGTGCTGTAAAATATGCGCTAGTCTCAATGTAAAGTCAATGAATAGTGATCGCGTAGTGATTGTGATTTGGGGTCGTTATGGTTGAAGTCTTAATGAAGTGTTCATGTAGTGTCTGCGTTATCCACGCTGTGAATCCGCATTTATGCAGAAAGTATCATTTACAGTTCTGTTAATGACTGAATGTTTAACACACCCATGAATAATTTCTGCCTGAAACTTAATTCAGGTTAATCTCTCTGCTTATTAATGGGTATTGCGTAATTAAATCTATTGTCTGAGGGCTCAGCTGTAAAAATCTGAGGTTATAAGAACGGCCTTGCCGGGAAATCCTGATATTCATCCTTTAAGCAACGCCTGGCTGGTCATATATTCCAGCGATGGCGAGGGAGTTAGCGATATTCACTTATTGCACCCAGCTAAACCCATGCAATTACGCTGGTTTTCATTTCTTACCACATAATAGCTTTTGTCTACGTTCTCTTTTTAATTTATGCTTCGCATACGAACAATTAGCGTTGTGCAGGGTTTTAGCATCGTGGCAGTTAATAAAACCCTGCTTTATATAAAGAAATCAGGAGATTCATTTTTATGTCAGACAATAATCCCCGCCCGTTCGGCTGGTTAGGCCTGTGGTGCCTGCTGGTGGGTGTGGTACTTCTTGTGACGGGGCTGTTCTTTGCCATCGGCGGTTTTAAACTGGTTACCCTGGGAGGGAGTTGGTACTTTCTCATTGCCGGGGTTATCACACTGCTCTCTGCAATCCAGTTCTTCCGCCGCAAGTCTTCCGCCGTGGGGCTGTTTGCCCTCGTGTTTCTTGGCACCCTGATTTGGGCATTTTATGATGCCGGACTCGACTTCTGGCCGCTGGTTTCCCGTTTGATGGTACCCGCCGGGCTGATGGTGCTGGCAGCAGCCAGCTGGCCTGCACTGCGCAAGCGTGAAGGAAAACCGTCCTCCACAAAAGGGGCGATGGGGGTCTGTGCAGTCCTTATTATCGGCATGGGCGTCACGTTTGTTCAGATGTTTCAACCCCATCCGACCGTGCCGTTTAGTGGCGACAAGCGCCCCCTGGTGCCGGTAAAAGACGAGGCGAAACAGCAGAACTGGGATCACTACGGTAATACGGCCGGCGGCAGTCGCTTTGTGGCGCTGGACCAGATCACCCGTGACAACGTGAAAGATCTCAAACCGGTCTGGACCTACCATACCGGTGACATTCCGCTAAGCCCGGATGGCAATGGCGCAGAAGATCAGCAAACGCCGCTACAGGTAGGCGATCGTGTCTTCCTGTGTACGCCGCATAACAACGTGATCGCCGTGGATGCCGACAGCGGTAAAGAGATCTGGAAAGCGGAAATCAACGCCAAGTCTGCCATCTGGATGCGCTGCCGTGGGCTGGCGTACTTCGATGCCACCAAACCGCTGGTGCAGCCAACGGTAGCCGGCTCCACGCCGGTTCTGCCTGCGCAGGTCGCACCGGGCGCAGCATGCCAGCGTCGTATTCTGATGAATACCATTGACGGTAAGCTGATCGCGTTAGACGCCGATAACGGCAAATTCTGTCCGGACTTCGGCACTAACGGCAGCGTTAACCTGCATGAAGGGATGGGCGATGTGTCAGATCCCACCTACGTGTTGACGTCGGCCCCAACCCTGGCGGGCACCACGGTCGTGGTGGGCGGGCGCGTTGCGGATAACGTAAGCACCGATATGCCGGGCGGCGTGCTGCGAGGCTATGACGTGATCACCGGCCAGCTGCGCTGGGCGTTCGATCCGCGTAATCCGGATCCGAACTATGTTCTGAAGCCGGGCGAACACTACAAACGTAGCTCCGCAAACTCCTGGGCCCCTATGTCCTGGGATGCGTCGATGAATACCGTGTTTATCCCGATGGGAAGTTCCTCTGTTGACCTGTGGGGCGCTGACCGTATTCCGGAAGACCACAAGTACGCCACCTCAATCCTGGCGCTGGATGCGACAACCGGGAAAGAGAAGTGGGTATACCAGACCGTGCATAACGACCTCTGGGATTTCGATATTCCGATGCAGCCGAGCCTGGTTGATTTCCCAACCAAAGAAGGCAACAAGCCAGCGGTCGTGGTGGGCACTAAGGCGGGGCAGATTTACGTTCTCGATCGCCTGACCGGTAAACCGCTCACCGAAGTGAAAGAGGTTCCGGTAAAACCAGCAGATATTCCGCGTGAGCAGTATCCGGCAACGCAGCCACGTTCCGTGGGCATGCCGCAGATTGGCGCGGAGACCCTGAAAGAGTCTGATATGTGGGGAGCGACGCCGTTTGACCAGCTGGCCTGTCGTATCAGCTTCAAATCAATGCGTTACGACGGTCTGTACACGATGCCGGGCACCGATATTTCCCTGAGTTTCCCGGGCTCGCTGGGAGGAATGAACTGGGGCAGTCTGTCCACGGATCCGAACAACCAGTACATTTTCGTCAACGACATGCGTCTGGGTCTGTGGGTTCAGCTGATTAAGCAAGATCCGCAAAGCGCAGTGGCAAACACCGGCGGTGAAGCCGTGAACGCCGGAATGGGCGCCGTTCCTATGAAAGGGACGCCATACTCGGTCAACAAAAACCGCTTCATGTCACCGCTGGGCATTCCGTGCCAGAAACCCCCGTTTGGCACCCTGTCCGCCATTGACCTGAAAACGCAGAAAATCGTCTGGCAGGTGCCGGTCGGTACCGTTCAGGATACCGGTCCGTTTGGGGTAAAAATGCGCATGCCAATGCCTGTCGGTATGCCGACGCTGGGCGGTACGCTCGCCACTCAGGGCGGTCTGGTCTTTATTGCCGGAACCCAGGATTACTACCTGCGTGCCTTTGATTCCTCTACGGGGGAAGAAGTGTGGAAAGCGCGTCTCCCGGTGGGTAGCCAGGGCGGTCCTATTAGCTATGTTTCACCGAAAACCGGCAAACAGTACATTCTGATTTCTGCCGGCGGTGCACGCCAGTCGCCGGATCGTGGTGACTACGTGATTGCCTACGCGCTGGATAGGTAACAGCGAAATAAGCAGCCAGGCCCCGTCTTAGTACGGGGCTTTTTTTATGGCTAAAAATCACGCATACCGGGAAAGCGGCGGTTCCGGTCAGCCAGCGAAAAGCACCAGCCAGCGGCGGCGGCGGCGAGTCATTTCGCGCCACAGCGCGATGATCTCATCATGTTGCAGGGCACCGATAGCCTGCGGGGTTAACACCGGCAAACCATAGCGCTGGCGAAGGGCGGCCACTGCCGTGGTGCTGGCATCCCCCGGTGACCGGATCTGCGTCGCCAGCTGCTGTCGCAATAGGCTGAACCCGGATTCATCGCACGGCGTCAGCTCGCGCAAAAAGCGTTTACAGCAGCCCAGCAGATCCACGGGAGAACGGTCAGGTGACTGTAGGGCCAGCAGCAGGCCATCACGATCGGCAATACGCTGATAACGACAGCTGACCACGTAGCCAATTTGCTTTTCCACGCGCAGGCGCTGGAAAAATTGTGGTTCGCAGCATAGCGCCAGCAGCCGCAGCGCGGCGAGCGAAGCGCCCGGCGGCAGCGGAATAAACACCAGCAGCGCCGAGTCCGCGCTGGCGTGCGGGATACGTTCGATCCCGCCGGGACAATCGCTAAACGGCGACCCCTTAGCGTTAACCGGCGCCCGGAGCAGGCCAAGCTGCCGGGCTAACCCGTGCGCGTGTTCGGCGCTGCCGCCAGCTAACGCCGCCAGCCAGCCGTCCCGTGGCGGTTCCGATGCCAGCCGTTCAGGCAATTGCTTAAGCAGCTGACGGATCGCGATGCCTTCTGGCGCTGGCGTAACAGCCGGTGTGGGGCGGGAGAGGCGATCGGCAATCGCCCTGATGATGGGTTCCGCCGTCACCAATGCGTCAGGCAGCCGCAGGGTTAGCTGCCAGCTACCCTCAACCGTTTGCCACTCGCCGCTGCCGCCGATATGGCGCAGTTCAGCCAGAAGAGGGCGTAATTGTTTGCCTGCCGCCACACCCTGTGACTCGCTTACGCGCGAATAAAAAGGCCTGCGGAGGATCAGCGTCGGCGCTTGATCCTGCGCCGATAAATGCAGCAGCGGAACGGCTTCTGGCGTCAGGGCTGGGGCAGAATATTGGGTAGCCTGTGGGTAGAAGGAAAACGCAATGGGGCTCTCATCCGCAACCGGCTGGCGACGCCAGTGGCTAAGCGGCAGGGCAAATCCCTGGCTGGAAATTGTTCCGGCGGCGTCCATTTTTTTGCAGGCCAGATACGAGGTGGGCGCCGCCAGTAAGTCGGCACAGAAGGCGGAAAAATTAACCGGCGCCGCGCCGGGCGCAAAACCAAACGCCCGCTGGCGCAGCTGGTCAAGGGCCGACAGGGCGCTAAAGCGCTGCTGTGCCAGCCGATAATAATGCCTCTGTTGCTCTTGCGTCGTTTGCTGTAGGGCCCGCAGCCAGCGCGTGATATGCGGATCTATGGCCTCGGGCCGTTCGCCGTCAAGTGTTAGCGCCAGCCAGCCGTAATCGTCATCCTGATAAAGCCAGTCCAGCGATACCTCTTCTGCCAGCCCGCGCGCCCGCAGCTCGTCAATCAGGCTTCCGGGGGCCTCGTCCAGCAAGAATTCCCGAAGTAAGGTGACGTTGTCACATTTTCGGATTAGCGGACAGCGCCACAGCGCGGGTCGCTCCGTCACTGCCAGCTGATAATCTGCTTCAGCGCTAAGGCGTAACGGGGGGGCGGCTTCAGGCACACAACCTGAAGCAAAACCTGTCGCAAACGTATGGGCAAGCTCGGCTAGCGCATCCAGCGTTTGCGGTCCCTGTAGCCACAATTGCAGGTGTCCGGCCACATAATAGCGGCGATGAAAGTCGCGCAACGCGGCGTGCAGCGATCCCGTGTCTTGCCCCAGAGATTCATGGCTACCCACCTGAAAACGGCGAAAAGCCCCCGGTTGTTCCATTGCGTGGCGCGCCGCGGCTTCGCGCCGGGCGGCATCATGCTGCTGGATGAGCCTGTTTTCCGCATCAATGACCGCCACTTCGCGCTGGATGTCCTGCCGGGAAAGCAGCGGCGCCTGCACCATATCCCGCAGTCGTGCGACGCCGTCGGACAGGTTATCGGCGGCAACGTCGAAGAAAAACGCGCTGTGGCGAGCCAGTGTGGTGGCGTTGACGCTGCCGCCCTGACGTTGGATCCAGGCCATGAGCCGATCGTCGCCACGATAGCGCTCGCTACCGCGGAACAGCAGGTGCTCAAGCAAATGCGCGAGGCCGGCGAAGCGCGGTGGCTCATGATGGCTTCCGGCGCTCACGCGCACCAGCGCCGCCGCGCGCGCCGCCTGCGGCTGATGAACCAGCGTTGCGCGTAAACCGCCCGCCAGCTCAACGATGCGGATGGTCATTGTCGTTACAGTTCCCGGGTTTTATAGATAAGCTGAGAACGGGTTCGGTTGCGGAACTGAAGCTGGCCAATTTTCATATCGCTACAGGCTGCTTCGCGTCGCGCGTCCAGAATTTTATGATGATGCGGCGATTTGCTGCACACCGGATCGGCGTTATCAGCATTCCCGGTAAGCATAAAGGCCTGGCAGCGGCAGCCGCCAAAGTCTTTCTCTTTTTCATCGCAGGATCGGCACGGCTCCGGCATCCAGTCAAACCCGCGATAGCGGTTGAAACCGAAAGAGTCATACCAGATGGATTCCAGACTCTGCTCAAGCACCGAGGGGAATTCCACCGGCAGCTGGCGCGCGCTGTGGCAGGGCAGCGCCGTGCCTTCCGGGGTCACGCTGAGGAAAATCGACCCCCAGCCGCCCATACAGCCTTTTGGCCGCTCTTCGTAATAATCGGGAGTGACGAACAGCAGGTTGGTCAGATTGCCGCTGGCGGCCATTTTTTGCCGGTAGTCAGCGACCACGCGCTCGGCGCGGGCGATCTGTTCCTGCGTCGGCAGAAGCCCCTGACGGTTGAGGAACGCCCAACCGTAGAACTGGCAGGTGGCAAGTTCGACGTCATCGGCGTCCAGTTCGATGCACAGTTCGATGATCTTATCGATCTGATCGATATTGTGCCGGTGCAGGACGAAATTCAGCACCATCGGGTAATCGCGCGCTTTAACCGCTTTGGCCATCGCCAGCTTCTGCTGGAAGGCTTTTTTATTCCCCGCCAGCGCAGCGTTAAGCACTTCATCGCTGGCCTGGAAGCTAATCTGGATATGGTCCAGACCCGCCTCGCTGAACGCGTCGAGCTTGCTCTCCGTCAGGCCAATTCCCGAGGTGATCAGGTTGGTATAAAAACCGAGATCGCGGGCGGCGCGAATCAGCTCCGGCAGATCTTTACGCGTCAACGGTTCGCCGCCGGAAAAGCCTATCTGCACGCTGCCCATCGCCCGCGCCTGGCGGAAAACGTCGATCCACTGTTCGGTGGTGAGCTCCTGGTCCTGCCGGGCGAAGTCCAGCGGGTTAGAGCAGTAAGGACACTGTAGCGGACAGCGATAGGTCAGCTCCGCCAGCAGCCACAGCGGTGGATTGACGGCGGGTTTATTCTGGCTCACGGAAAATAATCCACTTCTGTTGATAAGCGATTTGCAGGAATTCAACGACGTCGTCATCCACGCCGCCGGCTTCCGGGAAGCGTTCGTTGAGTACGGCAATAATGGCTGCCGCATCGCGTTGGCCATCGACCAGTTCGAGGATGGCGGCCGCAGTGTCATTGAGTTTAGCCATGCCTTCCGGATAGAGGATCACATGGCTGTCCTGCGCGGCTTCCCATTGCAGGCGATAGCCGCGACGAAAGGCGACAATTGAGTTCTTTTGCATGCTTATACCAGTCGGGTTGTGTGCCAGGCCGCTTTGTCGGTGACCGTGTGATAAGGCGGACGCTGTAGCGCGTAGGCCATGGTCATCGCGTCGAGCATTGACCACAGGATATCGAGTTTAAACTGAAGGATCTCCAGCATCCTGTTCTGCTTTTCCGCGCTGTCACAGTAACTCTTCGCCAGCTCCAGACCGTGTTCAACGTCGCGGCTGGCTTGGCTGAGGCGGCTGCGGAAATAAAAATAGCCTTCCTCTTTGATCCACGGATAGTGCTGTGGCCAGCTGTCGAGACGCGACTGATGAATCTGCGGGGCAAACAGCTCGGTTAGCGAGCTGCATGCCGCCTCCTGCCAGTTGGCGCGGCGGGCGAAGTTAACGTAAGCGTCGACGGCGAAACGGACGCCGGGCAGCACGTGGCGTTCGCTGATTAAGTCGTCGCGGCTAAGCCCCACGGCCTCGCCCAGCTGGAGCCAGGCTTCAATACCGCCATCATGACCGTTGCTGCCATCGTGATCGAGGATGCGCTGCACCCATTTGCGACGCGTGTGCGGATCCGGGCAGTTCGCCATAATTGCCGCGTCCTTCAGCGGGATCGTCGTCTGATAGTAAAAACGGTTTGCCACCCAGCCCTGGATTTGCTCGCGGCTGGCCTCGCCGTTATGCATCGCAATATGGTACGGATGGTGAATATGATAATAGACGCCTTTCGCCCGGAGGGCGTGTTCAAACTCTTGCGGCGAGAGCGTTTCGCGAATGTGCATAGTTAGTCCTGAAGCGTGATGGTCATCCCGTCCCAGCTCACTTCTATTCCCTGCTGCGTGAGGGCGTGACGCTGCGGCGATTGCTCGTTTAGGATCGGGTTAGTGTTATTAATGTGTATCAGAATCTTGCGCTTTGCCGGCAGTGAGGCCAGCAGCGCCATCATGCCGTGTTCATCGCCGAGCGCCAGATGGCCCATGTCGCGGCCGGTATTGCGCCCGACGCCAGCGGCCTGGAGCTCATCGTCCTGCCAGACGGTGCCGTCAATCAGCAGACAGTCCGCTTTTTTAAGCCACGGCAGAATGGCGTCATCGGGTTCACCGAGACCCGGCGCGTAGAACAGCGTCTGACCGTTGCGGCGGTTTTCGATAAACAGCGCCACGTTATGCCCGGGCAGCGGGCGGTCGCGCCACGGCGAATAGGGCGGTGCGTTACTGGCGATGGGGACAGCGGTAAACTGCAAATCAGGGCAGGCTTCCACGCTAAAGGCGGTGAGCGGGGCGATCGGATGATGAATCAGGCCGCCGTTCCAGTGCCGTAGCATGGTAAAAATCGGGAAACCGCTGGTAAGATCTTCATGCACCTCGGGCGTACACCATACCTGATGCGGGCAGCCCTCGCGCAGGCTGAGCAGCCCGGTGGTATGGTCAATCTGGCTGTCGGTGAGAATAATGCCGCCAATATGCGTGCCGCGCAGAACCTCTTTCTTATTCAGTTCTGGCGTGTGGGCAATCTGCTGGCTGATATCGGGCGAGGCGTTACACAGCACCCACTCTTTGCCGTTATCGCTGACGATGATCGACGATTGGGTGCGAGGGGTCGCCTGAAGAGTACCGTTGCGCAAACCCTGACAGTTGGCACAGTTACAGTTCCACTGTGGGAAACCGCCGCCGGCGGCGGAACCGAGGACTTTAATAAACATGAAGATAGGCCAGGTAGTAAAACGAAAATGCCCGCACGGATGGCGGGCTGAGTGATTAGCGGTTGGAAATGTACAGCGTCACTTCCAGGCCAAGACGTAAATCAATAAAAGCAGGTTTCTTCCACATCGTTTTTTCCTCTTTAAAAATACAGCACTAACGCCATCGTTTGTGCCAGTTTTGTGATGGTCATCAAATAATGCGCTACAGGGGGGCAAAGCTCAACCCAAAATATGTAAGGAATTAACGTAATGTTTACAACGCAACCTATTGTTGCCAAACATTTTGCAATACCTTTTGCCAGTTGCCCCACAGCAGTTTATTCAGCACAAATTGATCATAGCCGCTATCGCGCAACGCGCCGATCAGCCGCGGTAAACCACTCACATCGTGCAACTCATCCGGCAACGTAATGCCGTCAAAATCGGAGCCGAGCGCGACGTGATCGTCACCCATGATGTTAATAAGATAGTCGATATGGCGAACGATTGTGCTCAGCGGAGTATCACTATCGCGTTTACCGTCGGCGCGCAGAAAGGCGTTGCCGAAATTAACGCCCACCACGCCGCCGCTGTCGCGGATAGCCAGCAGCTGCCGATCGGTCAGATTGCGCGGTTGCGGGCACAGCGCATGGGCGTTGGAATGGGTGGCGACCAGCGGGGAAGAGGAATGACGAGCGGTATCCCAGAACGCCTTTTCATTCATATGCGAGACGTCAATCACCATGTTCAGGGCGTTAGCCTGCCTGACGAGGGCGATCCCCTCTGTGGTGAGTCCAGGGCCGCTGTCCGGGCTGCCGGGAAATGCTCCGTTAACGCCGGTGCCGAAACGGTTAGCAATGTTCCAGAAAGGCCCAATGCTGCGCACGCCGGCGGCATAAAAGGCCCGTAGATCGTCTCCCTCGCCGTCAAAACCGCCCGCGCCCTCAATATGCGCCACCATTGCCAGCACCTTATCCTGACGGCAGCGTTCGATATCCGCCGCGCTCAGGCACAACCGCGCCCGGTCTGCGGAGTGTGCGATAAGCTGCTTAAGGATCGTCAACTGCTGCCAGAGAATGTCGATCGGCTCCCACGGCTCGCTGGCGTATTGCGGCGCCATGCGGGCGATATACGCCTGCGGCGGCACGAACAGCGCGAACAGCCCGCCGGAAAATCCGCCTTGCTGCATACGGGGATAATCGAGGTGTCCGTTCTCAATACCGGAAAAGAAAGCCGTTACCGGATCCTGGCGATGGTGAAGCCATAAGTTAAGCAACAGGTCATTGTGACCATCAAAAATCGCCATAGCGCGTCCCACTGTCTTGTATTGCCGAAAAAGTTGCCTGGCACGATAACCGATTTGTCCCGTCCGGCAAGGGGGAATTTACAACTTAGCAGCAATTGTTAATATCACTTAACAGTAAGGCGATCGGCACATCGTATTGTTGCCGATGGGCGGTAAAACCGTTGATATTATTTCTTCTTGTTCATCATCGCCTTGAGATCGGCAAAAGGGTTAAACGTAGCGACACCCACGTCTTTTTGCGCATCCTCACCCGCGACAACGGTGGTGCCATACTGGTCCGCTTCGGTGTACTTTGAGTGTTCGTGGTCGTGGCAAAACAGGCACAACAGCTCCCAGTTACTGCCGTCTTCCGGGTTATTGGTGTGATCGTGGTCGATATGGTGAACCGTGAGTTCACGAAGATTCGAATAAACAAACTCTCGCGAGCAGCGTCCGCAGACCCACGGGTAAATTTTCAGCGCTTTTTCACGGTAGCCGCTTTCCAGCCGTGCGTAGTTTTTGGGGATCAGAGCCATTGCTGTTGTTACCTGTTAAAAAAGAATAGTTCACACTATATCCCATTATGAGATGGCAGGAGAATGCCTCCTCGGCGGGAGGGATGCCTGTGGTCTGCGTTTTCTGTCAGTTTATTTGAAGCATTCCGTTAAATAATCCCCATTTATTCTCATCCGCGAATGCGTAGAGTAGGGATCACGCAATGCTTCATCAGGATACTCCACTATGAAAAAGATTGGATTTTTGTCGTTTGGTCACTGGACGCCGTCTTCCCAGTCCGGCACGCAGACCGCGGCTGACGCGCTGCTACAGTCCATCGATCTGGCGGTCGCCGCTGAAGAGCTGGGCGCGGACGGCGCTTATTTTCGCGTGCACCACTTTGCCCGCCAGCTCAGTTCGCCATTTCCCTTGCTGGCTGCGATAGGCGCGAAAACCAAACGCATTGAAATTGGTACGGGCGTGATCGACATGCGGTACGAGAATCCGCTGTATATGGCGGAAGATGCTGGCGCGGCAGATCTCATCTCTGGCGGTCGATTACAGCTGGGTATCAGCCGGGGCTCCCCGGAGCAGGTGATTGATGGCTGGCGTTATTTTGGTTACGTGCCGCAGGAAGGGGAAAACGAATCTGATATGGCGCGCCGCCACACCGAAGTACTGCTTGATGTATTACGTGGTGAAGGGTTTGCAAAGCCTAACCCACAGCCGATGTTCCCCAACCCGCCGGGATTGTTGCGTCTGGAGCCGCATTCAGAAGGCTTACGCGATCGTATCTGGTGGGGGGCTGGCTCCAATGCAACGGCAGTATGGGCGGCCAAACTGGGGATGAACCTGCAAAGCTCAACGTTAAAAGACGATGAAACCGGCGAGCCGTTTCATATTCAGCAGGCAAAACAGATCCGTGCCTACCGACAGGCCTGGGCAGAGGCTGGGCATACCCGTCAGCCGCGCGTTTCGGTCAGCCGCAGTATTTTTGCCCTGATGGACGATCGCGACCGGATGTATTTCGGTTCAGGCCGCAACGAGAGCGACAGCGTTGGCTATCTGGATGAGAAAACGCGGGCAATTTTCGGACGCAGTTACGCCGCAGAGCCAGACAAGCTGATTGAACAGCTGAAAAAGGATGAAGCCATCGCTGAAGCGGATACGCTATTGCTTACCGTGCCGAATCAGCTGGGCGTGGCATACAACGCGCATGTCATCGAGTCCATACTGAAACATGTCGCACCGGAAATGGGATGGCGCGATCGTAATGCTTAATCTGGCCCTCTGGTATCGCCGGTTTGGTGAGCCTGAATCGGTACTGCAACCGGAAACCGCCCCCTTGCCGCCGCGCCAGCCGGGAGAGATACGTGTGCGCATGCTTTTTTCGCCGGTGAACGCCTCCGATCTTATCCCCATAACCGGGGCGTATCGCCATCGCACGCCGCTGCCTGCGATAGCCGGTTATGAAGGGGTCGGAATAGTAACCGAAACGCCCGCCGCTTACCCGGCGCTGCTGGGCAAGCGGGTGCTGCCGTTACGGGGGAAGGGGACGTGGCAGCGTTATGTCGATTGCCCGGCAGGGTACGCGGTTCCTGTCCCGGACGACGTCGACTCGCTTCTTGCCGCGCGGGCGTATATCAACCCGCTTGCCGCACAGATGATGCTGGACCGCTATCCTCCGACCGGAAAAACGGTGCTGCTCACCGCTGCCGGTTCTGACTGCGCCGTTCTGCTCGGGCAATGGGCTCGTCAGGCGGGTGCAGAGGCGGTTTACGGGATCCACCGCTCGCCCGTGCACGCTCAACGTTTGGCCGAATTAGGGATCGTCCCCATTGCGCAACAGGATATGGCCGCAGTCAACGCTGCCGCCGCGCGCGCAGACGTGGTGTACGACGCCACGGGCGGCAGCCTGGCGGAAACGATCCTGGGCGTGATGCCTGAAAGCGGCACGTTTGTCTGCTACGGGCTGCTCTCCGGTCAGACGTTCCGGCAGCAGCGGGCGCTGCCGCGCGTGGCGTGGTTTCACATTCGTAACTACCTGGACGCGCTCAGCGCGGAGGCGTGGCAGGCGGAGTTTCAGCGCATCTGGCCGAAACTGCGGGCCAGCCAGTGCAGCGATGTCACCCTTTACCCTCTGTCGGAATGGCAGCGGGCATTGGGCAACTATCACGAAGCGGGTAGAACGTGCAAGCCCGTGCTGTCGATGGAGAATTAATCGGCCTTATGGCTCATGTCGCTCAGCAGTACAGCGATACTTTGTCCACCGGCGGTCTGCTCCAGGCCAATTTTCACAATAATCGTCAGCGGAACGGAGAGCAGCATGCCGACAGGCCCAAGCAGCCAGCCCCAGAAGATCAGGGACAGGAACACAACGAGGGTTGAAAGCCCCAGCCCGCGTCCCATGATGCGTGGCTCAAGAATGTTCCCGAAGACAAGGTTAATCACCAGATAGCCTGCCAGCAGAATCAGCGCATCATACAAACCGCTGAAAACCAGCACCTGAAGGATAGGGGGGATCGCCGCCAGCACGGAGCCGATGTTAGGAATGTAGTTAAGGGCAAAGGCCAGCAGCCCCCAGACAAAGGCGAAACGCACGTCCAGCGCGGCGAGCATCCCCCAGACCACAAATCCCGTCACCAGACTGATGGCCGTTTTCAGCACCAGATAGCGTGAAACGCTGTCGAGCGCGCGCTGAATGGCGCCCATTCCTTCCACCGGACGCACCATGATGTGCTGTAGCTTTGCAGGCAGCTGAGGGACTTCCAGCAGCATAAACACGACCGTCAGGAACAGCAGGAAAATGGAGGTCATGGCGTTGGAAAGCTGTGCCAGCAGGCTGGTGACAATCGTCATGGCAGCATTCGGATCAATGTATTTAAGCAACTCCTCAACCGAGACTTCAATGCCGGCGCGTTGCAGCCAGGGTTCAATTTGCAGCAGCGGGGTCGCCAGGGAAGAACGGTATGTCGGTAGGGTTCGCGCCAGCTCGTTCAGGGATGTTCCCAGATAGGCAACTAACAGCACCATCGCAACGATGATAATACTGATAAGCAGGCTGATCGCCAGCACGCGCGGTATGCGCATCCGCACCATCCGCTGCACCAGCGGGTTGAGGATCACCGCGATAAAAAGCGCCAGGATAAAGGGCACGATGATATCGGCCGCAAAACGAACGCCGGTCAAAATGATCACCAGCATGCCCAGCATGATGACTATCTTAAGCCCGTTGAGGGTGATAATGGGTTTGGCCATGAACGTTCCTGAAAAGTTTTTTATTTATAATAGAGGGGAAAGCGGATTAAAAAAACTAACCAAAATCAAACAGACTGGGTAAAGAAATGAAAAGGCTTTGAGTAAATTCCTGGCTTATGATACAAATCAGGCGTGTTCAACTACTGAGGACAATTTTCATCCGCAAAGACGAGAAGCAACACCGCGGATAATTGTAATTTTATGGACAATTTGTTCAGGACGTATTTTTCAAACAACACTGCTCTGTTTTCAACCTCCCTCTGCATGCTTTCCGGTGAACAACACTGGCGTTCCGCGCTATAGTCACGTCTTCTGCCTGAGCTGGCGCTATGCGCTTAGCTAACTGATTTAATTCCCAATTTTTTGGTTTGTTGTCCGCAGCGAGCCTCGATGGATTATATTCTCAAGCAGGAGAAAAACATGTTTTACTGGATTTTATTAGCGCTGGCTATCGTAGCTGAAATTACCGGCACCCTGTCGATGAAATGGGCGAGCGTGAGTGATGGCAGCACCGGATTTATTTTGATGCTAGTCATGATTACGCTTTCCTATATTTTCCTCTCCTTCGCGGTTAAAAAAATCGCGCTGGGCGTGGCATACGCCCTGTGGGAAGGTATTGGTATTTTATTGATTACGCTGTTCAGCGTCATGATATTTGATGAAACCCTGACGACAATGAAAATTGCCGGGTTGACGACCCTGGTGGCAGGTATCGTGCTGATTAAATCGGGTACGCGCAAGCCAACAAAACAGCAGAAGGAGCAGACCCATGCAGCAGTTTGAATGGATCCACGCGGCCTGGCTGGGTTTAGCGATCGTTCTGGAAATTATTGCGAACGTCTTTCTGAAGTTCTCCGACGGTTTTCGTCGTAAAGCTTACGGCCTGCTATCGATTGCCGCAGTGCTGGGGGCGTTTAGCGCCCTGTCACAGGCGGTAAAAGGCATCGATCTTTCCGTGGCCTATGCGCTGTGGGGCGGCTTCGGTATTGCCGCCACCCTGGCGGCAGGCTGGATTATGTTCGGGCAGCGTTTAAACAATAAAGGCTGGATAGGGCTGGTATTACTGCTCGCCGGCATGATCATGATTAAACTGGCCTGAGTAACCTACTGCTGCGCCAGGGCTTCCAGCCTGTCGCGAAAACCGGTCACCGCCAACGCCCGGTTATCGGCGCGCCAGCGGTCTTTCGCCGCCGGAGCTGAACTCTGAACGCCAATCAGCTGCCAGCCGTTAGCGGTTTTTAACATCAGGGGCGATCCGCTATCACCCGGTAGCGTATCGCACTGATGCGAAAGCACGCTGTTTTGCGCCCAGCCCGTCACCACGCAGTCCGTATGGGTGTACAGCGAATCGAGGTGATCAACAGGGTAGCCTGACTGCGTCACTTTGCGGTCGGCGGCCTTCAGGGCGGCGGTGAGCGCGTCTTTGTCGCCATCAAAAAGCGGTAGGGGAGCGATCCCGGACGGCGGATAACGTAAAACGATCAGACCGAAATCCCAGGATGCCGCCCCGGGCGGCACAATCCAGCCATCGCCATCCGGTTTTAAGCGTTTACCGAGCGATGGATCCACCCGCCCCTCAATACCGTGGATTTCGTAGCGCCATATTCCTTTTTGCGACACAAAGCGCAGGGCGATCGCTTTATCCGGTTTGCCCTCGGGCGGCATTAGCAGGCAATGACCCGCCGTCAGCGCAAGGCGTGGTGTAATGAGCGTTGCGGTACATAAATTGCCGCTGGCGGTTTCCAGTTGCCCGATGGCATCCCAGGGCGCTTCGGTAGGATCGGTGACACGCGTACGATCGTCATGACCAAAAAACAGCGTCTTTACCTCTTTGGCGCTAATGGAGACAGCGTCACCATCATCCGCATGTGAAAAGCCAGCAAAAAGGCTAAACGTTCCCAGTAACAACACAACAGATTTACGCATATCACACTCTGGTGGGGGTAATTATGATTATTAAAAGTGAACCCTATGAAAATACTATAGACGCGACAGCGAGAAAGTGGGAGTAAAATCAGCGTGCTACATTCAGGAAAGATAAAAGTGGCTGGCGATGAGCGCGCACAAGATTAGCAGGATAAGAATGAACTCAAACCGATAGCGCCGCAGCATACGCCCTCCGGATAAAAAAACGGCGCTGACCTCAAACCCGTTCAGCGCCGGTTTACCAACGTGCCCCGAAGGGCACGGTTAAGCTTGTACTCTTACGCTGCTGGCTGTGCAGCAGGTTTAGCCGCTTCGTGTTTTGCCGCTTTTTTGTGATGCTTTTTAGCCGCCTGTGCTTTCTGTTCTACCGCGGGTTTTGCCGATTTTTTGTGATGCTTTTTAGCCGCCTGTGCTTTCTGTTCTGCCGCAGGTTTAGCCGCTTTGTGATGTTTTTTATGGTGAACCGTTTTGGCCGGAGCAGAAGTGGTCGCCGCAGGCGCTGCGGTGGCGGTAGTTTCAGCCGCGAATGCAGCAGAAGACAGACCCATAGCAGCGGCAACAACCAGAGCTAATACTTTTTTCATTTTCATACCCTCGAATTTGGTTTTTCATTTAACCCCACTGCGGGGCCGTTGAAAGAACTATATCCCTGTAAATTCGAGGTTTCCGTGAGTGATTGGTATCGGCGTGTAACCGTATGTACAACGCCGGGGCTTCACCCCGGCGCGTTCGGTTACAGGTAGCGGGAAGTCAGGTGTTCGCGGAAGTAGCGGATGTTCAAATCCTCACCCGTAGCCTGAGTGATTAACTGCGACGTGCTGAAGCGGCTGCCGTGCTGCCAGATGTTCTGACGCAGCCAGTCAAACAGCGCCGAGAAATCGCCTCCGGCAATGGATGCCTGCAACCCAGGCAATGCATTTTTGGCGGCATGGAAGAGCTGTGCCGCATACATTGCCCCCAGCGTGTAAGACGGGAAGTAGCCAAAACCGCCGTCGGTCCAGTGGATATCCTGCATACAGCCGTTGCGATAATTATCCTTGGTGGATAGCCCAAGCCAGGCCTGCATTTTCTCATCCCACAGGGCGGGAATATCGTCGACTTCGATTTCGCCGTTGATCAGCGCGCGCTCGATCTCATAGCGCAGCACCACGTGCGCCGGGTAGCTCACTTCATCCGCATCCACGCGAATGTATCCCGGCTTCACGCGCTGGTTCCAGGCAATGAAATTCTCTTCACTGAACGCCGCCTGACTGCCGAAACGGGCATGGACCGCCGGAAGCAGATGCTTGAGGAATGCCTCGCTGCGGCCCAGCTGCATCTCAAAGAACAGACTCTGGGATTCGTGGATCGCCGTAGAGCGCGCCAGCGCAACGGGCTGCCCGGCCCACGCTCGGGGAAGGTTTTGCTCGTAGCGGGCATGTCCGGTTTCGTGGATCACGCCGAAAAGCGCGCTGAGCAACTCGTCTTCATCGTAACGCGTGGTGATACGCACATCTTCCGGCACGCCGCCGCAGAACGGGTGGGCGCTAACGTCCAGACGACCGCCGTTAAAATCGAAGCCAAGCATTTTCATCGCTTCCAGGCCCAGCTCGCGCTGCGTGGCGGTCGGGAAGGGACCCTGTGGCGGAACGAACGATCGCTGAGCCTGTTTTTCCACAACCTTTGCCAGCAGGTCCGGCAGCCACGACTTCATATCGCCAAACAGCACATCCAGGCGGGCGCTGGTCATGTCGGGTTCAAAAATATCCAGCAGCGCGTCGTAAGGTGTGCAGCCTTTGGCCTCGGCGCGCAGGCGAGCTTCTTCACGACTGAGCTTCACCACCTCTTTCAGGTTGGCTGAAAAGCCCTGCCAGTCGTTGGCCGGACGCTGAGTGCGCCAGGCGTGTTCACACTTGCTGCCTGCCAGCGATTTTGCCTCTACCAGCGATTCCGGCAGTAAGGTGGCCTGCTGGTAGTGGCGCGTCATTTCACGCAGGTTGGCCTGCTCTACGTCGTTCAGATCTTCTTCAGCCGCCGCAGCCAGCCATTCACCCACTTTTTTATCGGTCAGGATCTGATGTTGCAGGACGCTCATCTCCGCCAGCGCTTCACCGCGCGCGGCGCTGCCGCCGGGCGGCATCATGGTGAACATGTCCCAGCTGGCGATGGAGGAGAGGTGCGAGAAGCGGGAGAGACGCTGGAAGGTGCGGGTGAGTTGTTGATAGTTATTGTTTTTCATGAAGTCCTCGTGTCTGAATCAGCCGATGACAAAAATTAGCATCGGCTCGATTTAAACACGAAGAGGGGTGAATGTTAATGCAGACGTTGATGCAGGCTCGCGCCCACCAGCAGCGCCGCGCACAGCATCAGGGCGATAAACCCGCCCACGCCGTTCCAGCCGTAGTGATGCCAGAACACGCCGCCGAGGGTTCCGGCGATGCTGGAACCCAGGTAATAGCTAAACAGATACAGCGACGACGCCTGACCTTTGGCGCGGCGCGCGCGCGGGCCAATCCAGCTGCTGGCAACGGAGTGCGCGGCAAAGAAGCCGGCAGAGAAGAGCAGCATCCCGGCAAAAATCAGCCACAGGGAGGAGAACAGTGTCATCAGCAGCCCGAACAACATCACGGCAGTGGAAACCAGCATCACCGGCCCGCGGCCAAAGCGAGCGGTCATGGCGCCGGCTTTTGGTGAACTCCACGTCCCGGTGAGATACGCCACAGAGAGCAAACCCACCAATGCCTGGTTGAGATGCCACGGCGAGAGCATCAGCCGGTAGCCAATATAGTTAAACAGCGTGACGAATGACCCCATCAGCAGGAATCCCATCAGAAACAGTCGCGGCAAACCTTTGTCGCGCCAGTGCAGACGGAAGTTGATAAACAGCGTCTTCGGACGCAGGGAGGTCGGGCGGAAATGGCGCGATTCCGGCAAAATTTTCCAGAACATCAGCGCCGAAGCGAGCGCGAAGCAGCCGATGACGGCCAGCGCAATGCGCCAGCTAAAGAAATCCGTAAACACACCGCTCAGCAGGCGTCCACTCATCCCGCCGATAGAGTTCCCGCTAATATACAGCCCCATTGAGAAGGCCACGAAACTCGGGTGGATCTCTTCGCTGAGATAGGTCATCCCGACCGCCGCCACGCCGCTGAGAGAGAGCCCAATCAGCGCGCGCATGACCAGAATACCGTGCCAGCTGGTCATCATGGTAGAAAGCAAGGTACACACGGAGGCCAGCATTAACGCCGTTACCATGACCTGCTTACGTCCGATAGCATCCGAAAGTGGACCGGTAAACAACAGACCAATCGCCAGCATTCCGGTGGAAATGGAAAGGGAGATACTGCTGCTGGCTGGCGACACGCCAAACTCATGCGACAGAACCGGCAGGATCGGCTGAACGCAGTAGAGCAGGGCAAAGGTAGCGAGACCCGCTGAGAAGAGCGCCAGCGTGACGCGCATAAACTGGGGGGTACCACGCTTAATAAACTGAACCGGCTGCGGTGCTGCGGGTAAATCATCAATGTCGCTGGCCGGCGCGATATCAATAGTCGTTGTACGGCTCACACATAATCCTTGCTTAAACATCCCCGTGGTTTCTGGTGACGGGTATGACCACGAGATCAGAGTAGGAAAATGTAAATATTCTGTCTAATATATTAATAATCTCAAATGATACTTTAAAAATATGAATATCGAGCTGCGTCACCTCCGCTATTTTGTCGCCGTCGCCGAAGAGCTGCATTTTGGCCGCGCGGCGGCAAGGCTGAATATCTCTCAGCCACCGCTAAGCCAGCAGATTCAGATCCTGGAGCAGCAGGTGGGGGCGCGTCTGCTGGCGCGAACCAACCGTAGCGTGAGCCTGACGGCAGCGGGAAAACAGTTCCTCACCGATAGCCGACAGATCCTGAGCATGGTGGAAGACGCCGCCGCCAGAGCGGAACGGCTTTATCTCGGTGAGACGGGGGAGCTGCGCATCGGGTTTACCTCCTCGGCCCCCTTTATCAGCGCTGTTTCACAAACGCTCTCATCGTTTCGCCGTCACTTTCCGGATGTGCATATTCAGACGCGTGAAATAAATACCCGGGAGCAAATCGCGCCGCTGAACGAAGGTTCGCTCGACCTGGGACTGATGCGGAACACGCAGTTGCCTGATACTCTGGCGTGGCAGGTGATCCTGCGAGAACCGCTGATGGCGATGATCCCCAGCGACCATCCTCTCGCCGCCCGGCCTGGCGTCACGTTGGCTGAACTGGCGAAAGAGCCGTTCGTCTTTTTTGACCCCCAGGTGGGAACCGGGCTGTACGACGATATTCTGGGTCTGATGCGGCGATATGGCCTTGTTCCGACTATCGCGCAGGAGGTGGGGGAAGCCATGACGATCATTGGGCTCGTTGCCGCAGGGCTTGGCGTGTCGATTCTCCCGGCCTCGTTTAAGCGGGTGCAGCTGCCGGAGATGCGCTGGGTGAAGATTGTCGAGCAGGATGCGGTCTCGGAAATGTGGCTGGTGTGGTCTAAACATCATGAACAGAGCCATGCGGCACAGCGTTTCAAGGCACAATTAATTACCGCTTCTCACGGGCAATATTTATAGGGAAAAGTGGGCAAAAATGTGCAGTAAATCACATGGCTAAGTAAAAATTTGACGTCGGCCATTGAAGTGCTTCACCATAGCCCTCAGTTTATTTCGAAGCTCGAAAATAAGGGAGTACGAGGTGGTTGCTGATAGTCAGCCAGGGCATATCGATCAGATCAAGCAGACCAACGCGGGCGCCGTTTATCGCCTGATTGATCAGCTTGGTCCGGTTTCGCGTATCGATCTTTCGCGCCTGGCACAACTGGCACCCGCCAGTATTACCAAGATTGTCCGCGAAATGCTGGAAGCCCATCTGGTTCAGGAGACGGAAATTCAGGAGCCGGGCAGCCGTGGCCGTCCGGCGGTAGGGCTGGTGGTGGAAACGGAAGCCTGGCACTACCTGTCGATGCGCATCAGCCGCGGGGAAATCTTCCTCGCGCTGCGCGACCTCAGCAGCAAGATGGTGGTGGAAGACCGGCTGGACCTTCCGCTCGATGCAGAGCAACCTCTCCTCGATGCCATTCTGTCCCATATCGACCAGTTCTTTATACGCCACCAGCAGCGTCTTGAACGCTTAACGGCGATTGCGATCACCCTGCCGGGAATTATTGATACCGAAAATGGCATTGTGCACCGCATGCCCTTTTACGAGAACGTGAAAGAGATGCCGCTGGGTGAAGTGCTGGAAAGCCATACCGGTGTGCCGGTCTACATTCAGCATGATATCAGCGCCTGGACGATGGCGGAGGCGCTGTTTGGCGCCTCGCGCGGCGCGCGCGACGTCATTCAGGTTGTGATTGATCACAACGTTGGAGCGGGGGTGATCACCGACGGGCGTCTTTTACACGCTGGCAGCAGTAGCCTGGTGGAGATCGGCCATACGCAGGTCGATCCGTACGGAAAACGCTGCTACTGCGGTAACCATGGCTGTCTGGAGACGATTGCCAGCGTGGAAAGCGTGCTGGAGCTGGCGCAGGTGCGGCTCAGCCAGTCGATGAGCTCCACGCTGCACGGACAGCCGCTGAGCGTCGACGCACTGTGCACTGCGGCAAGGCAGGGCGATCTGCTGGCGAAGGACATCATTACCGGCGTAGGCAATAATGTCGGGCGCATCCTGGCGATTATGGTGAACCTGTTTAATCCGCAAAAAATACTCATAGGCTCCCCGCTCAGCCAGGCGGCGGATATTCTCTTCCCGGCGATTTCCGCCTGTATCAACCAGCAGTCGCTTCCCGCATACAGCAAAAATATCGTGGTCGAAAGTACGCAATTTTCCAACCAGGGCACGATGGCCGGTGCCGCACTGGTTAAAGATGCCATGTACAACGGCTCATTACTGATTCGTTTGCTTCAGGGCTAACTCTTTTCCAGAGATGTACGAAAAATTGCGCTATCTCAAGCCGGGTAGCGCACGCTTCCCGTAGACTTTCTCCACTGAATTATTTACCTGGTTTATATTTTTTGAAGCATACCCAAGAGGTGGAATGAGTCATGCTTAAGCGTTTCTTTATTACTGGTACGGATACTTCTGTCGGGAAGACCGTCGTATCCCGCGCGTTACTCCAGGCCCTGGCGGCGAGCGGTAAACGCGTTGCAGGATACAAGCCGGTTGCAAAAGGCAGTAAAGAGACGCCAGAAGGGCTGCGTAATAAGGACGCCCTGGTTCTGCAAAGCGTCTCGTCTCTGGAACTGCCTTATGATGCCGTCAATCCTATCGCGTTGAGCGAGGAGGAAAGCAGCGTCGCTCATAGCGGGCCGATCAACTACAGCCTGCTTTCAGATGGTCTGGCGAATCTGAGCGAAAAGGTTGACCACGTTGTCGTTGAAGGGACCGGCGGCTGGCGCAGCCTGATGAACGATTTACGTCCCCTTTCCGAGTGGGTGGTGCAGGAGCAGTTGCCGGTGATTATGGTCGTGGGCATTCAGGAAGGGTGCATCAACCATGCCCTGCTGACGGCGCAGGCTATCGCCAATGACGGCCTGCCGCTGATTGGCTGGGTGGCGAACCGGATCAATCCGGGCCTTGCACACTACGCTGAAATCATCGACGTACTGAGCAAAAAACTGCCTGGCCCGCTGGTGGGCGAACTGCCTTATCTGCCTCGCGCAGAGCAGCGCGAACTAGCGCACTACATCGATCTCTCGGCTTTCGGCGGTATGCTGTCCGTAGATCGAGTCGTGGCGTAACGTTCTCGACAATACCGACGCCACAACACAGGCAACCAGCAAACCGGGGAGTAAAAAATACTGCCCGGTCATTTCACATACCATCAATGCTGACATGATTGGCGCATGCGTGGTGGCGGCGAGCAGCGTCGCCATACCCGCCAGCCCAAGCAGGATCGCCGTCTCAGCCCCAGGAAACCACAGCGCAACTATCTGCGCAAACAGCATTCCCGTTGCCATACCGACGAACAGGGTTGGCGTGAATACGCCTCCCGGCGCGCCGGACCCGCTGCTTGCCAGCACCGCCAGCAGCTTGCAGATAAAGATGCCGGCAATCACCGACAGCAGCGGCGGCGACTGCAAAAATGCCTGAACCACGCTGTAGCCATTCCCCCATACCTTTGGCGTCAGCAGCGACAGCAGCCCGACGATCAGCCCGCCCAGCGCCAGCTGCCACGGCGGCGAGAGCTTAAGACGCAGAAACAGCGCGTGGCTAAACCCCATCAGCCACATCAGCAGCGGACCGCAAACGCCCGCCAGCAGACCCACGCCAACTATCAACGCATAATCTGCCGCCATTGATGTCTCACTCAGGTGCACCGCATAAAGCGTATTTGCGCCGGGGCTTAACAGACGTGTGGTGAGCAGGCCTACCACGGCGGCAATCACTACCGGGCCGAGGGAAGCCAGCATCAGCGTGCCAAACAGGATCTCTGCGATAAACAGGCTGCCCGCCAGCGGCGCATGATAGGCGCTGGCCATCCCGGCGGCGGCGCCGCAGGCGATCCACAGTTTCCATTCAGATTTCGGCGTACAGCGTTGTGCAAAAAAGGAGGCGGCGAGGGCGGCGAGCAGGATCATGGCACCTTCCCGGCCAATGGCGCTCCCGCTGGCGACCACCAGCAGCGAGGCGAACGATTTCACCAGACTGGCGCCGTAATCAAACTGGCCATCACCCGTTTCCAGCGCCTCCATATAATCGGTCGGGGCGTGGGGACGTTGTGCCGTCATGCGCTGCCATCCCCACAGCAGCATTCCGGCGGCCAGACCACCCAGCGTAGGCGTGAGCGCGCGACGCCAGGGCGATAACGCGGCAGCGGCGTTCACCAGGCTTCCGCTTTCGTTGCTGAGAAACAGCCACTCCAGCAGATACATGCTGTGGCGAAACGCCGCAACGGCCAGCGCCGCCAGCACGCCGGTGACGGTAGCGATCAGGAGTCGGCGAAACATCGCGCGGATGTCGGGGTAAGCGTGAAGACGTTGCATGGGTCGCAATTACGTGAGGACAAAACAATATTGTGATGGGAAAACGTGAGGTTAGCAAAAGGTATGCGTGCGAAAAAAAGCCGGGCATTGCCCGGCATACAGGATTAAGTGTCGCTATGAATATTCAACGCCCGGCGCGTACGTCCTGAACTCAAATACTCCGCAATATAGTCCTGAGATATCTCGCCGTTATAGCGCCCGTCTTCGTCCACAATCGGCATCCAGCTGGTGTTGCTTTCATACAGGCGAGAAAGCACCACGCGCAGGTTGTCTTCGGCTTTCCCGGTCATGCGGAACGGGTGCAGAATGTCGGCGCAGGCGCCGCTGGCGTGACGCGCTTCGCGGCGCTTCACAAAGCCCAGCGGTTTTCCGTGCTCATCAACCACGGTAATGGCGCGAATATCGTTATCATCCATGGTGGCGAAGGCCTCCGACAGCGGCGTTGATTCGCGTACCGTAATGGTCGGCTGCTGATCGGTGACGTCACCCGCTGATACCAGCAGCAGACGTTTCAGCGTCCGGTCCTGGCCCACAAACGAACCGACAAACTCATTCGCCGGCTTCGCCAGCAGCTCGTCCGGGCTGGCGCACTGCACGATACGTCCCTGACGGAAAACGGCGATACGGTCGCCCAGCTTCAGCGCTTCGTCAATATCGTGACTCACCAGCATCACGGTCTTTTTCAGCTTGCGCTGCATCTCCAGGAACTGGTTCTGGATCACCTCGCGGTTGATCGGGTCGACCGCACCGAACGGTTCATCCATCAGCAGGACCGGCGGATCCGCTGCCAGCGCGCGGATGACGCCGATGCGCTGCTGCTGGCCGCCGGACATTTCACGCGGATAGCGGTGAAGGAATTTATGCGGATCCATTGCCACCATATCCATCAGCTCCTCGGCACGGGATTTACAGCGCGCTTTGTCCCAGCCCAGCATTCGCGGTACAACGGTAATGTTCTCTTCGATGGTCATGTTCGGGAACAGGCCAATCTGCTGGATCACGTAGCCAATGTTGCGGCGCAACGTCACGGTGTCCATCCCGCTGGTGTCTTCGCCGTTAATCAGGATCGTCCCGCTGCTGGGCGTAATAAGACGGTTAATCATCTTCAGGGTCGTGGTTTTGCCGCAGCCGGACGGGCCGAGCAGCACGCACATTTCCCCTTCAGGCACGTTCAGGTTGACGTTGTCGACGGCCTTAAACGTCTGGCCGTGTTTCTGTGAAAATTGTTTGGTGAGGTTTTCCAGTTTTATCATTATCGAATCCCCTTCGGAGTCAGTACCACCTGCAAACGGTGCAGCAACCAGTCGAGCACAATCGCTAAAAGACAAATCATCAGCGCGCCCGCAATCAACATACGAATATCACTCCCGCCAATACCGTTAAGCAGCAGCAGGCCCAGACCGCCCGCGCCAATCACGGCGGCAATCGCCATGACGCCAATGTTCATCACCACGGCGGTGCGGATGCCGCCAAAAATGACCGGCAGCGCCATCGGGATTTCCACCCAGCGCAGACGCTGCCAGAAGGTCATGCCGATGCCGCGTCCCGCTTCACGCAGGCCGGGGGGCAGGCTGTCGAGCGCCGTGTGGGTGTTACGCACAATCGGCAGCAGCGAGTAGAGAAACACCGCCGTTATTGCGGGCAGGGCGCCAATGCCCTGACCGACCAGCGAAAAGAGCGGGATCATCAGGCCGAAAAGCGCAATAGACGGGATGGTGAGCACGATGGTGGCGATCCCCAGCACGGGTGTTGCCAGCCATTTATGGCGAACAATCAAAATGCCCAGCGGCACGCCGATGATAATCGCCAGGCCCACGGCCAACGCGACCAGCCACAGGTGTTGCAGCGTCAGGGTTAAGAGATAGTCCCAGTTGTCGAAAATATAGTGAATCGTCTCCATAGCGCCTCCTACAGCAACTGTTTGCTACGCAGGAAATCTCGGGCGACCTGCTGCGGTGACTGATGGTCGATATCCACCTTTTTATTCAGTTCGGTGATAACGTCGTTATTCAGCTGGGCAGAGAGGGTGTTCAGCGCCTCCTCCAGCCCCGGGTTCGCCTCCAGCGTGTCTTTACGTACAACCGGCGTCACGGCGTAACTCGGGAAGAAGCCTTTATCGTCTTCCAGCACTTTGAGATCGAAGCCCTTCACGCGCCCGTCGGTGGTGTAGATCAGCCCCGCATCGACAAACCCGTCGCGCACCGCGTTATAGACCAGTCCCGGATCCATCTGGCGGATCTGCGGGCGGTCCAGCGTCACGTTGTAGGCCGCCTGTAACGGTTTCATCCCGTCGCTACGCCCGGCAAACTCCAGGTCAAGTCCCAGCAGCCAGTTGTTATCCGGATCGGTTTTACGGATCTGCTCAATCTTTGCCACCATCTCAGACATGGTGTTGATATGTTCAGCCTCGGCGCGCTTGCGCTGCATGGCAAAGGCATAGGTGTTGTTCATGTCGGCAGGTTTGAGCCACACCAGACCGTGCTTCGCGTCAAGACGTTTCACCGTCTCGTAAGACTCCTGCGGCGACATGCGTTTGTTGATGTGGTTGAAGATGATCAGCGACGTACCGGTGTACTCCCAGGTCATATCGATTTGTTTGTTGATCATCGCGTTTCGGGATATCACCGTCGCAATATTGGTCTGCGGCTGCACCTGAAACCCTTTCTTTTGCAGATACTGCACGGTCATGGCCGAGAGAATGTGCTGCTCGGTAAAGCTCTTGGTCGCCAGGATCAGCGGCGCAGCGAGCGCCTGGCTGGTGAAGAGCGCGGCGGCGCACAACGCCGTCAGGCCGGAAAACAGTCTCATAGAAGCTCCTTGTTATAATTATCGTGCGAGATGCGGGCTCAGCAGTCGACCCAGTGCCGCCAGCAGCGTATCCAGAATCAGGGCGAACAGGGCGGTGGCCGCCGCGCCCAGGATCAGCGTCGGGAAGTCATTCAGATAAATACCCGGGAAAATCAGCTCGCCGTAGCTGCTGGCACCGATCAGGAATGCCAGCGGCGCGGTACCAACGTTAATCGCCGTAGCAATACGAATACCTGAAAGCATCACCGGCCAGGCGTTAGGGATTTCGACCTGACGCAGGCGCTGCCACCGGGTCATGCCGATGCCGTTTGCCGCCTCCAGCAGTGACGCGGGAACAGAGCACAGCCCGGCATAGGTGTTGCGCACAATCGGCAGCAGAGAGGCCAGAAAGAGGGCGATAATGGCCGGTTTATCGCCGATGCCAATCACCACCATCGCCAGCGCCAGAACGGCCAGCGGCGGCAGGGTGTTGCCCACGTTAAAGATTTGCATCACGTATTCGGCGATACCCCGTGCCGCCGGACGGCTCAGCAGGATGCCGCTTGGAATAC
Organism: Enterobacter cloacae complex sp. P15RS; assembly: GCF_014895905.1. Taxonomy (NCBI): domain Bacteria; kingdom Pseudomonadati; phylum Pseudomonadota; class Gammaproteobacteria; order Enterobacterales; family Enterobacteriaceae; genus Enterobacter; species Enterobacter cloacae complex sp. P15RS. The sequence continues at coordinate 98,964 of NZ_JADBQL010000002.1, read as the reverse complement.
CGACCAGCAGGGCAAAGAACATTGAGGAGAAAACCAAAATTAAATGCTGTTGCCCGAGGTAGATCAGGTCAACCTGGCGCGCCTTGATCGTATCCAGCCCAATTCCCCAGGTGAGGAGAGCGAGAACCACGATTATGGCGCCGACAAAAAGCAGAGAACGTTTGAGTAGTGGGTGCATTGCGGTGTGTCTCCCTGTGCGCATGCGTTATAGCAACCACCGGTTGCGGTTGCCTGTTGTTATGCCATGTTTCGGCAGGGGTACTTCACCTATAGCAAGCGAAGCGGAAGGGTTCCAGCGAAGGGGGTAAAACAGTAACCCTATGAAATTAGTGACAACCTGGGTTAAGCCTTATGGCATAAGGGCTGTCAGCGGGCAGGCAGAATAGTCTTAAAGAAGCGAGTCTTAAGTGACAATGTCACCTAAGACTCATTAATAAACTTTAACGACCGAGGGCGGCGCGCACCTTTCGCACGCGCCAGGAGATGCGAACGATCGAAAAGGCGGCGATGAATACCAGCATTAGCCCCAGCGCCAGCATCGCGTGGAATCCAAATTCTCTGAACAGGATCAGCCCTGCGATCCCTCCGGTAATAAACGAGAAAAGGGTGGTTAAATGGGTCTTGAGCTGGCTCTTTTGCGCAGCCGTGTCTTTAGAATAATCCCGGCGTAGCATGGCGACCATAACGGAGGCCAGCGAAATGCCCGCATCGGTCAGCGTGCCGGTAATGTGCGTGGATCTCACCCGACCACCGGAGAGCTGAGTGGAGGTGGAATTATGGATGCCCATCAGCCCGCACAGGAAAATAATAATCTCCTGATTCGTGGCGAAGGAGTGAAAATACATTTCGTACAGAGATACCCCGGCCAGTAATATCCCTTCAACAAAAAGAACCTGGCTGAATACCAGCCTGACGTTATGGATAATTCCCCAGATAACAATCATCCGCGCAACGATGGCACCCGTGACAAACGACAGAATAATGGCGCCAAAAAAAAGAATATCGTTGAGGTCGGTGGAGGAGACTTCGCTGGAGAGTTGTGAGGTATTGCCGGTCATGTGTGAGGGAAAAAAGCCAAACGCGCCCAGCGCAATGGCATTCAGCAGTCCTGCGGAGGTGGCCAGCCAGAGAGCAAGACGGCGATCCTCCTGATGCGTTCGTTCTTTCTTTAACTTAATCAGCAAAGAATACCTCCGGTTTGAGCTTTGCCTGATTCCTCAAGCTAACAAAGCGATATCGCTGGCTGACCAGGATATTGCTTAATTATTAATTCAACGGGAGATATTCGCGGTTTTGTAATTAAATAAAATAACCCTGTTAATATAATGCCTTACTGCTGATGTCGCGAGCAGACTGACGGGCAAAAATACCGCCCCCGTGATTGCCGGGGGCTGGGAGCTTATTTCAGACTGGTTTTGAAGAACTGCTCAAACTGCGCGAACGGGATTTTTCCTGCGACGTTATCGTAGAGATCAAAATGGTTTGCACCCGGAACAATCACCAGCTCTTTCTGTTTGCTGCCAATGGCCTTAAACGCATCTTCCGCAAAATAGCGAGAATGCGCGTTTTCACCGGTCACGATCAGCGTCGGGATGGCGATCTCCCCGGCATAGCTCAGCAGCGGCATATTCATAAAGGACAACGGCATGGTCGCGGTCCATGCGCCGGTGGAGTTTACGGAACGGGCATGGAAGCCGCGCGGCATACGGTAGTAGTCGTAGAACTCTTTCAGTACCGGATGCGGATCGGCGGGCAATGCTTCCGGCAGAATACGCTCGGCTGCCGTCACCTTACCGTTCTTATCGACATTAATATCATGACCGCCATGGGCGAAAGTGCCGCTCTCGGCATCTTTCCAGCGCTGGGCGTTCAGATACTCCAACACGGCCCGACGGTCAGCCGCTGAATAGCGATCTTTCCCGTCGCCCACGCCGTGACCCATCGCGCGGCTCATATCGTACATTACGCTGGTGGCGACCGCCTTCACGCGGGTATCCATGGATGCCGCGTTCAGCGCCATACCGCCCCAGCCGCAAATGCCGAGAATGCCGATACGATTACGGTCGACTTCTTTCTGGAGCCCCAGGAAATCAACTGCGGCGCTAAAGTCTTCGGTGTTGATATCAGGGGAGGCAACGTTACGCGGCTGGCCGCCACTTTCACCCGTATAGGATGGGTCGAAGGCCAGGGTTACGAACCCCTGTTCAGCCAGGGTCTGGGCGTACAGACCGCTGGATTGCTCTTTAACCGCACCGAACGGCCCGCTGACGGCAATCGCCGCCAGCTTCTGGTCGCCGCGGTTCTTAGGAAGATACAGATCGCCCACCAGAGTGATCCCGTATCGGGTCTGGAACGTCACCTTGCGGTGAATGACTTTATCGCTCTCGGCGAAGGTTTTATCCCAGGTAGTCACCATGGAAACGGGGGCGTTTGGATTTAGCGTTTCTGCATAACTCATTGTTGTCACTCCACTTAATGATGCGCATAGCAGCAGCGCAACGGATAGTTTTTGGGTGAATGTTTTCATAAGAGATACCGTGTGTTGTTGTTATGCGGTCATTATAATTAGCAGTAATAGTGCTGATTAGAGGCCAGGGTCTGCTAGAATTAATATCATTTTGTTATAGGTTCGCGAGGCGTAATGGCAAAGCGAGAGAACTACAATGAGCTGTATCTGTTTATCCAGGTGGTGCGGGAGGGGAGCTTCACGGCAGCCGCACAGCGGCTCGGGCTGGCACAATCCGGGATCAGCCGATCGGTTCGGGAGCTGGAAGAGCGGCTGGGCGTTCAGCTTCTGGTGCGTACCACGCGCAAGCTGTCGCTAACCCACGCCGGAGAACAGCTTTACCAGACTGCCGGCTCCGCCTTTGATGCGCTCGATACCGGGCTAACCAGACTGGCACACTACCGCCAGACGCCCTCCGGCACGGTGCGCATTAATGCCAGCCAGCACGCCATTGAAAAATGTCTGCTGCCAAAGCTCGCTATATTCAAACAGCGTTACCCGGATATTCGACTGGAATTAATGAATGAAAGCCGGTTCGTGGACATTATTGCCGAACGGTTCGATGCGGGCGTCCGGCTGGGGCCGGAGGTGGGGCAAGGTATGATTGCCGTGCGCATTACGCCCGATATGGAGATGGCCGTGGTTGCCGCCCCGGCGCATTTCCGGCGCTATGGTTTCCCGCAGGTGCCTGCTGATCTGACTTCGCATCCCTGCATTGCCTATCAGTTCGCCGACGGTCGCCACTATCAATGGGAGCTCATTCAGGACGGAAAAAGTATTGCTCACCGCCCGGAAGGACAATGGGCCTTTTCGGACAGCTATATGGAAGCCGAAGCCGCGCGGCTGGGACTCGGGCTGGCCTATGTCCCGGTAGAGCTGGTGGCTGACGATCTGGAGCGCGGGACGCTGATAAGGGTCTTGCAGCGCTACAGTCTGCGGATGGACGGGCTTTACCTCTATTACCCGCACCGCAACGTCTCCCCGGCGCTGAGAGCGGTAATCGATACGCTGAAAATTTAGGGGTGCCTCTGCGCTGCCGTCTATACAGCTCCTGGGTTTGTGTTACGCTACTCTTTTATATAGCGCTGCTCAATTAAGGCTAAGAAATGACAAAATTAACGCCAGAATATACGGCTGTAGATTTATCAAGTTGGGCAAGGAAAGAGCATTTTGAAGTCTTTCAGAGCTTTGCTCAATGCACGATTAACCAAACGGTTCAGCTGGATATTACGGCGCTGCTGAAACATATCAAACAGGTTGGCTGGAAATTTTATCCTTCGATTATTTCTATTATTGCCACAGTCGTTAACCGCCATTCTGAGTTCCGTATGGCTATGAAGGATAATGAACTTGTAATATGGAAGGAGGTGCATCCAAGCTATACCCTTTTCCATAAAGAAACGGAGACGTTTTCATCGTTGTGGAGTCACTTCGACGGGAATATTCATCACTTTCAGAACGTTTATGCAGAAGACGTTTCTCGCTATGGTGATAATCTTGCCTACTGGCCTAAGGAAGAGTCCCGGGAAAATATATTCTTCATATCGGATATTCCATGGGCGAGCTTTACCAGTTTTAATATCAACGTGGCTAACATGCAGAACTTTTTTGCACCCATGTTCACCTTTGGAAAATACTATAACCAGGATGGAAAAGTCTTGTTGCCTTTCGCCGTTCAGGTCCATCACTCCGTGTGCGATGGTTTCCACCTGGCAAGGCTGATCAATGAGTTGCAAGAGTTATGTGATAATTTACCGCGCCATTCCGAAGCGCTCACCGTGTGATGCACGTGTTTTTAACCTACGCCTGACGAGGGGAATTGATGGAACCGAATTTTACGCCAGAACAGATTGAAATGATTAACGGCATTGTTTTCGAGCAGATCGACATCATGCATGAGAAAGTTGCTGAAATAATTGCAGAGACAGAGACGGTTGCGCATCAACGCCTGAAGGATAACGGAATCACTATGACAGATTTCTGTCCCGCGAATAAACATTTCCTGATGATGACCCTTGTACAAAATCTTATAGATAAAGTGCACGGGGGTGATATGGCTTTGGCCCAAAAAATGTTAACCATTGAAGCAAAAAGGCTGAACGTTAGCGTAAATGTTGAGGCGGACAAATCGAGATAACAGGCCCTTCTCATGGTGACGCTGGATGAATTAAAGGCAAAATATCCAGCGCGACGTTCTGTAAGCCGATAATATTAAAGCCGTGAGCCGTTTCCAGCTCACGGTGGCAGGACAAGTGATGGGGATTCTGACGATCAGGCCGCTTTAACGGCACGGATTTTTTTACTGCCATCCGCATCCGCCGCTGTTTTATCCGTTGCAGCATCGCGCTCGGGAAGCTTGCTGGTACGCAGGATATGCTGAACAGCTTCTTTCTGCTCGGCGAGATACAGCCCAAGGTTCTCCGCCTGCGTTTCATCCAATTGCATTTCGCTTTGCAACAGCCAGTCGGTGAACGCTTCTGCCATATCGAGCAGTTTGTCGTGAGCGTCAGCCTCTTTCTTACTGGCAAATGTCATTTTCTCTTCACCCTTTCTTACGACAACAAATTTTGTTTCAACAGCCATTTTGCGCCTCCGGTACTGTAATTATATACAGTATAGCAGTTGCGACGTGGTGTTGCAGCAAAAATGTGCGAAACTGGCTAGCACAACGGATGTGCAAGCCAGGCGCTGTTATCGGTACAGCGTTTTTTCTGCAATCGGGATCAGCAAAGTGGACTGCCAGTCTGCCAGGGTCAGTTGAGCCAGTTTACCCAGCGCCGCGTAGAAAGGATGGGCCGCGTTTTCAACGAATACGGTCAGGAAACGCGTGCTCCACGGCAGCAGATGCCAGGCCAGAAGCTGGTCGCGTTCTGTGTCGCGACCGTTCTCGGCAAGCCACGCCGCCAGCAGCAGCAGCGTGCCGAAGTGATCTTCCGGCTCATTCTGCTGCATTTCAAAGGCGATATTGTTTTCACGCATCCACTGACGCAACGCGAGGGTCGAATCGCCAAACAGCACGGACTCGCGATCGAGCCAGACGGAGCCCCACGGAGGAGCGGGCAGGGCATATGGGCCAATAAACAGACGCTGCCACGCGTGCTTCAACGCTTCGTCCGACGGGGCTTTAAACGCAGCGGCGACGGGCAGCAGGCTTTCTTCCGGCAGCGGCCAGTCCTGCACCCAGTCACCGGCGGTCAGGGCGCTCACCAGCGGCGCAGTCTGTTCGCTGTCCGGGGCAAAATAAAACAGCGCGCCCAGTACCCGGGCGCTGAACGCGAACGATTCGCGATGTGAGACGTCATTCATTACAACTTTCCTTACTTGCGCGCGGGCGGTCCCGCGCGCCTGTGTTAACCTGCAATCACTAACCCTGCGGTCATATGCAGACCATAAAATAGCCCACGGCCAATAAGTTCACCCAGCGCCACCAGCACAAAACCTGTCAACAGACCGAGCGTTTTCGGCTCCTGACGCCGAATCAGCGGGCAGATCCAGCAGCCTAAGCCCGCCGTCAGCAGCGCGATGCGCCAGACCTGAAGCGAACCATAATCCGGCAGCAGGGCGCTGGCCTGCTGAATGGAACTCTGGATCGTCGCCAGCGCATTGCTTTGCAACACGACGACCGCCACGCAGACGAGCAGCGCCAGCACGCTGACGGAGGCGGCAACGGTACCTTTATATGTCACGTTTGCAACCCGCAGCAGCAGCGCGGCCAGCAGCGGACCAGCAAGCGCCATCGTCAGGAAGAAGGCCAGCGTGGTGTAGCCCGTATACCAGGTCGGAACGGTATCAATCTGATAGACCCGGGTCATCGCCCAGACAAAAACGACCCCCAGGAGTTGACTGACCACCAGCCAGATTTTGCCTAAAGCAGGGGGCATTTTACCGATAACCGATACCAGCCACCAGAAACCGCCCACGGCAAAGAAGATCGAACCCGCTGCGATCTCATTACTCAGCGCTGACGCTCCCACGCGGTTAAGCAAGTTGAAGGCGCGCAGCGGGGAGCCGAGGTGCAGTACCGAGGCCATAAACCCAATACCCATCACTACCCAGAGAAAAAACATGCTGCGCACGATGCGCCGTTTAGCCGCTTCCTCTTTTTCATTCAGCCAGGCGAAACCCATCACGATTAGCGCGCCGGCCACGCACTGCCCGAAAACGGTGAAGATTACCAGCGGCCATTCATGCCATCCACTTCCCATCTCACACCTCCTTCGGGTTTGCCAGGTAGCCGGTGGTGTCACCCGTCGGACGGCTGTTGGCGTTAGGTTTGATCACAATACTCGGCTTCGTGAAGTGTGCAGACGGCAGCGGCGCGACGGCAGCAAGCTGGCCGTGTTTTTTGCGCAGATCCTCAATCGGGCCAAAGTCCAGCGCGCGCAGCGGGCAGGACTCGACGCAGATGGGCTTTTTGCCGTCCGCGACGCGGCTGTGGCAGCCGTCGCACTTGGTCATATGGCCTTTGGCGGCGTTGTACTGCGGTGCGCCGTACGGGCAGGCCATGTGGCAGTAGCGACAGCCGATGCAGACGTCCTCGTCCACCACCACAAAGCCGTCGTCGCGCTTGTGCATTGCCCCGCTCGGACAGACCTTGGTACAGGCCGGATCTTCGCAGTGGTTGCAGGCAATCGACAGGTAATAGGCAAAGACATTCTGATGCCAGACGCCGTTATCCTCCTGCCAGTCGCCGCCCGCGTATTCATAAATACGACGGAAGCTGACGTCCGGGGTCAGGTCTTTGTAATCCTTGCAGGCCAGCTCGCAGGTTTTGCACCCGGTGCAACGGCTGGAATCAATAAAAAATCCATACTGGGTTGTCATTGTCTATTCCTTATGCCTTCTCGATCTGCACCAGGTTCGTGTGCTGCGGGTTGCCTTTCGCCAGCGGTGACGGGCGGTGCGTGGTCAGGGTGTTGATGCAAGACCCGCGATCGACGCGATCGCCGTTCATGTTGGCATCGTGCCAGGCGCCCTGGCCCATCGCACTCACGCCGGGCATGATGCGCGGCGTGACTTTGGCGGCAATGCGCACTTCGCCGCGGTCGTTAAACACGCGCACCATGTCCCCGTTTTTAATGCCGCGCTTCCCGGCGTCCACGGGGTTAAGCCACACCTCCTGGCGACAGGCGGCCTGGAGTACATCCACGTTGCCGTAGCTGGAGTGGGTGCGGGCTTTAAAGTGGAAGCCGAACAGTTGCAGCGGGAATTTACTGCGCTCGGGCGCGTCCCAGCCTTCGAAAGTTGAGGTATAAACCGGCAGCGGGGTAATGGTTTCGTCTTTTTGCAGCTCCCAGGTTGCCGCAATATCCGCCAGCTTGCTGGAGTAGATTTCGATTTTCCCCGACGGGGTTTTGAGTGGATTGGCGTCCGGATCGTCACGGAATTTTTTATAGGCCACAAAGTGTCCATTCGGATCTTTGCGCTTATAAATACCCATTTTCTTCAGCGCGTCGTAGGACGGCAGTTGGGGATCTCTGGCGACCATTTTGGCGTACAGATAATGCAGCCACTGCTCCTGCGAACGGCCTTCGGTGAATTTCTGATGGATATCCGGTCCGAGGCGTTTCGCCACTTCGCTCATGATCCAGTAGATGGGCTTGCGCTCGAACTTCGGGGCGGTAACCGGCTGGAGGAAAATCAGGTAGCCCATGTTGCCGGCGTAATCGTTGGGGATGATATCTTCCTGCTCAACGGTCATCAGGTCCGGCAGAACAATATCGGCATACTTCGCGGACGAGGTCATGAAGTTGTCGATGACGACGATCGTTTCGCACTTACTCTCATCCTGCAAAATGTCGTGGGTTTTGTTGATATCGGAGTGCTGGTTGATGAGGGTGTTACCCGCGTAGTTCCAGATAAACTTGATCGGCACATCGAGCTTATCCTTGCCGCGCACGCCGTCGCGCAGGGCGGTCATCTCCGGGCCACGGACAATGGCATCCGTCCAGCTAAAGCAGGAGATTTGCGTTTTCACCGGATTCTCCGGTAGCGGCATGCGTTCGATGGTGATGGTGTAGGTCGATTCGCGCGCGCCGCTGTTGCCGCCGCTAATGCCGACGTTGCCGGTCAGGATCGGCAGCATGGCGATGGCGCGGGAGGTTTGCTCCCCGTTGGCCTGACGCTGCGGGCCCCAGCCCTGGCAAATGTAGGCCGGTTTCGCCGAACCGATTTCACGGGCCAGCTTAATAATGCGATCGGCGGGGATGCCCGTAATGCGCGACGCCCACTCCGGAGTTTTCGCGGTTTTGTCATCACCCTGGCCGAGAATATAGGCTTTGTAATGACCATTAGCAGGTGCGCCTTCCGGCAGGGTTTTTTCGTCATAACCCACGCAGTATTTATCGAGGAAAGGCTGATCGACGAGGTTTTCAGTAATCAGCACCCACGCAATACCCGCCACCAGCGCGGCATCGGTGCCCGGACGAATGGGGATCCACTCGTCTTCACGCCCTGCGGCGGTGTCGGTGTAGCGCGGATCGATAACGATCATCCGCGCGTTAGAGCGTTCGCGTGCCTGTTCGAGGTAGTAGGTTATCCCGCCGCCGCTCATGCGCGTTTCCGCCGGATTATTGCCGAACATCACCACCAGTTTGGTGTTTTCAATATCCGAGGTGCTGTTGCCGTCGTTGCTGCCGTATGTGTAGGGCATGGCGCAGGCGATCTGCGCGGTGCTGTAGGTGCCGTAGTGGCTAAGGAAGCCGCCGTAGCAGTTCATCAGGCGCGCTACCAGGGAGGCGTAAGGGGAGGAGCGGGTGATATTTCCGCCTACGATCCCTGAGGAGTAATTAATGTAGACCGCTTCGTTGCCGTATTTTTCGACCACGCCTTTCAGGCTGGCGGCGATGGTGTCCAGCGCTTCTTCCCAGGTGATACGCTCAAACTTACCTTCTCCGCGTTTGCCCACGCGTTTCATCGGATAGTTCAGACGGTCAGGATGGTTAATACGACGGCGGATAGAACGACCGCGCAGGCAGGCGCGAACCTGATGGTTGCCGTAAATATCCTCGCCGGTGTTATCCGTTTCAACCCAATAAACTTCGTCATCGCGTACGTGCAGACGCAGCGCGCAGCGGCTCCCGCAGTTCACCGAGCAGGCGCCCCAAACGACTTTGTCTTCCGCGGGCTGCACGGCGGTTTGCACTGCGGCGGCGGCGCTTTTCAAACCGAAAGGTAATGCGATCCCACCGGCGGCAAGCGCCAGCGATCCTATGGCAGTGGATTTAACCAGAGCTCGACGGCTTATCCCGCCGTGATGTTCAACTTCGGACATGACTCACCCCATCATTGGTAATAATTATTTTCACCCGTGACTACAACTGGGCTAATGATGGGGGGAGTGTTACTTATTTGGAGGTATTAAATATTAATCCTCGTCAAATCAGGGGAATTGAGTGGCAAAATCATTGCGGCTCAGTAGGCGCATTCTCCTGCGTTCCCGCCCCGCTTACCGGGTAATTGCCGCTGCTGGTACGGGTGTACAGAATTTTGAAGGTATCGTTGGCACAATGCCCAACGACCTGCGCATCCGGCTGATCGGCCTGATCGTTCGGAACGATGTTCAGGGTAAAGCCAGACTCCGGCACGCCGTTGTTGATAATCTTCTGCTGAATGTCGCTTTTCACGTGCTCGCAGGAGTCCGGGGCCGCAAGAATCGCAGGTGAAGCACTCATTAACAGCAGGGCGGTAATCCAGGGTAACCGTTTCATCTGTAGCTCCTTTTCACTGTGTAGATAATAAGCATAGCAGGATTAGGGTAAGCTTTTGTTTTAGTGTGTCTCTTTCTGAATTGTCCTGGAGCCCTGCCTGCTTCATAAAATAAATTGCGAATACTGCTGCTGATTGTCTACCAGATAAGCAGGCAGGTTGCGTTTTGATACCTCTTGCTTGACCAGTTTTCGGTCTCGTCCCCAGATATCCTCAGCGTTGCTGATAACCTTCATGATATGTTCCGGGTTATTAAATTCCGGCAGATCGTATTCGGTGTGAGAAATGGTAGACATTTTTTCGGAAATTCTTTCTGGGGTCATTACCCATGAGAAATGCCAGCCGCCATCTTTCACAATCTTATTATTGATTTTTAACCAGTTCCATTTAAACCATGACCAGTTTTTATCTTTGCGGGCACGCTTCCAGTTTCTGAAAGATTCAGGCTCACCGTGGAAGAAATGCTTCAGGTTGTAATAGGACGTCGCGCGGGGCAACGTACATTTTCTCGGCGTGCCATCCGTGTTGTGAACCTGTAGATTAAACTGATAGTTGAATACGTTTTGATGAATAGTCGTGCAGAGCGCGCGAGGATTAATGGCCCTGACCGTGTCGGGAGAGAAAATTTCGTCAACGTCTGACACCAGAATCAGGTCGTTGTCTGCCGCGTCTTTTAATCCGTTCATAATGGAGTTGCGAAGCGCTGCTTCATTTGCCCAGGCATCAACCTGGGTATTGTCTGCACTGTTTAAAATAGGCTGCGCGTCAAAAGGCACGTAAATAATTTTGTCTTTGAATTTGGCAAACTTAGTCATATCGAAATGCAACTTTCGCGGTATGCCCGTAAAAGAGTGTGTTGCTTCAACTATGACAAAACGGTCAACGACATCAGCGAGCGTATGTAATCTGATGTCGAGCAACATATCTTCGTCATAGTACAAAAAACAGTCGTAAATCATGATGTTAACCCGAAATTTATTAATCTGATTTTATAATTGTGTGGAATCTTGCGCGCTCAAAGTAGCCACTTTGACAAGGCTCGTCAATGCAAATGAGGGATTCACACAGCGCAAAGAGGCAGATGAAGTGCTGTTATGTAAGTTCCTGTATTTGCTAATATGATTGTATCTCTCTCTGAACGGTAAATGATGTGAAGAAATACGCAGCGATAACGCTACTGGCAACGGTACTGGTGGGATGCGACAACAACACCGCGCCGCTGTCATTTACGCCGGAGATGGCGAGTTTTTCAAACGAGTTTGACTTTGATCCTCTTCGCGGCCCGGTGAAAGATTTTACCCAGACGCTGTTCAACGACAAAGGTGAAGTCTCCAAACGCGTGACCGGCACGATGTCGACGGAAGGGTGTTTCGATACGCTTGAACTGCACGATCTGGAGGCTAACACGGGCGTTGCGCTGGTGCTGGATGCGAACTACTACGTCGATGCTGAAACCCAGCAGCAGAAGGTGAAGTTGCAGGGGAAATGTCAGCTGGCGGAACTGCCATCGGCCGGGGTGACGTGGGACACCGACGATAACGGGTTTGTGGTTGCCGCGCACAGCAAAGAGATGGAAGTAAAGTATCAGTATGACGCTGACGGCTACCCGCTGGGTAAAACCACGGTGTCCGGCAACCAGCGTTTATCGGTCCAGGCAACGCCGTCGAAAGATCTGCACAAGCGTATGGATTATACGGCGGTAAGCCTGTTGAACGATAAACCGATGGGCAATGTAAAGCAGAGTTGCGAGTACGATCGCCACAACAACCCGGTGAGCTGTGAACTGGCGATCGTCGACGACAGCGTCAAACCTGCCGTTGAGCGCAAGTACACCATCAAAAACAGCATTGAATATTATTGAGAATAAAACCGCGCAGGTTACTGCGCGGTCGGTTTAAGCAGGCTGGCAGAGGAGGACTTATGTCCGGCCAGATGCTGATGCTGGAAAATGCACATGCGGATGGTGTTACGGTATTCGCCGTTAATAAAGAACTCATGGATCAGTTCACCTTCTACCATAAAGCCCAGCTTACGGTAGATATGAATCGCTTTTTCGTTCTCTTTATCGACGATCAGGTAAAGCTTGTAGAGATTCAGGACGTTAAATCCGTAATCCATCGCCAGCTTTGCCGCCCGCGAAGCAAGACCTTTCCCCTGGTGTTCCGGTGAAATAATGATCTGAAATTCCGCCCGACGGTGGACGTGGTTGATCTCAACCAGTTCAACCAGCCCGGCTTTTTCACCTTCGCACTCCACCACAAACCGGCGTTCGCTCTGGTCGTGGATATGCTTGTCATAAAGATCGGACAGCTCAACAAAGGCCTCGTAAGGCTCTTCAAACCAGTAGCGCATCACGCTGGCATTGTTGTCGAGCTGGTGAACAAAGCGTAAATCTTCGCGCTCCAGCGGACGGAGCTTCACGTCACACAGCCTCGACATTACGGTGCTACCGTGCGGCCAGTACGACGATCCAGGCAGCGCAGGGTGTTAGGCTCCCAGTAAGCGTTGACGTTGGCACTTTGCTGGCACTTATCGCGCGCGTCAAACGCCACATCCTCTTTATCCCACTCTTTTTCAGCGCGTTTATTCACTTTCTGACGCAGGCTGCGGGTGTCATTCCATTGTTCTTTGTCCATGGCGGCGTTCTGACGGCTTTGCGCGCTGTCACCAGACTCAATGATGAGCTTGCTGGTTTCGGCTGATGCCGTTGCGGCAAAGGCGAACGAGGACAGCGCCAGTGCGGCTGTCAGACAAAGGCGTTTGCTTAATGTAGTCATAGCGTTTCCTTTAAACGGGTGCAGAAAATCGGATTACCCCGTTGGATTCTACACCAATCCGAAAGGGTGTCATACCCGCGCCGCAGGTATGGGAACGATGAGAGCATTATCGCGTATGATATCTAAATCAATCCTCACGAAACGAGAAAAATGTTCAAAACGACGCTGCTTTTTTTCGCGACCGCGCTGTGTGAAATCATCGGATGCTTTTTGCCGTGGCTCTGGCTGAAGCGGGGCGCTTCCGCACTGCTGCTGATCCCTGCCGGAGTGGCGCTGGCCCTTTTCGTCTGGCTGCTAACCCTGCATCCGGCCGCCAGCGGGCGGGTTTACGCGGCCTACGGCGGGGTGTACGTCTGTACCGCGCTGCTGTGGCTGCGCATTGTCGATGGCGTCAGGCTAAGCCTGTACGACTGGGCTGGCGCAGTGGTTGCCCTGTGCGGCATGTTGATCATCGTGGCCGGCTGGGGACGCGCATAAGCGTCCTTATAATGTGATCGTCCGCTGATTTTATGATCATTATACTTGTATGGTAGTAGTGTAGTTGCGTAAATTTCCTGCATCACAACGAAGATGTAAGGAAATGGATTATGAAGATTGTCGGGGCTGAAGTATTTGTCACCTGCCCGGGGCGTAACTTTGTCACCCTTAAAATCACGACCGATCAGGGCATTGTCGGCCTGGGTGATGCCACGCTGAACGGACGTGAACTTTCCGTTGCCTCCTACCTGAAAGATCACCTTTGCCCACAGCTGATTGGCCGCGATGCGCACCGCATCGAAGATATCTGGCAATTCTTTTATAAAGGGGCCTACTGGCGCCGTGGTCCGGTCACCATGTCCGCGATTTCCGCCGTGGATATGGCGCTGTGGGACATCAAAGCGAAAGCCGCGAACATGCCGCTCTACCAGCTGCTGGGTGGCGCATCCCGCGAAGGGGTGATGGTCTATTGTCACACCACCGGGCACACCATTGATGACGTGCTGGAAGACTACGCCCGCCATAAAGAGATGGGTTTTAAGGCCATCCGCGTGCAGTGCGGCGTGCCGGGGATGAAAACCACCTATGGTATGTCTAAAGGAAAAGGGCTGGCGTATGAGCCTGCAACCAAAGGCGACTGGCCAGACGAGCAGCTGTGGTCCACCGAGAAATATCTCGATTTCACGCCAAAACTGTTTGATGCCGTGCGTAGCCAGTTTGGCTTCAACGAACATCTCCTCCACGACATGCACCACCGTTTGACGCCAATCGAAGCGGCGCGGTTCGGCAAGAGTATTGAAGAGTTCCGCATGTTCTGGATGGAAGATCCGACTCCCGCTGAAAACCAGGAATGTTTCCGCCTTATCCGCCAACACACCGTCACGCCGATTGCCGTGGGTGAGGTGTTTAACAGCATCTGGGACTGCAAGCAGCTGATTGAAGAGCAGCTCATTGACTATATCCGCACCACCATAACCCACGCGGGCGGTATCACCGGGATGCGTCGTATTGCGGATTTTGCCTCACTCTATCAGGTGCGTACCGGTTCACACGGCCCGTCGGATCTGTCGCCGATTTGCCACGCCGCGGCGCTGCATTTTGACCTGTGGGTACCGAATTTCGGCGTGCAGGAGTATATGGGGTACTCAGAGCAGATGCTGGAAGTGTTCCCGCACAGCTGGCGCTTTGATAACGGCTATATGCACCCGGGTGACAAGCCAGGGCTGGGCATCGAGTTCGACGAGAAGCTGGCGGCGAAATACCCGTACGATCCGGCCTATCTGCCGGTGGCCCGCCTGGAAGACGGCACCCTATGGAACTGGTAAACGAGGAGCGAATGATGAAAAGCGTAGTGATCCAACAGCCCAATGCGCTGGTGATTGAAGAGCGTCCCCTCCCGTTGCCGGGCGCAGGGGAAGTCCGCGTCAAAATCAGGCTGGCCGGGATCTGTGGTTCTGACAGCCATATCTATCGCGGGCATAACCCGTTTGCGAAATATCCGCGCGTCATTGGTCACGAATTCTTTGGCGAAATAGACGCGATTGGCGAAGGCGTGGAAAGCTCCCGGCTGGGCCAGCGCGTCTCGGTTGATCCGGTGATCAGCTGCGGGCACTGCTACCCGTGTTCCGTCGGAAAACCGAACGTGTGCACCTCGCTGGTGGTGCTGGGCGTCCATCGCGACGGTGGCTTCAGCGAATACGCCGTTGTGCCGGCAAAAAACGCCTGGCACATTCCGGCTGCGATCCCAGACAAACACGCGGTGATGGTTGAGCCCTTCACCATTGCCGCTAACGTCACGGGGCAGGCGAAACCCACCGAACAGGACGTGGCGCTGATCTACGGTGCAGGCCCAATGGGGCTCGTCACCGTGCAGGCGCTGAAGGGCGTTTACAAGGTGAAGCAGGTCATCGTGGTGGATCGTATTGATGAGCGGCTGGCGATGGCGCAGCGCAGCGGTGCAGACTGGGTCTTCAACAACGGAGAGCAATCGCTACAGGCCGCGCTGGATGAAAAAGGGATCAAGCCGACGTTGATCATCGATGCTGCCTGTCATCCCTCCATTTTGCAGGAAGCGATTATGCTGGCTTCCCCGGCGGCACGCATCGTGCTGATGGGCTTCTCCAGCGACCCGAGCCAGATCGTGCAGCAGGGGATCACCGGCAAAGAGCTGTCAATTTTCTCGTCGCGCCTGAATGCCAACAAATTCCCGGTCGTTATCGACTGGCTGGAAAAAGGGCTGATCGACCCTGAAAAACTGGTCACCCACACATTTGACTATCACCACGTTACAGACGCCATCGAACTGTTTGAAAAAGATCAGCGGCAGTGCTGCAAAGTCTTGCTCACGTTCGACCAATAAAAATCACGCGGTTAAGAGCCTGCGAAGACAGGCTCTAAGTGGTACGCATCTTACCTTTCAGAGATAGCCATTATGACTCAAGCACAACCTCAAAGAAGTACGTCAGACCTGGTGAAGGCCGCCGTATCTGGCTGGCTGGGCACCGCCCTGGAGTTTATGGATTTCCAGCTCTACTCCCTTGGCGCCGCGCTGGTGTTCCATGAAATCTTCTTCCCTGAACAGTCTGCGGCCATGGCGCTGATCCTGGCGATGGGGACCTACGGCGCTGGCTACATCGCGCGTATCGTCGGGGCATTTATCTTCGGCAGAATGGGGGACAGAATTGGCCGTAAAAAGGTGCTGTTTATCACCATCACCATGATGGGGATCTGCACCACCTTAATTGGCGTATTGCCAACCTACGCACAGATCGGGATTTTCGCACCGGTGCTGCTGGTGACGCTGCGTATTATTCAGGGGCTGGGCGCGGGGGCGGAAATCTCCGGCGCAGGGACCATGCTGGCGGAGTACGCGCCGAAGGGGAAACGCGGCATCATCTCCTCGCTGGTCGCCATGGGAACCAACTGCGGAACGCTGAGCGCCACGGCGATCTGGGCCGTCATGTTCTTTGCCCTCGATCGTGAAGAGCTTATTGCCTGGGGCTGGCGCGTGCCGTTCCTCGCCAGCGTCGTGGTGATGATCTTCGCCATCTGGCTGCGTATGAACCTTAAAGAGAGTCCGGTGTTTGAGAAGGTTAACGACGCCGAAACCGTTGCGCCGGCGGCGGCGCAGGATACCTCATTAGGCGCGATGTTTAAGAGCAAATCGTTCTGGCTGGCGACGGGGCTGCGCTTTGGTCAGGCCGGGAACTCAGGTCTGATTCAGACGTTTCTTGCCGGGTATCTGGTGCAGACGCTGTTGTTTGATAAGGCGATCCCAACCGATGCGCTGATGATCAGTTCGATTCTCGGCTTCCTCACCATCCCGCTGCTGGGCTGGCTGTCCGATAAAGTGGGGCGCCGTCTGCCGTATATCCTCCTTAATATTTCAGCCATCATACTGGCTTATCCGATGCTGTCGATCATCGTCGATAAAAGTTACGCGCCGGGCGTGATCATGCTCTCTATCATCGTTATTCATAACTTTGCGGTGCTCGGGCTGTTTGCGCTGGAAAACATCACCATGGCAGAGATGTTTGGTTCGCGGAACCGCTTTACCCGCATGGCGATCTCGAAAGAGGCGGGTGGGCTGGTGGCCGTAGGCTTTGGTCCGGTGCTGGCGGGGATCTTCTGCAACATGACCGGGTCCTGGTGGCCGATTGTGGCGATGCTGGTGGCGTACTCGCTGATTGGGTTGCTCTCCGCTTTGCTGATGCCGGAAGTGCGCGATCGCGATCTGAGTGAAGCGGAAGATGCGGCAGAAGCGTCTCATAAGGGGTCGGTAGCCTACGGCGCGCTCTCTTCCCGTCGCTAATGGTTTACATCTTGCGCTACCTGTCACACAACTTTTATCTGATGTCACACCACATGGCGAAAAGTTAATGTAAATCAAGATCTGAAAACGACGTATCAGTATGGTTAATGGCAGCGTTTTTTGACTCCGGCTGCCATTCTAGTTGGTGTAGTCAGCAGGCGCTGCCGCTTTGTTAAGCAAGCGGCAGCGAATCACAGCTTTCATTAATTAACGAGTCTCAATCATGGAAAACCGGTTATTACAGGCGAAGGCAACGCGTCCGCAGTACGATCGCAGCAGCCTTAAGGCACGCATTGTTCATTTAGGATTTGGCGCGTTTCACCGCGCGCACCAGGCGGTGTACACCGACATACTCGCCGCAGAACAGGGCAGCGACTGGGGTTACTGCGAAGTTAACCTGATTGGCGGCGAACAGCAGATCGCCGATCTGAAGGCACAGGATAATCTTTATACCGTGGCAGAAATGTCTGCCGATGCCTGGACGGCACGCGTGGTCGGCGTCGTTAAAACCGCGCTCCATGCGCAGGTCGACGGGCTGGAAACCGTGCTGGCGGCCCTGTGCGAGCCGCAGGTTGCCATTGTGTCGCTCACTATCACCGAGAAAGGGTATTGCCACTCCCCGGCAACCGGACAACTGATGCTCGATCATCCGTTAATCGTTGCAGACCTGCAAAACCCGCATCAGCCAAAATCTGCACCGGGCGTGGTGGTGGAAGCGCTGGCGCGTCGCAAGGCGGCGGGGCTACCGGCATTCAGCGTGATGTCCTGCGATAACATGCCGGAGAACGGCCACGTGATGCGCAATGTGACCTGTGCCTACGCGCGCGCTGTTGATGGCAAACTGGCAGACTGGATCGAAGCGAACGTCACCTTCCCGTCAACCATGGTGGATCGTATTGTACCCGCCGTCACGGCCGACACGCTGGATAAAATCGAGCAGCTGACTGGCGTACGCGATCCGGCAGGCGTGGCCTGCGAGCCGTTCCGCCAGTGGGTGATTGAAGACAATTTCGTTGCAGGCCGTCCTGAGTGGGAAAAGGCCGGTGCGGAACTGGTTTCTGATGTCATTCCGTTTGAAGAGATGAAGCTGAGAATGCTTAACGGCAGCCACTCGTTCCTGGCCTATCTTGGCTACCTGGCCGGTTATCAGCACATTAATGACTGCATGGAAGATGAACATTACCGTATCGCCGCGCATGCGCTGATGCTGAAAGAGCAGGCGCCGACGCTGAAAGTGAAAGGCGTGGATTTAGGTCGTTATGCCGACCAGCTGATCGCGCGCTACAGCAATCCGGCACTGCGCCACCGCACCTGGCAGATCGCCATGGACGGCAGCCAGAAATTGCCGCAGCGCATGCTCGATTCCGTGCGCTGGCACCTTGTCCACCAGAAGCCTTTCCCGCTGCTGGCCCTGGGCGTGGCGGGCTGGATGCGTTATGTCGGCGGTGTGGATGAGCAGGGTAACGCGATTGAGGTGAGCGATCCGCAGCTGGCGGTGATTCAGGCGGCGGTAAACGGTAGCCCTGAAGGGGAAAGCCGCGTTAATGCGCTGTTGGGCATTGAGTCTATTTTCGGTAACGAGCTGCCGAAGGACGCGGTGTTTGTGGCGGCGGTCATGCAGGCCTATCAGATGTTGCTGCAAAAAGGCGCGAAGGCTACGGTTGCGGAGTACGCCGCTCAGCTTTAACGCTATGACATGCCGCCGTTCGCGGCGGCATGTCGGGGCACGGCTTAGTGCATCCCCAGGCGAATCAGCTCAATCGGTTCGAACTTACCTTCGCATCCGTCCACTTCAACCGTTTTATTACGACGCACCTGCTCGGCATTAAGACCGTCGCTGTGGATCGCTTTAATCACGCCGAACTGGCCTGTGCCGCTAATCATGACGCGGCTGCCGGTGGTGATTGCATTTCGGTTACGGTCGTATGTCATCATGGTATTTTCTCCTCTCTCACTTATCCGTTACGGCGCTAATTCAACGACTGCCGTTCACGGGGCACTATTAATACGCCTCTCTTAAACGAAATTATTTGCTTTTGATCAAGCTCACACTTTTTTCTTATTTCATGATGGCGTTGACGGTTCAGGACACCGCTTTACAAAGCGGACAGTTATTTTCCTTAATTGATAATTTCAGGATGCAAGTGTTTAGGCTTTGTTTATCTCCGCAATGCCATTCTGGAAGCAGAAAATAACCCTTCACTGGAAAAGGAGTCAGGCTTATGTATAAGAAAATTTTGATGCCTGTTGACGTGTTTGAAATGGACTTGAGCGACAAAGCGGTACGCCATGCGGCCAACCTCGCGAAGACGGAAGGCGCGACCATCACCCTGGTCAACATTCTTCCTAACAGCAGCCGTTCGTTACTGCGGGGGTTCAATGCCGATATTAAGAAATTCGAAGAGTATATGACCGCCGAGTCTGATAAGAAAATGAAAGCGCTGAAACGGCTCTTTGATATGTCCCCGGACAATATTGACTGTGAAGTACGCTTCGGCAACGTACGGGATGAAATCATCAAGCTCAGCAAAGAGGGGAAATATGATGTTATCGTTATCGGATCGAAAAATCCGAGTATCACAACGCATCTGCTGGGTTCGAATGCTGAAACTATCCTGCGCTACGCCACTATTCCGGTATTAGTGGTTCGCTAATTGCTTCGCCGCAACCGAAAGGGGGCGGCGAGGTTTTATTCTTCGCTAAACCACTCGCTGTTTTCCTGACGAATTAACTGAACCGACTCGCTAATTTCCTGGAGGTGAAGCGTCATTGCTTTATCTACGGCTTCCGCGTCGCGTTTTTCCAGCGCGCTGAAAATATCGTGATGCTGGCGCAGCAGCATTTCTGGCGGAGACACGTGGTCGAGGCTCATATATCGCACGCGGTCGATGGTGGCCTTGATGTTTTCGACGGTATCCCACGCGAGCTGGCACTCGGCAATCTGCGCCAGTTTCTGGTGAAACTCATCGTCCAGCTGGAAAAAGTCGTTTAACTGTTTGCGATCGATAGCAATGCGCTGCTGATGCAGGTTTTGCTCCAGCTGGTAACACTGGTTGTCGTTGATGAGCGACGCGGCGCGGCGCACAACGGCACACTCGATGGCCTGGCGAACAAAACAGCCGTTACGCACCTGCGAAAGCGAAATTTTATTCACGTAGCTGCCGCGCTGAGGGCGGATCTGAATAAGGCCGTTTTCTGCAAGCTTAATAAACGCCTCGCGCACGGGCTGACGGGAAACGTCAAAACGTACCGAAACCTCTTTTTCTGAGAGCGGCGTTCCCGGCGGGATCAGGCAGCGAACAATATCACGGCGTAAGATGCGATAAATTTGCTGATTAACGGGCTGGGTAGGATTAAGTTGCGATTCAGCGGCCATGGGTTGTGATTTCTCAGAGAGTTAACCTGAACATACTACCATTCTTTTACCCGTCATCACATACCCGGCCCGCAGGCCGGGAAGGGTGAATTACCCGCGATGTACGCTGAGTCCGGCATAGGTCTGGCTGACGGGCATCATCTCAACAGTATTGATGTTGACATGCTTCGGCAGCGTCGCGACCCACCAGACGGTTTCGGTGATATCTTCCGGCGTCAGCGCATTTGCATTTTCATAGGTTTTATCCGCTTTCGCGTCGTCACCCTTGAAGCGCACGTTGGAGAATTCCGTTCCGCCTACCAGGCCCGGCTCAACGTCGGTCACGCGGATGGCGGTACCGTGCAGGTCGGTGCGCAGGTTCAGGCTGAACTGGCGTACAAAGGCCTTGGTTGCGCCATAGACGTTGCCGCCCGCGTAAGGCCAGCTGCCTGCGGTGGAACCGATATTAATGATATGACCACGATTACGTTCAACCATGCCCGGCAGCACGGCGCGGGTCATGTACACCAGGCCTTTGTTGTTGGTGTCGATCATGTTTTCCCAGTCTTCCACGCTGGCTTTGTGGGCAGGCTCCATGCCCAGCGCCAGGCCGGCGTTATTGACCAGCACGTCGATGTCACGCCATTCGGCAGGCAGGTTTGCAATCATCTCTTCAATGGCGGCACGGTTGCGCACGTCCAGCTGCGCGGTCAGGATGCTGTCGCCCAGATCGTCTTTCAGCTCCTGCAAACGCTCCTGACGACGACCCGTTGCAATCACCTTGTGTCCGTTGGCGACGAAGCGACGCGTGATGCTTTCACCAAAACCTGCCGTCGCCCCGGTAACTAAAATAATCATCTCACTGTTCCTCAACGCTTTTTGTGTTGTACTACCATAGCACGCTCTCGGGCGGGTCGTTAAGGCAACATTTGTATGACGTCATTGCAGGCCGGGGCAGGCTGGCCTACTCTGGTGAGAAATACCGTGCTCAGGAGTAAACGATGTCGGTCAACAACCCTTTCTTTGACGTGAGCCTGCTGCCTTATCAGGCCCCGCGTTTTGATGTGATAGAAGACAGCCACTATCGCCCAGCGTTTGATGAAGCAATGCGCCTCAAGCGTGCTGACATTGACGCGATTATCGCGCAGCGCGCCGCGCCGGATTTCGATAACACCGTGCTGGCGCTGGAAAAGAGCGGGGCCATGCTGTCGCGCGTTAGCAGCGTGTTCTTCGCCATGACGTCCGCACACACCAACGATGATCTCCAGGCGCTGGACGAGCAGTTCTCTACCGAACTGGCCGGGCTGGCGAACGATATCTGGCTAAACGATACGCTTTTCGCCCGCGTGGAAGCCGTCTGGCAGGATCGCGACACGCTGGATGCTGAATCCCGTCGGCTGACAGAGGAGACCTATCAGCACTTTGTTCTGGCGGGCGCGCGACTGAACGCCGATGAAAAAGCCGAGCTGAAAGCCCTGAATACCGAAGCCGCCACCCTGACCAGCCAGTTCAACCAGCGCCTGCTGGCTGCAAACAAGGCGGGCGGGCTGGTGGTGGACGATGTTCAACATCTTGACGGGCTCAGCGCGGAGGAGAGAGACGCCGCCGCTCACGCTGCCGCAGAAAAAGGGCTGACGGATCGCTGGCTGATCCCGCTTTTGAATACCACGCAACAGCCCGCGCTGGCAGCACTCACGCAGCGCGAGACGCGGAAAAAGCTGTTTAATGCGGGCTGGGAACGCACTCAGAAAGGCGACGAAAACGATACGCGCGACCTGATCCGTCGGCTTACCGCATTACGGGCAAGGCAGGCGCAGCTGCTCGGTTTTGAAAACTATGCCAGCTGGAGCATTGCCGACCAGATGGCGAAAACGCCGGATGCTGCGCTCGAATTCATGCGCGGGATAGTTCCTGCGGCGCGCAACAGGGCCGCGCTGGAGCAGGCAGATATTCAGAAGGTTATTGACGACGAGCAGGGCGGTTTTTCGGTGCAGGCCTGGGACTGGGCGTTTTATGCCGAACACGTGCGCTCAGCGAAATATGCGCTGGACGAATCGCAGATTAAACCCTATTTCGCGCTTAATACCGTACTGGAGGATGGCGTATTCTGGACCGCCACGCAGCTGTTCGGCATTCGCTTTGTCGAGCGTTTCGATATCCCGGTCTATCACCCGGACGTGCGCGTGTGGGAGATTTTCGATCATACGGGTGAAGGCATGGCGCTGTTCTACGGCGACTTCTTCGCGCGTGATTCCAAAGCAGGCGGCGCCTGGATGGGAAATTTCGTTGAGCAATCTTACGAGTTTGCCGCGCGTCCGGTGATTTATAACGTCTGCAACTATCAAAAACCGGCTAACGGGCAGACCGCGCTGATCTCCTGGGACGATGTGATTACCCTGTTCCACGAGTTTGGCCACACGCTGCATGGCCTGTTTGCCAGCCAGCGCTATGCCACGCTTTCTGGCACCAACACGCCGCGTGATTTTGTTGAATTCCCGTCGCAAATCAATGAACACTGGGCCAGCCATCCGCAGGTGTTTGCACACTTTGCCCGTCACTACCAAACCGGCGAGCCGATGCCGGATGCGCTGCGGGAAAAAATGCTCAACGCGACCCAGTTTAACAAGGGTTATGACATGACGGAGCTGCTGAGCGCCGCGCTGCTGGATATGAACTGGCACGGCATTCAGGCGCCGGTTGAGGACGTGGAAGCCTTTGAAGCCGCCGCGTTGAAAAAAGAGGGGCTGGATCTTCCTGCCGTACCGCCGCGCTATCGCAGCAGCTATTTCGCCCATATCTTCGGCGGCGGCTACGCGGCGGGGTATTACGCCTACCTGTGGACGCAGATGCTGGCGGACGATGGCTACCAGTGGTTTGTCGAGCAGGGCGGTTTGACGCGCGAAAACGGACAGACATTCCGCGAGGCGATTTTGTCGCGCGGAAATAGTACTGATTTAGCTGAACTTTACCGGAACTGGCGTGGGCACGATCCGAAGATTGAACCGATGCTGGAGAACCGTGGATTAAGTGCTTAAGGGCTTTTTAGGGTGGAAACAGAACCGGGCGGCCTTAGCTGGAATGCCGCGAAATCACATTAATGCTCGTTATGCATGTTTTGTCGTTGAGTTAATTCCTGATAGGATTGTTCCGAATATTTACTGATGGAATAGGGACATGAAAAAAATTATTGGCGTTTTATTACTCTCTTGCCTACTTGCTGGGTGCGATAAACCCAAAATTGATTCATCAACTGATGACGCAATGAAATCATCAATAGCAAAAGTCAGAGAGTCACTTCCGGAGAATAAACGGGAGGAATTTGATAGTGCCTTAAAAGTTGTCGCTTTTAGTAACATCAATATGGCTGACCTAATGCATGCATCTTCAGAGAGTGACAAAGAAGACTTAAGTAAGAAGATGCGCGAACCTTTGTCTGGCAAAACAGCTGAGGAAATCATCTCTTATGCTCAGCAAGTAACTGCCGAGCGAGAACTCAAGCAGAAAGAGCAGGCGCTTCAGGAAATCAAAGAGCTGGAACAGAAAAAAGCTGACTCCGGAAAGGCCAAAGAAGAGCTAAAAAAAGTGCAGGTTTTATCATCTCGATTTACCCTGGAGCCTGAGGAGTACGGCAAACCACAGCCTGTAATTAAACTTGTTGTGAAAAACAATACTGATAAAGCGATTTCCCGGGTGTTCTTCCATGGGGTTATAGCCAGTGATGGACGCTCAGTCCCGTGGCTGGAAAAAGATTTCAACTACGAAATTGCTGGTGGGCTGGAACCGAATGAAGAAGCTACCTGGGCTTTGGCTCCGAATAAGTTCTCTGAATGGGGTCAGGTTGATGCTCCAGCTGACGCCGTCTTCACAGTTACGGTAACGAGAGTGAATGGTGCAGATAAAGAGGCGCTGTTTGATGCATCTGGTTTTACAGAGCAAGATAACAGCAGGCTTGAAGATTTAAAGAAAAAATACCTTTGAGCTGTCACCACTACTTAACCCGCTTTGGCGGGTTTTTTTATGTCTGGTGAAAAGCCTGACTGGTCAGAAAGGGCGCCAGTCAACACAATGAAGCAATATTAATAAACACCTGCCCTGCGTTTATTGTACGTCGATGAGAGGGAAACCTGGCCATATGCCATAGCGGTTTCCCTGTCGCTAAACGCTGGTTACTCTTGCGTCAGCCACATGTCCGACTCTTCAAACATCTCCTCAAGCATACGGTTCAGCTTTTCCCGGTCGCTTTTGCTGGCATCGCTATTCAGGCCGTTCGCCTGCATCGGCTTAACCGTCACGCTGGCATCAGGAAAAATCCGGTGCACACGTTTTGTCAGTTCAGCCAGAATTATCTCCCTGGCTCCCTCCAGCCCCTGTACGTTTCGCTTGTCATAAACCAGTTCAACAAACATTATTTTTTCCCTATGAATATTAATTGTGCGATTCTGCCTGCACGTAAAAATACTACTGTATATGGGTACAGTCAAACAGCATTCTGGCTAAAGAAATGCCATGCCGCTCTTCATTTTGTCTGAGTTGATGACAATCTATTCATTTAGCGTTTAAAACGAGCAGTCGAAGCGTTTAATCGTAAAATTTACAAAAACTATAATTTGAAGCCAGAGAGAAACTTACAAACGAAACGGTGAAGGTTTAAACAGTCGCTACGGTTCAGCTGGCTTGCGTGCGCTTCAAAACAAAACTACTGTATATAAAAACAGTAGTAGAGGTATGCGTAATGGAATTTATCAGACCTACAGAACTGCGTGAGATTGTCGCGCTTCCACTTTTCAGCGATTTAGTTCAGTGCGGATTCCCAAGCCCGGCTGCCGACTATGTGGAGCAGCGCATTGATCTTAATGAACTTCTGGTTGCCCACCCCAGCTCGACATATTTCGTTAAAGCCGCGGGTGATTCGATGATTGAAGGGGGAATAAGCGACGGCGATTTGCTGGTGGTCGATAGTTCCCGAACGGCCGAGCACGGAGATATTGTTATCGCCGCGGTAGAAGGGGAATTTACCGTTAAGCGCCTGCAACTGCGGCCTCATGTTCAACTCAATCCGATGAACAGCGCTTATTCGCCGATTATCGTTGGCAGTGAAGACACGCTGGACGTCTTCGGCGTGGTCACTTTTATTGTTAAATCGGCCAGCTGATATGTTTGCGCTCTGTGATGTGAATTCATTCTATGCATCATGCGAGACGGTATTCAGGCCAGATTTGAGAGGTCGACCGGTGGTTGTCCTCTCAAATAACGACGGTTGCGTGATAGCGCGCAGCGCAGAGGCCAAAGCCGCTGGCGTTACTATGGGGGCGCCATACTTTAAGCAGAAAGACCTGTTCCGGCGCGCCGGCGTGGTTTGCTTCAGCAGTAACTATGAACTTTACGCTGACATGTCCAGCCGGGTTATGACCACGCTGGAAGAAATAAGCCCGCGCGTCGAAATATATTCCATTGACGAAGCCTTTTGTGACCTCACCGGGGTTCGAAACTGCCGGGACCTGACTGATTTTGGCAAGGAGATCCGCGAAACGGTTTTGAAGCGTACGCACCTGAGGATCGGCGTGGGTATAGCCCAGACGAAGACGCTGGCGAAGCTGGCAAATCACGCGGCGAAGAAATGGCAGCAGCAGACGGGTGGGGTAGTTGACTTATCCAATATCGACCGCCAGCGCCGGCTGTTGGCTATCGTGCCTGTAGAGGACGTGTGGGGCGTGGGCAGGCGCATCAGCAAGAAGCTCAACGCGATGGGCATCAAAACGGCGCTGGATCTCTCAGAGCAGAGCACATGGATTATCCGCAAGCACTTCAATGTGGTGCTGGAGCGAACGGTCCGGGAGCTGCGCGGCGAGCCGTGCCTCGACCTGGAAGAGTTTGCACCGGCAAAGCAGGAGATCGTCTGTAGCCGGTCATTCGGTGAACGCGTGTCAGAATATGAGCAGGTGCGTCAGGCTATATGCAGCTATGCGGCCCGTGGCGCTGAGAAGTTACGCGGCGAGCACCAGTATTGCCGCTTTATCTCGGCGTTCGTAAAGACCTCCCCATTCGCGCTGAACGAACCCTATTACGGCAACAGTGCCTCAATGACGCTTCTCACGCCCACTCAGGACTCCCGCGACATTATCAGCGCTGCGGTAAAGTGCCTCGACAAAATCTGGAAGGAGGGGCACCGCTACCAGAAAGCCGGCATTATGCTCGGAGACTTCTTCAGCCAGGGGGTTGCCCAGCTCAATTTGTTTGACAACAGCGCGCCGCGTGCCGGAAGTGAAAAGTTGATGGAAGTGCTGGATCGCCTGAACGCGAAAGATGGAAAGGGAACGCTTTACTTTGCCGGGCAGGGCATACAGCAGCAATGGCAGATGAAGCGTGAAATGCTTTCGCCGCGGTACACGACCCGCTATTCAGATTTACTGAGGATTCGATGAATGTTAACGGCTGTTTTGTGCCAATAAAAGGACATTCACAACAGAACGCCGTTGATGCATTCCTGAACAGATGACGCATGATGTTTATTTTCGTAGGGTAACTGACAGCTCTACATTATTTATTTCAGAAAATCAGTTTAAACGGAAGGTACGCCAGTTTGCCCGGTGGTTTAATAAAAATTCGCCTGGCGTGTCTGCGCTAATGTACTACTTTCAGTAAAGTGACTTTTACAGGGAGGGTCAATGAAACCATTATCGCTTTTATTATTGTCGAGCCTGACTTTAGTGGGTTGCGGCGCGAACAACACCCCTTCAAATACGCCTGTTCCGGGTGTAAAAACCTCCGTCGGGACGAGCACGCTTGAAGCCGGTGCGCAGCTTATCCAGTCCCGTCCGCCCATTGATGCAATGAGTGCCTACCTGGACGGTTTCCATTTTTATAGCGGGGATAAAAATGGCCAGATGGAAGCCCATCATTATGTAACCGTCTTGAATGAAGACGTGATGCAGGCGGTGATCTATGACGGAAACACCAAAGATGCCCGTTTAATGGGCGTTGAGTACATCATTAGTGAGCGTTTGTTTAACACACTACCGCCGGAAGAAAAAAAATTGTGGCACAGCCATCAATATGAAGTGAAATCCGGCAGTCTGATTGCTCCCGGCTTACCGGCAGTGGCTGACAAAGCATTGATGAGCAAAATTGTGAACACCTACGGGAAGACCTGGCATACCTGGCATACCGACCGCGATAAAAAGCTGCCGCTCGGCATTCCGGCTCTGATGATGGGCTTTACCGGGGAAGGGCAGTTAGACCCCAAACTCCTGGCGGACAGAGATCGACGCTTTGACGTGAGCACGCAAGCCATCAAACAAGAACGTGAGGGTATTGTGGCGCATCCCGTTGCTAAGGGAGCTGATGCCTGGCAACGTGGTGAAGAGATCCAGCTTAAGCGGGTTGAAGGCTCAGGTGAGCATGGCCAGGGAGACACAAGCCATTTCTGATATCAAAAACCTTCAAAAATACCCCGGCAACGCCGGGGATACGGTGAGTTAAATTACCAGCCCTGTTATTTTCTCGTCCTCAGACATCAGAAACGCCAGGTGGCTGAAAGATTACCTGCGATCGAGTCATAGCCAGAACGAAACATTTCGCTTTCAACCCCGATGCCCAATTCGACATCAGCGTTGATTTTATAGCTCATACCCGCCTTAACGCCCAGAGCGTCACGGCCAGTCACCTGATTCCGGGTACTAAACCCTGAGCTTCGATAGTTGGCGAAAGAGGCGTGTTGCACTACGTTGCCATCAAGCAGTTCATGATCCCAGGTAAGCTGCAACTCAGCTGCTATCGACGCCCCTGAAGCGAGGGGGACATTCCAGTTACTATTCACCCCGATACTTGATCTCAGAGAATCGAAGGTCTGCGAACCCAGCATCAGTCGGCTGCCGTCATTGCCGCTTTCCTTCACGCCGGGACGATGTAATGTGGTGTAATTCAATGAAGTTACCGGTCCGGCGTTCACATTATTATTTAGCGCCCATCGATAGCCCCCGCCGGCCGAAACAGAGCCTGACAATCCGGTCCAGGTGGCATGGTGGCTTGCTCCGTAAGTTTCTACATGAATGTTTCTGTCCAGCCAGCTGTCTTCAATACCCAATCGGCCAGTGCCGAATAAATACATTCCTTCGGACCTTTCGGCGCCGTAACGAGCATGAATACCCAGATCGAAAGCAGTGGTTTTTCCGGTTGCGGTTTCCGGTGATTTCACCGTCACCGACTGGCCGCTGACCGCACCATGGAAGCCATAAATCCAGTTGAGATTCTGATCGTTTTGTTTTTCAGCACCGAATACAATGCCATAACTGCTGGCGTCATACCCTACACTGTCACCCTGACGTTGTTGCCAGAAGCCGCCGCCAAAGGGGATAGCAAAGCTGCGCCATTCGCCTGCCGCCAGTTGCTTCGGCATAGCCACAGGATTCGGCCCGCCAACGATCCGCGCTATCTGTTGTTCACGGTGAAGGGAACTTGCGAACATGGCGCTGTAGGCGCCCGCAGAAAGTTGCGGCAAGGCATTGCTGATACTCCTGCCATCAGTGGCGGAGAAATCCAGAGTACGGTACAGCGGTTGAATATCCGACTTAGCTTCTGCCACAATTTTATCCAGTGCTTGCCCTACCTGCCGCGCATTAGCGTCCTGCGCATACCGGCTGTATGCGTTTGAAGCGCGCAGCATTGAGAGCTGCCAGCCATTCTTTCCCTGAGGCGTGGTTTGCAGCGTTAGCGTGGGTGAGCGGAGCACGCTGTTCACGGCACTGAAATTGCCGCCGGAAGAGTCTGTTTTTAGCAAATCTTGCGTATTCAGACGCCAGTTTGTGGCGTACCAGTCCGGCTGCGGCGCAAACGTCAGTTGACCGTCAAATTGTGCGTGGCCGTTCACTCGCAGAGTATCATGTCTGCCGCGTCCGTCGACTTCCAACAACAACTGTCCGGTATCACCCTGTTGATAAGCACCGGATATAGTGATTTGCCCAAGGGAATTACCCGGCGCAAGGATCCCGTTATTTACAAAGCGGCCTTCCTCATTAAGCGTGTAGCTGGCGTTGCCGGACAGGCTGGCACCTGGCGCGATAGTCATGCTGTAAATCTGAAAATCGCCATTAAGCGAGGTTTTCCCTCCGTGCGCGTCCAGAGCCAGATTATTGATACCTTCAATGTTTCCGCAGTAAGTAAAGCTGAAATCAGCATCAGCAGCTTCCGTCGCTTGGCCATACACATTGGCCTTCCGACCGAAGGAAAGCTGTGTTAACCGCTGTTGGCCATCGTCATCCCGCTGGGCGTAGTCCGAATAAATATCACCTTCCAGCCGGGCACCCGTTAATATATTTATATTACCGACCAGCGCGTTCGGTGAAATATAAATCGCCGCGCCTTTACCGGCAACCCGTCCGCTGATGTCGGCATTATCTACCAGCGCTCCCTGCAACTCGGGTAATAACGCATCGTAATAGCCGTCCACGATATGAAGCCAGGATCCACGATAATCCACGTCGTTACCCAGGAGGTTATTGCCAAAATCAAAACTGATAGCGACGCCACGGGCTCCCAGTGCCTGAACGTCGCCACGTTGAATAAGGTTGTGCTGTTTACCGTAGGCAAACATCACCCCACGGCCATTTTCGCCATCGGCATACACCCGTACTCCGGGTTCAATGCTCAGGGTGTTATTTTGCCCATCTATACGGATGCCCGCGCCGCCACTCCCTGATGTCAACAGGTCCGCTTGTTGAAAGATATGGTTATTACTGCCATACACATGCAGGCCAACCCCCAGATTAGCGGTATTATATTGCCCCGCCAGATAGCCATCCGCCTGCTGATTACGCAGAAAATAACCATTGCGGTTAATGAGAGTTTGCCCGTTGCCATACAGCGAAAAACCGAAAAAGTTACGACGGTCAATCTGATATCCCATATCTTGCAGCAATGCCAGTTCCGCTTCCATAAACGTTGTGTAATTGCGGTAGTTCTGATGGCTCATCATGCTGTTTTTCAGCTCGATATGGCTCATGTAGTTATCATCGACGGAACCGTCGTCTGCTAACATTTTCACCGGTACGCCAGGCATGGCGCCTGCAAGTACTTCATCCACGTGCCTGCCGGTGAAATAGCCTTTATCGCGCCGTACATCAAAGCCTTGTGGATCCCAGGTGTTATTGCATCCATTACACAATATTACCTGCCCTGGTCGGGCAGGATTGCCACGGTCATCACGCAGATGGCTGGTCCAGGAGCCAAAAGGCACGGTATCAAAAGCGGGCGTGAATGTCCCACTGCCTCGCAGATCGGTAACCATATTGGATATTCCCAGGCCATGGGCCAGCTCATGGACAGCGACGCTGACCAGATCGGCCTTTCCAGTGCGCGGCAGCTGCGCAGGCACATAGGGAACGTTATCAAAATCCAGTTTGCCCATGATGAACTGGGCATGGGAGCCAAAGGTCAGCTCTCCGGTATCAATGCCGTTCAATGCTCCCTGCAACTGCGTCAGACTCATGATGCCGTCGGTAACTGAATCGCTGGAACCTGCGGCATTCTCATCGTTAAACGTCCCCACATTGATAATGGCGGGCAGTTGCCCTGGGCTGGGGGTAATAACCTCAGCCCAGTAACGCATGGCATCAAGTATTTTTTCTTTTTGCTGCTGGCCAAGATCCCAGGTTGACTCAGACGCATTCGGCCAGTCCGGCATAAAGGGGCCGTCGCCAACATTAAAGAAACGCACTTCAAATACCGCAATATTGTGTGGGTTATAGACCAGATAGCTTTCGCCTGCATACAGGTTATTACTGACAAATAAACCCGTTAATGCAGCCGTCATAAAAACCCTTTTCATATTAATCATCCTTGTCTAAAAAAGTATTGCTTACGTTCCTCAATATAAATTCACACCTGAGCTCAATAAATCATAAACGAATATAATAATTATCGATGCGGCTTGATAATTTAGAATAACGAGTGAACTTGCCCTGTGATAGCCTCGTTTTTCAGGATTTTATAAACGATGGAGCGGGCGAACCCGGATCTCAATGAACAGGAATGTACCGACATATGCAGGGGAATTAACGGATAGGGTCTGGTGCCGTGGCATAATCGACATAAGCGTGAGGCTTTACGTTACTCCACGGCACCAAAAACGATCGGACGGCTTATCAATTAAAGCCAGCGAGAGCGTTTAAGTCGTAGCCACAGTAATACACAGGCGCCCAGCGTGACAGCGATCGTAGCCGGATAGCCATAGAGCGTCTTCAGTTCCGGCATATTGTCGAAGTTCATACCATACATGCTGAAGACTACCGTCGGGATCACGAGTATGGCCCCCCAGCCGGCCAGTTTCTTCACAACTTCGTTTTGCTGCACTGAAACCAGTGCCAGGTTAACGTGCATCGCGCTGCTAAGCAGTTCACGCATGTCATTTACATCCGTGACTACATGGCTTGCGTGATCCTGAATATCTCTGAAATACGCCCTGAGGGGTTTTGGAATAAGTTCTTCATGTATGCGGATAAGCTCGGTACAGATTTCTTCTACTGGCTGAGCGGCGTTGCGAAGCCCGAGCAGATTACGGCGGAGGGAATACACGTCCTGAATAGCTTCACGGTCAAATTCACTGTGAAAAAGTGTCGCTTCTATATCACCAATTTTGGTGTTGAGGCGTGCAGTCAGCTCTGCATAACTGTCAACAATGAAATCCAGAATACAGTAAAGCGGATACGCCGGACCGTACGAAAGCATGTCCGGGGCGTCAGCAGCACGGGCGCGTATAGGCGCATAGCTCTCTGAAGCACCGTGGCGCACCGTAACAAGAAAGTTTCGCCCCACAAATAAATGCGTTTCGCCAAACTCAATGTTGTCACCCTGTCCACTGACGGTCTTTACAACGATAAATGCCGAGCTGCCATAACGCTCTATCTTAGGCCGCTGATGCGCGTTAAGCGCATCCTCAACGGCCAGATCGTGCAGACCGAACTCCTCCTGGACTTTATACATAAACGCCGGTTCAGGCTGCCAAAGCCCCAGCCAGATAAACGCATCGGTATCCTGGATGATTTCGCTGATATCCTCGATATCCACGGTTTCGGCGGGGCGGCCTGAACGGTAGACCATACAGTTAACAATCATTTTTTTGGCTATCCCTTAAGCATGTTTCTAAAAAGCTTAACCATTTCCGTTAAATTTCCAAATGGGGATGACTACTAGTGTCCCCAAATCAGAGCCATGCCTTCGCTTTCAGGCCGAACGTTCTTAAAACCGAACTTTTCATATAGCGCGGGAACATCGGCTATCAGGGTAATATAGGCACCGGCGGGCACATGCTGTTCAAACCATAACATTAAATTTTGCATGATTTCTCGTCCCAAACCTTTTCCCTGATGCTCCGGGTCAACAGCAATATCAACGATCTCGAAGTTCAGGGCACCATCGCCAACAATACGCCCCATCCCTACAGCATTTCCGGCACACACAATGTGTACTCCATAACAGCTTGCAGGAAGTGCGCGTTTTGCCAATTCAAGTGGTCGGGGAGTCAATCCGGCGATGATGCGTAAACGGCAAAAATCTTCTGGAAGAGGTACTGTTTCAATTACTTCATAGTTTGATTGCATAATTTAACCTAAGCAGTAGCAGGGATAATTGAAATTAACACAAGTCATGCCTTAATAAAGTCTGCCAACCGGAATAATGACAACATATCGCGACTGATGCTCCGCTTCCCGCTCATAGCGGACCTTCAGCATGAGCCTGTCCACTTTGTGCCAGCCGCGGAAAACACCCTGCAAATACTCAGGAGGCCATGTTCACGCGTCGGATAAACGTCCCTTAAAAAAATCCTCTTCTATACTCAGTAACGTTTAGTGAAATATGCCGCCGTTCTTCACGCCGCATTGTTTTAATAGCGATTGCACGCGCGAACCGCAGGGGCATATATCCACGAAAACGCCTTACGTTGGTCCATTTTGCATTTTTTAGAGGGGGATCCCTGGTATGTTGCATTCTCAATCTTCGCGCGTCGGCAGTATTTTGCTGCTGCTGGCCGCGATAATAGGCTTCGCGGTGGCGCTATACGCCTGGTGGACGCCGCTCACCGGCGTCACAGGCACCATTGGCGCACTGGGCGTGGCCATTGCCAGCGCGGTGCTGGCGATACTGACCTTTATGTTACGTGCGGCATCGGGGCGCGGGGCGCGTGTTTTCATGATGATTATCACCCTGGTCGTGTTAGTGGGTATTGGTTTTGCCGCCGCGCTGCTGCACCAGTACATCATAACGGCAGCCATGGTGGTCGGCCTGATCGGTCTGATTATGCTGAGCAGCAATTCCGCCCGTTACAAACATTCCGTCCGAACCTGAGGAGCCGCCCGTGCATAACGATAAGCATTATCCCTTCATAAAAGTCGGTATGACGGCGCTGGCGCTGCTGGTCGCTCCGTTCGCGCTTCAGGCGCAGGATAAAGCCGCTGAGGCCTCTCAGGGGACCCAGGACTCGCTCAACATTGATGCCGCCGATCAGCAGGCACCCGGGACCACAAAAACCACAGACGATGCCTCAACCGGCAACGGTGGCGGGCAAAAAGTCGCCTCGGCGAGCCAGCCAGCAACGCCGCTGGTGCCCGGCACCGCCACCTGGGACAGCTTCCATGGGCAGCTTAACGCGCAGAAATACAGCCCATTAACCCAGATCACGGCGGATAACGTCGGTAAATTAACGAAAGTGTGGGAGTTCCATACCGGCGACGTCTCGGATGGCAAAGGCGATACGCCGGCGACCGTATGGTCCGCAACGCCCATTTTCGCTAATGACACGCTCTATATCGGCACCCCTTTCGATCGCCTGATTGCGCTGGATCCGGGCACGGGTAAAGAGAAGTGGCACTATGACACCAAATCGTCGCGCAAGGCGCTGACCCAGCCGGTGCTTAAAAACCGCGGCGTTTCCTACTGGCAGGCAAAACAACCGGTGAACGGTCAGGCATGCCAGAAAATCGTCTATATGGGTACCGTTGACGGCAAGCTCTTTGCGCTGGACGCCGATTCAGGCAAACCGTGCAGCGGCTTTGCGGACAACGGCGTGCTGGATCTGAACCAGTGGAACACCGTTAACGCCAAGTATCCGCTCTCAGTCCTGCAACCGCCAACCGTCGTCGGCAACCATCTGCTGGTAGGCTGGGCCGGGAAAGACTGGGCCTATGCCGAAGCGCCTCCTGGTACCGTATTTTCATTCAACGCCCAGACCGGCGAGCGTGAATGGACCTTTGACGCGATCCCGGAAGAGATCCGCAAGCGTACCGGTACGGCCAACGTCTGGACGCACATGTCTGCCGATGAGGCCAACGGCCTGGTCTATCTCCCGGTCTCGTCTCCGTCTCCCAACTACTGGGGCGGTAACCGCGTCGACGCTATTCCGCTTGGCACCTCCA
Source organism: Enterobacter cloacae complex sp. P15RS (assembly GCF_014895905.1). Taxonomy (NCBI): domain Bacteria; kingdom Pseudomonadati; phylum Pseudomonadota; class Gammaproteobacteria; order Enterobacterales; family Enterobacteriaceae; genus Enterobacter; species Enterobacter cloacae complex sp. P15RS. The sequence continues at coordinate 63,926 of NZ_JADBQL010000002.1, read as the reverse complement.
CCACCGCGCTGGACATCAACACCGGTAAAGTGGTCTGGTCTCGCCAGTGGGTACACCACGACGTCTGGGACTACGACATCAACTCCGCGCCAACGCTGATGGATATCACCGTAGACGGCAAACAGATCCCGGCGCTGGTTCAGGCCACCAAGCAGGGCTTCCTGTTTGTGGTTAACCGCCTGACGGGAGAGGACGTATGGCCTATCGAAGAGCGTCCGGTTCCGCAGGGCGATGGTTCGGTGCAGGGCGAAGTGCTCTCGCCTACGCAGCCGTTCCCGACCAAACCTGCGCCGCTGCTCGACCAGTCGAAAAAGCCGGAAATCTGGAAGCTGGCGGATATCGTCGGTGGCGGCCAGTGTTCCCGCCTGTGGGATAACCTGACCTATGAGGGAATGTACACCCCGCCGACCACCAAAGGCGAAGGCACGCTCACCTATCCCGATAGCGCCGGCGGCGTGCAGTGGGGCGGGGTGGCGTTCGATCCGCAAAAACAGATCGCCATCGTCAATACTTCGCATATCGTCCAGTACGTGAAGCTTTACAGCCGTGAAGATTACGATAACGCAGACAAAGACTCCGGCAACGAAAGCGGTTTTGCCCCACAGGAAGGCGCCCCGTACGGCATGCGTCTGCTGGTGGCGAGCAACTGGCTGGGCATGCCGTGCTGGAAGCCGCCGTTTGGCGAAATCGTGGCGCTGGATATGCACACGGGCGATGTGAAATGGCGTCGTCCGGTTGGCGCCTCCCAGCAGTATGGCTTCTTCATGCCGGAAAGCTGGGGTTCGCCTACCATTGGTGGCCCGGCCGTGACGGCGGGCGGCGTGATCTTCATCGGTGCCTCTATGGATGCCAAAGTGCGCGCCTACTCGGTGGAAACCGGTGAAGAGCTGTGGTCCGATCAGGCAGAAGCCCCGGCGGTAGCGAACCCGTCCGTCTATGAATATAAAGGCCGCCAGTACGTGGCATTCGTGGCGGGCGGAAACACGATCCTGAAGGACCAGGTAGGAGACCAGGTAGTGGTTTACGCGCTGCCTGAATAGTGTTGCCCGGGAAGGGGGAAATAAGCGTGGGGCCTGCGGGCCCCACTTTATTTTGCCTCTGCCGTTTTACCGGCGCGCTTATTTATCGGCTGATGCCCCGGCGCGCGTGGACATCTGCTCTGCGGACTTCAGGTGCTGCTCAACGACCGGAGTGTGCTCATTGGCCAGGGCCTTCACATCCGGATCGCTGATTTTACTGGCGTCGCTCTGTAGCTTCGACAGCACGTTCTGGTGGTCTTTCACACCGGCGTATTCCATATACATCTTGTCAAAGGCGTCACCGCGCTGGTTTTCCAGCCTCGACGTCAGGGCCTTATGCGCGGCGTCGGGCTCGGTCGGCAGCTCTACGCCCTTTTTCTGGGCCACGGCCTGGACTTTGGTCAGGGCGGCGCCGTGATCGTCGACCATTTTCTGGGCGAATGTTTTCACGTCGCTGGTTTGAGCCTTGTCGAGGGCGAGCCTGGCGGCGGCAACTTCGTTGATATTTGCCTGCGCCATGTCCTTCAACGCATTTTCGTCGTCGGCGCTGAGTTTGGCGTCTGATTGAGCCTGGCCCGCAGCGCTAGTCTGCGCGGCGCCTGTCGTCTGAGCGTGTACGCCAACGGTGCTGAACATTGCTGCAACTGCTGATACGGCTAGCAGCCTTTTCAGGGTTTTACTCGTGTGCATATTGTTCTCCTGATGGTCATGGTACAGGTGAGTTTGAGTTGCTTTATGCGCAACCGGGCAGATAAGTGATAACTACCCCGGTCAGTATAGTAGATGAACCTGCTGCGCCCGCAGTTTACGCGTCAGCGATGGCCGGTAATCATGATCAATGGCGCGCTTCTTATCGCTCATTCCATCTACAAAATTGATACGGATCATTTACATATTTGGTGCTAATGTTAAATATATAGATTCATCAACAGGAGGAATGATATGAAAAAAGCACTATTAGGGACTGTATTGGCTTTAACGGTAGCAAGCTTTGGCGCATCTGCGGCAGATATGATTTCCAAGGATGAAGCGCACCACTTCAAACTGGAATATCTGGGTAACGTATCTGTAGGGGCTTCTGGTGGACAAATTTCTTCACCTTCAGATCTTCATGAAAAACTCTCAAAACTGGCAGACGAGAAGGGCGGGAAATACTACGTCATCATTGCTGCTCGTGAGCATGGCCCGAACTTCCAGGCCGTAGCGGAAGTTTTCAAATAATCTTTACGATTAACACGCAAACCCGCTTATGGCGGGTTTTTGCTTATTTACTCCCAAAAAAATGCCCCTGATGCGGGGCGAGTTTGAGTCAAATCTTTTCTTATGTTTATGTGCTCTAAGGCGTTGGGACAATAACACCTTGAAGAAATAATGCAATCTAAATGCATATTTTAAATGCAAGGCTCACCTGGAGGTGAAGGCAGCAGACGTAACGCAGATAGTCTACGCTTTACATAAGCTTATGGTAAAAGCCAGTTAGAAAATGGAAACAGTAAACGGTCGCAAGAGGTAAACATGAAAGTTGACGCAATGACGCAAAAGGCAGAAGAAGAAATTTCAGCGCTTATAGCCAAAAAAATTGCAGAGCTACGAAAAAAAACAGGGCAGGAAGTGTCTGAAATTGAGTTTACTGCGCGTAAGGCCATGACAGGCCTTGAGGGGTATGAGGTTAAAATCAAACTCCTGTAATCGTCTTTTCCTGAAATGGTCGCTCATGTGGCCTTTTCTATAACCGTGAAAGAGAACCGGGCATAGCGCCCGGTTTTTTATGGAGAATCATCGTCTTTATGAGCGAATAAATGCCAGGATATCGGCGTTTATGGTATCGGCATGCGTGGTATGCATCCCGTGCGGGAAGCCTGGATAAATTTTAAGTTCGCTGTTTGCGAGCAGCTTGTCCTGTAGAAGGGCGGCATTTTTATACGGTACGACCTGATCGTCGTCACCCTGCAACACAAGGACAGGAACCGTGATGGCTTTGAGATCGTCCGTCTGGTCGGTCTCTGAAAACGCCTTAATGCCTTCATAGTGGGCTTTGGCGCTACCGATCATACCCTGACGCCACCAGTTCTGGATCGTGCCCTGCGAAACGTCTGCTCCGTCCCGGTTAAATCCATAGAACGGACCGCTGGCGACGTCGAGGTAAAACTGGGCGCGGTTAGCTGCCAGCGCCTGGCGGAAGCCGTCGAACACCTCAATGGGCGTTCCGCCGGGGTTAGCGTCGGTTTTAACCATCAGCGGTGGAACGGCGCTAACCAGTACCGCTTTGGCCACTCGCCCCTGAGGCTGACCGTACTTCGCCACGTATCTGGCGACCTGACCTCCGCCGGTGGAGTGGCCGACGTGCACGGCATTACGCAGATCGAGGCTTTCAACCACGGCCGATGCGTCGGAGGCATAATGATCCATATCGTGACCTTCACTCACCTGATCGGAACGACCATGACCACGACGGTCGATGGCGATGACGCGGAAGCCTTCGGCAAGGAAAAAGAGCATCTGGTTATCCCAGTCATCGGCGCTCAGCGGCCAGCCGTGATGGAAAACAATAGGCTGCGCCTCTTTCGGACCCCAGTCTTTGTAATAAATACTGACACCATCTTTCGTTGTTACGAATGCCATATTTCAGACTCCTCTGCTAATGGCAAAAATGTGTGAAGGCTAAGTAAATAGCCCAGCATTTAAGAACGTAATAAAATTGACTTATATTAATCTTATTACCGATATATCCGCTTAAAGTGTAGAAGGGTTCCTGAAAACAGTTATAGGTTTATTTTATAGGGTCATTATTTATTTCAAACGAAATAGCCCCTATACACGCCGGGGCACTGTTATTTTTCCGATGGGCTTATTATTGGCCGGGCAGAGGTCACCGCCGCCCGGCCTGAAGGTCTTAAACGATCGCGTTAGGGCACGGTTCGCCCTTATCAAGCTGCTGTAAATTGCCCAGCGTGGTTTCCGAAATGCTGATCAGCGCTTCGGCGGTCAGAAACGCCTGGTGTCCGGTAAACAACACGTTGTGGCAGGCCGACAGGCGACGGAATACGTCGTCCTGGATCACGTCGTTAGATTTATCCTCAAAGAACAGATCCCGTTCGTTCTCATACACGTCCATACCCAACGCGCCGATTTTTTGCGTTTTCAACGCTTCGATAGCGGCCTGAGAGTCGATCAGTCCGCCGCGGCTGGTGTTAATGATCATCACGCCGTCTTTCATCTGGTCGAACGCCGACTGGTTAAGCAGGTGATAGTTTTCAGGCGTCAGCGGGCAGTGCAGGGAGATGACGTCCGACTGGGAGAAAAGCGTTTTCAGATCGACATACTCCACCCCCAACTCCAGCGCAGCGGCGCTTGGGTACGGATCGAACGCCAGCAGGCGCATGCCGAAACCTTTCAGGATGCGAAGGGCGGCCACGCCGATTTTTCCGGTACCGATCACGCCAGCGGTTTTACCGTACATGGTGAAGCCGGTCAGCCCTTCCAGAGAGAAGTTAGCATCACGGGTACGCTGATAGGCGCGGTGAATACGACGGTTGAGCGACATCATCATGCCGACGGCGTGCTCTGCCACCGCTTCCGGAGAATAGGCCGGGACGCGCACGACCTTCAGGCCCAGCTCTTTGGCGGCATCAAGATCGACGTTGTTAAAGCCCGCGCAGCGCAGGGCAATGTATTTCACGCCCTGTTTTTTCAACTCTTCCAGCACCGGTCGGCTACCATCATCGTTAACGAAGATACATACGCCTTCGCAGCCGTGGGCGGTTTTAGCCGTCTTTTCAGTCAGCAGAAAGTCGAAAAATTCAAGATCGAAACCGTACGTCTCGTTAACATGTTGCAGATACTTTTTGTCGTACAGCTTTGTGCTATATACCGCGAGTTTCATAAGACTTTCTCCAGTGATTTTGGAACCACGTTAGCATGTTTAAAATTATCTTACAATTTTTCAAAATTCATTGAAATCAATAAGTTCTATGAATTATTGTAGAGCATCTACTCTTAAAAATGGCATAACCTTCAACTGACTGGCTAAACATGCGACAATGAGCGGCAAGAACGGCTTATTTATTTCGCAAAATCAGGATATTAACTGCCCATGAAGGGTAAATACAAAGCCGCAATCGCGCTATTACTGCTGCTGTTAATCGTGCCGCTGACGCTGCTGATGACGCTCGCCCAGTGGGTGCCCACGCTCGCCGGGATCTGGCTTCCCGTTGGAACGCGCATCGCATTTGAAAAAAGCCCGCGGCTAACGCGCCACGCCCTGATTATTCCCGATCTTCGCTATCTGGTAGAAGAGTGCGAAATTGCCCGCGTCGAAAACGTGACCCTGTCACATCCAAGCCGCTGGGATCTGGATATCGGCGCGCTTGAACTCAACTCTGTCTGCCTGAGCAAAATACCGCAATCAGCGCCTTCGACGGTGGCGCCGAAAACGCTGGCACAGTGGCAGGCCATCCTGCCCAACACCTGGCTGACCATCCACCGCTTTACCCTTTCCCCCTGGCAGCAGTGGGAAGGTGAGCTGCATGCCTCCCTGACCCCAGCCCGCCAGGACATCACCTATAAGGGGGAGCAGGTGAGTATTAAGGGGCAGCTGCGCGGCCAGACGCTTTCTGTAAGCCAGTTCGATATACAGCTGCCGGACCAGCCTCAGCCCGTGAAGCTGGTGGGTGAATTTACCCTGCCGCTGGTGCCGGACGGCGTGCCGGTGAAGGGGCATACGGTCGCCACCTTTAACGTGCCACAGTTATCCTCGTTGGTCGATGCCGATCTGGACTGGGAGGGCAATCAGGGCCAGCTGGTAGTGATGGCGCGGGAGAACCCCGAGCCGCTGCTCGATTTACCGTGGCAGATTACCGCCCAGCAGCTAACGATCAGCGACGGACGCTGGAACTTGTCAGCCTCCGGTATGCCGATGAGCGGACGCGTCGGTCTGAAGGTGGATAACTGGCAGCAGGGGCTGGAGAACGCCACCTTCACGGGGCGCCTCAACGTGCTGACCCAGGGGGATGCGGGTAAGGGCAACGCGGTGCTGAATATCGGTCCCGGCTCCCTCAGCATGGAAAACAGCGCGATGCCGCTGCATCTGAGCGGGGAAGCCAAGCAAAACGATCTGATCCTGTATGCCAGACTCCCGGCGAAACTGACCGGCAGCCTTTACGATCCGCAGCTTACGTTTGAGCCCGGCGCATTATTGCGCTCGCGCGGGCGCATCATTGACTCGCTGGATATCGATGAGATCCGCTGGCCGTTGGCGGGCGTGAAGCTGACCCAAAAGGGCGTGGATGGCCGCCTGCAAGCCATTCTGCGGGCGCATGAAAACGAAATGGGCGATTTTGAACTGCATCTGGACGGGCAGGCTAACGACTTTTTACCCGATAATGGTCTGTGGCAGTGGCGCTACTGGGGGAAAGGGAACTTCACGCCGATGAACGCGCGCTGGGATGTCCGGGGAACCGGGGAGTGGCGCGACAACGTTATTGAGCTGACGGATCTTTCCACGGGGTTTGACAAATTGCAGTATGGCACGATGCTGGTCAGCAAACCGCGCCTGGTGCTGGATCGCCCGGTGCGCTGGTCGCGCGACCCGGCTAACCCTGGCTTTAGCGGCGCGCTCGCGCTCAATGCCGGGCAAACGAGCTTCTCGGGCGGAAGCGTGCTGCCCCCGTCCGTATTGACCTTCAGCGTTGAGGGGACAGACCCGACGGTGTTCCAGTTTAAAGGAGATCTTCACGCGGACGACATCGGCCCGGTACGGGTAAATGGCCGCTGGGATGGCGAACGCCTTCGCGGTCAGGCCTGGTGGCCAAAACAGTCCCTTACGGTGTTCCAGCCGCTGATCCCGCCAGAGTGGAAAATGACCCTGCGCGGCGGCGAAATGTACGCTCAGGTGGCCTTCTCGGCGGCGCCCGATCAGGGCTTTGAGGCAGGTGGGCACGGGGTGCTGAAAGCGGGCAGCGCGTGGATGCCGGATAACGAGATTAACGGCGTTGACTTTGTCCTGCCGTTCCGCCTGAGCCAGGGCACCTGGTCGCTGGGCACGCGGGGGCCGGTAACGTTACGTATCAGCGAGGTGAAAAACCTGGTCACGGCCCGAAATATCACTGCGGATCTCCAGGGCGATTATCCGTGGACCGAAGCAAACCCGCTCCTGCTCACCAACGTGAAGGTCGAAGCGCTCGGCGGGAAAATCACCATGCAGCAGCTGAGAATGCCGCAGCACGATCCGGCTTTGCTGCGCGTGGATAATATTTCCTCCAGCGAACTGATAAGCGCGGTAAATCCGAAGCAGTTTGCCATGTCCGGCCCGGTGAGCGGCGCGCTGCCGTTCTGGCTGGACAATGAAAAATGGATCATTAAAGATGGCTGGCTGACCAACCCGGGGCCGATGACGCTGCGCATCGACCAGGACACGGCGGATGCCATTGTGAAAGACAACGTGGTTGCCGGGGCGGCGATCAACTGGCTCCGCTATATGGAAATTTCGCAGTCGTGGACGAAGCTCAATGTGAATAATCTGGGGGTGTTGACCATGCAGGCGGCCATCAAAGGCATCAGCCACGTCGAGGGCAAAAGCAGCTTCGTGAACCTGAATTACACCCATGAAGAAAATATTTTTACCCTCTGGCGCAGTCTGCGCTTTGGGGACAATTTGCAAACATGGTTTGAGCAACATGCGGCGATACCCCTTCTCCGCAGTGCGACAGGCAAGGAAAGTGAGGAACAACGATGAAAAAGAGGGCTGGTGTACTCACCGTGGCCGTCGTCGCGCTGCTGTCAGGCTGCACGCCGCGCATTGAAGTGGCGGCGCCCAAGGAGCCGATCACCATCAACATGAACGTGAAAATCGAGCATGAAATCCATATCAAAGTGGATAAAGACGTTGAAGCCCTGCTGAAGTCCCGCAGCGATCTGTTCTGAGGATGCCATGAAACGATTAGTTCTGATGTTACTGGCGCTGGGGATGAACGTTCACGCCGCCACGCTGACGCTCAACGATGCGCGCGCCCAGGGACGCGTAGGGGAAACCCTGAGCGGCTATCTGGCGCCCGTTCAGCACGACGCTGAAACGCTGGCGCTGGTGAACCGTATCAACGCCGCGCGCACGGAAAGCTATCAGCAGCTGGCTGACGATAATAATTTGCCCGTCGACGAGGTGGCGAAAATGGCGGGACAAAAGCTGGTGGCCCGCGCCCAGCCGGGCGAGTACGTGAAGGGGATTAACGGCAAGTGGCTGAAAAAATAGCTAGCGGTAACGCTTACGGTACTCGCCCGGCGAAACCCCGAAACGCTGCTTGAACGCGGTGGAAAAATGGCTATGGTCGGTGAAGCCCCAGCTGTAGCCAATTCCCGCCAGCTTTTCATCGTCGCTGATGCCACGTAGCGCCTGCGCGCACAAATCGAGGCGACGATTCTTAATGTACTGCGCCACCACCAGCCCTTTCTCGGCAAACATGCGGTACAAGCTGCGCACGGACATGCCGCTCTCTGAGGCTATCCATTCCGGTCTTAACGCCTCCGACTGAATGTGGTCATCAATCAGGGAGAGAACGTGCCGGAACTGACGCTCCTTGCGCGGCAGCGCCTCGTCACGCTGCTGGAACGCCGGACGCAGCAGACACACCATTGCCTCCAGCGCCGCTTCACTTTCTCTGGCGCTCAGATCGGCATTCCCCATACTCTCCTGCAACAGACGGTAGCTCAGCTGCACCGTAGGCAGGCTGCGGGAGAGGGGAAGCGCACAGCGTACTTCCTGAAAACGTGCGTATTGCTCAATGATTTGTCGCGGTAGCAGCAGCGAAATCTGGCGGGAACGCTCCTGCCAGTAAATGGAGCACGGGCGGGAGGCGTCAATCAGCGTGATATCCCCGGCTTTCAGCACCGAGCGCCGGTCGTCCTGTTCTATCCCCGCGCTGCCTTCCAGCTGAAATACGGTGTAGAACCAGGCGTCATTGCCGCTTTTGATCTCATGACGGGTGCGAAACAGGTTAACGCCTGCGGTGGTCACCGTGCTCAACTTCAGACTTTGGGTGTAGCTGGTTTCCAGTTCGCCGAGAAACGCTCCCTCTAACGGACGCGCCGCAAAGCGCCCGCAAACCTGGTTAATTTGCGCCAGCCACTGCTGAAAATTGTCCTGTTCGCTTGCACATGCCATTGCTTTTCTCGCTGCACCGTCACCGTTTTCGCATTGTTGCATTTATGTTGCATTTTGTCTGGGCTACGAGGCTGACTATAGGAAAGAACGCTTACCGGTGACAGCGTTATAAGCGGGAATTATCACGATTTGCGGAGCCTGTCACAGCTGGCAAAGCGAATGTCACACAGACAAAAGCAGGAATGCGAAACCCCTCTTAGACTGCTTACACACCCTGCGAAGCATAACGAAGGAGTACCCTATGTCCGAATCACACGTCGCCGTCCTGCCGGGCGTGCAGCAGTTTTTAGACCGTCAGCACGGCCTGTGGATTGAAGGGCGTCAGGCGGCATCCGACAGCGAAAAACGTCTGAACGTCTACAATCCGGCGACCGGAGAGGTGATTGCCTCCACCGCCGATGCCAGCGTCGACGATGTCGATCGTGCGGTGATGTCCGGCTGGCGCGCCTTTGTCGCCCGAAGCTGGGCCGGGCGCCTGCCGGCAGAGCGGGAACGCATCCTGCTGCGGTTTGCGGATCTGGTGGAACAGCACGGCGAAGAGCTGGCGCAGCTCGAAACCCTGGAGCAGGGGAAATCCATCAATATTTCCCGCGCCTTTGAGGTGGGTTGTACTCTGAACTGGATGCGCTACACGGCGGGGCTGACCACCAAAATTGCCGGCAAAACTCTCGATCTCTCTATTCCTCTGCCGCAGGGCGCGCGCTATCAGGCGTGGACGCGCAAAGAGCCGGTGGGGGTCGTGGCGGGGATTGTGCCGTGGAACTTCCCGCTGATGATTGGCATGTGGAAAGTGATGCCCGCGCTGGCGGCGGGCTGTTCCATCGTGATCAAACCCTCCGAAACCACGCCGCTCACCCTGTTACGGGTGGCGGAACTGGCGAGCGAGGCGGGTGTCCCGGATGGCGTGTTCAACGTCGTAACCGGAAGTGGCGCTGTCTGTGGCGCAGCGCTGACCTCGCACCCGCGCGTTGCCAAAGTGAGTTTTACCGGTTCGACGGCGACGGGCAAGCAGATAGCCCGCGCAGCAGCGGATACGCTAACGGGCGTGACGCTGGAGCTGGGGGGCAAAAACCCGGCCATCGTGCTGAAAGATGCCGATCCGGCGTGGGTGATTGAAGGGCTGATGACCGGCAGCTTCCTGAATCAGGGGCAGGTCTGCGCGGCCAGCTCGCGCATTTATATTGAGGCCCCGCTGTTTGACACGCTGGTCAGCGGGTTTGAACAGGCCGTGAAATCCCTGACCGTCGGGCCGGGCATGTCGCCCGAGGCGTTTATCAATCCGCTGGTGTCGCGCGCCCACTGCGATAAGGTCCAGGCGTTCCTGGATGAAGCGAAGGCACACAATGCGGAGCTGATCGCCGGGAACCGGGGACCAGACGGCAAAGGCTTTTACGTTTCGCCAACGCTGGTGGTCAACCCGGATAATCATCTGCGCCTGACGCGTGAAGAGGTGTTCGGGCCGGTGGTCAACCTGGTCCGTGTCGCCGACGGGGAAGAGGCGCTTCAGCTGGCGAACGACACTGAATATGGCTTAACGGCCAGCGTCTGGACGCAGAACATCAGCAAAGCGCTGGAGTATACCGACAGGCTACAGGCCGGAACCGTGTGGGTGAACAGCCACACGCTAATCGACGCCAACCTGCCGTTCGGCGGTATGAAGCAGTCCGGCACCGGGCGCGATTTCGGCCCCGACTGGCTGGATGGCTGGTGTGAAAACAAGTCGGTGTGCGTGCGGTATTAATAAAACGCCGGGTGGCCTAGGGGATCGGTTTCGTAGGCCGGGTAAGCGCAGCGCCACCCGGCATAACTTAACGCCTCCAACAATCCCGCCCGGCCTCTTTCGCCCGGTACAGCGCCGCATCGGCGCGGGCGATGATTTCCGGACCGGCAAGTCCTGCGCTATGGGCGGCAATCCCCATGCTGACCGTCACATATTCACTGACCTTCGACGCACCGTGCGGAATGGCTGCCGCGCGCAGGCCTTCCTGGATCCGCGCAGCGACTTTTTCAGCAACGTTTTCAGCACAGTCAAAGAGGATCACCACAAACTCCTCGCCACCGTAGCGGGAGACCACATCCTCCGGGGTGCGCACCGAGGCGTTCAGCACCTCTGCAACCCGCGCGAGGCAATCGTCTCCTGCCTGGTGACCATAGGTGTCGTTATAAAGCTTGAAGTAGTCGACATCCAGCATCAGCACCGTAAAGCGTTTGCCTTGCTCCACCGCGTTTTCCAGCACCAGCTCCATCGCCCGGCGATTGGCCGTTCTCGTCAGCGGATCCTGGTGGGCCAGCGCATCCAGCCGTGAAATTAAACGCTGATTCTGCTGGTTACGACGCCAGGCCTCTTCAAACCAGCTCAACAGGATGTAGCGTCCGCAAACGAGAATGAAGGTGAAGACCACCCACAGCCCGACAAAGCGAAGGTTAATCTCGTGATTCAGCAGCATGCTGGCAACGGACAGAGTGATCCACAGCGGCGCGATAAAGCACACCAGCCCCACAGGATGAAAATAGAGCGCGGTCATACCGGCCATCAGCAGGGTAACGAATACCGGCCAGGGATGAGGAAGCTGGATCACAGTGATAAACCAGTAACAGCTTATCGACCACAGCAGGCTGCACATAAACAGCACGGCGCTGACGCCGCGGATGTGGCGCCAGGCCATGATGACCAGCGCCACGGAAAGAATGACTACCCCCAGCATGGAAGCATCAATCATCTGTCTGAGAGGCGGGCTGATGTGCAAGAGGGTGTCAAAATGGCCGAACAGGGAATTGCGCAGCAGAACCATCAGCGCAAAGCTCGCATTGACAAAGGCGAGCCAGGGCAGATTCACGGCCAGCCCGTGGACAACCATTGATTTACGGGTAGGCCATGTTGCAGGCTCGGGTGTCGTTGGATGTCTTTTTTCCATTAAAGAGAATTTTCCTTGAGCGGGCGGAAGGTCCGCCCGCGTGTGCATGCCGTTACGGGGTCACAATGTTAAACCAGAATTCAAATTTATCCATATAACCGAGCATGGCATCGAGCTTGGCGGCATCGCCGGTCACTTTGATATCACCGTTATCCTGTGCCTGTTTTAGCGTCACTTCTTTAAGGATAATTTTATTCAGCGTATCGCGGTTGAGGGTCACGGTCGCGTCAGCGTCTTTCGCTTCGGCGTTCGCCGTGTGGTTCAGCACGCCGTTTTCCAGCTCCAGCTTGTATTTGCCGCCGTCGCTGCCGAGGTCGATGTTAAAGACCGATTTAGCGTCCGCCGCTTTTTCGCCGTTGATGTGCACCGCCAGATAGTCAAAGAACATTTCTGGCGTCATTGCGCGCACGGTATCCGGGCTGGCGGTGTTCGGAGTAGGGCCTTTCACCACGCCGTTACGCAGTTCCTGCGCGCCGGTCAGGTAGAAGTTACGCCACGGGCCTGATTCAGCCTGGTAACCGAGCTGCTCCAGCGCGTCCGCTTCCAGGTTTCGCGCAGCCTGATTGTTTGGATCGGCAAAGACCACTTTGCTGACAACCTGAGCCACCCAGCGATAGTTCCCCTGGTCAAAGTCGGTTTTGGCTTTGCTCAGGATGGCATCCGCGCCTCCCATATACTCCACAAATTTCTTCGCGGCTTCTTCAGGCGGCAGTTCGTCCAGGGTCGCCGGGTTGCCGTCAAACCAGCCTAAATAGAGCACGTAGGTGGCTTTGACGTCATGGCTGACGGAACCGTAATAGCCCCGGTTGGCCCAGGTATTGGCCAGAGAATTTGGCAGCTTGAAGTTGGCGGCGATCTCGTCACGCGTCAGCCCTTCGTTCGCCATGCGCAGGGTCTGGTCGTTGATGTAGCGGTAGAGGTCGCGCTGGCTTTTCAGCAGGTTAACCACATTTTCGTTGCCCCAGGTCGGCCAGTGGTGCTGCGCCATAATGACGTCGGCCTTATCACCCCAGCGTACAATGGCCTGGTTGATGTATTTCGACCATGGCAGCGGTTCACGAATTTTCGCGCCGCGCAGGGAGTAGGTGTTATGCAGCGTATGGGTGACGTCTTCCGCTGACTCGATCAGCTTTTTCTCTTCGATATACCAGAGCATCTCGGAAGGTGCTTCGGAGCCCGGCGCGAGCATAAAATCGTAGGTCAGGCCGTCGATGACCTCTTTCTGTCCATCTTTCTCGATGATATTTGTCGGGGCAATCAGGGTAACCGTCCCGGCGGAGGTGGTGGTGCCGAGACCCGCGCCGACCTGGCCTTTCGCATCCGGCTTCAGCAGGTTGCCGTACATATAGCTGGCGCGGCGGCTCATGACGTTACCCGCCATGATATTTTCCGCGACGGCGGCCTCCATAAATCCGGCTGGCGCGTAGACTTTGACCTTGCCGGCCTTCACGTCGGCTTCGTCCACCACGCCGCGCACGCCGCCGTAATGGTCAACGTGGCTGTGGGTGTAAATCACGGCGACGACAGGTTTCTTGCCGCGATTTTTATAGTAAAGATCCATCCCGACTTTGGCCGTTTCCGCCGAAACCAGCGGGTCAACGACGGTAATGCCTTCTTTACCTTCGATTATGGTCATGTTTGACAGGTCGAGGTTACGGATCTGGTAGACGCCCTCGGTGACTTCAAACAGGCCGCTAATGTTAATCAGTTGGGACTGACGCCATAAGCTCGGGTTAACCGAATCGGGCGCTTTATCGCCTTCTTTGATAAAGGCGTACTGCTTCGGATCCCAGACGGTGTTGCCTTGTTCACCTTTGATCATTTCCTGAGGAAGAGGGGCAATAAACCCTTTGTGGGCGTTCGTAAAATCGGTGTTATCGGAGAAAGGGAGCTGGTTGAAGAGTGCGTTGTTGGCCTGTTGCGTTGCTGCGGTTGCGTCCTTGGGTGCTTCGGCTGCCCAGGCTGAACTTGCGGATGCAACACATCCTGCCAGCACCAGCCCTCTGACTATCTGATTGATTTTCATCCTAAAACCTCTCGGTGGTATTTCGCGTCGTTTGTGGAAACTTCGGTTGCTGCAAAATGTTTCAAGAGTTGCAAAAGGATTAAGCGAAGTAACATTAACTATAATTCGGGAGGGGGATTCAGCAAGTAAGCGGATGAAAAGCCGGGCATTGCGCCCGGCGGTTGCTTATTTTTACTCGGCTTTTTTCTTGCCGAGCGTTGGCGTCTCGTCAAAAAAGTTCCACGGCTTGAGCAGCGTGTGCACCCATTCCGTCGGCATGATCGGCCACTCTTCGGCGCGGGCGACGTGGGTGGTGCCGGTAGTCATCCAGATGACGTTATCCTGGTCGTTGAGCGACTCGTTATCTTTGCTGTACTGCCCGAGGCCCGTATCGTGGGTGGAACGGTTCGGGTATTTCCCCTCCGGATACATTTCGTCAGGATGGTAACGGGTCACCCACAGCTGTTTATCCATAAAGCTCAGGCGGTGGTAAATCCACTCGTCCGGAGCAAACTTCGCGCCCGTCGCCACCGGGTGGGTGCCCCCCGCGTAAGGGATAATCTGATACGAAACCGGGTTGCCCATGCGGTTCTCTTTGCGCGTGTTGCTCAGCAGGCGGATGGTGCCCGGGTCGAACTTCTGGGCGGCCTGCTGTTCGGTATCAATATCATACTGATTAACCTGCATGGTACTGGTGCGCGGGCCGCCAGCGGCGTTTGGTTTGACTTCCGGATCCATGGCCACCAGCTTGTTGTTAATGCCATCCACGTCCATATCCAGACGGAAATTATAGATGTGCTGGTGCGTGGTACCGACAATGTTATGGTCGATCAGCGTCCCGTATTTCGTATCATCTTTCGCGGTGGCGTCATGCATCGTTTTTGTCTGTACGCCTTTTACCGCTTCAATGCCCGTGGCACCCGCATCAATGCCGATGGTGCCGTTTTCATGGAACACCCAGTCGAAGATGTAATCGTAGTTACCCACGGTGCTGACCCAGCGCACGACCAGCTCGCGGCGTTCGGTGCTGACGTTGGATTTACCTAACTCCTGGTGCTTATATTCTGGCCCGGCGTAACGCTCGAAAATGGCGATCGCGCGGGGGATCTCCATTGGCGCACCGGTGTAGTCCGGGATAGTTTCGTTGAGCATCACGGCGTTAGACGGCGCGTCTTTACCGCGCACCAGCGGGGAGGTCAGGGTACCCATGCCGTAGTCACCGGAGTCCAGATAGGCTTTAAAGTACCAGCCGATATCCGGGTCGCCGTACGGCACGATCATTCCGCCGAGCGAACCCTGATACATCACCTGGCGCTTTTTGCCGTTGTCGTTATAGGTCACGGTGGAGATCATCGGGCCGACGCGTGAGTCCAGGCTCAGATGAAAATCCCAGTTCTGCCAGTGCACCCTATCCCCGGTGATGGTGTAGTTCTTGCCTTCCGGCTCGATAATATCCAGCGGTTTTTTCTCCGCCTCAACGCGGTCGCGGCCATCATACGGCCGCGGGGTGAGCGGCACCGGCACGACCGGGCCTTCCTCAATCTTCTGGATTTTCTTCTGCTCAAGATCCACCACCGCGACCAGGTTTTCAATCGGGTGCGCCCAGTAATTCCCGTCGCCCACGTCGAGATAGCTGATCACTTTCAGCAGGCGATCTTCCTGTTTCAGCCCATCCTTGCCGTCAAAAAAGCCGACGGTAAGCGGCGTGGTGATCACTTTTTTTGGATCGTTAATGCCGCGCTTTTTCAGCACCGCGGCAAACTCCGGGCTCTCACTGACGATCTGCTGCACGGTGTTGAAGTCATCCAGCAGCACCATGCCGTGCGCGTCTTTGATCG
Organism: Enterobacter cloacae complex sp. P15RS; assembly: GCF_014895905.1. NCBI lineage: Bacteria > Pseudomonadati > Pseudomonadota > Gammaproteobacteria > Enterobacterales > Enterobacteriaceae > Enterobacter > Enterobacter cloacae complex sp. P15RS. Next base: position 47,994 of record NZ_JADBQL010000002.1, on the reverse strand, counting down.
GCGCCCAGTGGAGGATCTTTTTGTCCTTCAAATCCACCCGGCTTTCGACGATGCGTTTGCCGTCAAGCATGATGATATTGGCCTGGCGGGGCGCATCCACCGCCGTGCCGTTCAGCACAAAGTCCCAGACTTTGGCTTTATCTGGCTCCGCCAGCGCGATCTGGGTAAAGCGGGTATTGGGCTTAAAATCCGCAGAGGTTTTCACAATCTCCACGGCCTGCTTGATTTCATCAGCCGTCAGCGCGTTTAACGGATGGGGGCTTTTTTCGACCTGGAAGGTCCGATCAAGACCGGACTGAAAGACATCGTTGATAAAGGTCTCCGGGATATATGCCTTGTTGTCCTTCATCACCACGGGCACCTGTAGCGCCAACGGCGTGCCGTTAACGATGGCGGTATTGGCGCCGGGTTTGACCTTCACAAAGGCACCGTCTTTAACGATGGTAAACATCTGGGCATAATCATCCCACTGCACGTCAGCCCCGAACGCCTGGAGCGTTTTGTCCATCGGAACCATATGCGCCTCGCTGCCGTGCGCGTAAACCGGGGATTGCCAGGCGCAACAGAGCGCAACGGCCATGGCCAGCGCCGTTCTACGGGCAGAAAAAGAAGAATAGCTTCCCATCGCAGACCTCATCTTGTTGTGTTTATTGTGTTATGTCAGCCTTATCCTGACAGGCGCGCACGAAAATCGTTTGCCTGCATCTGCCAGGTTGTTTGTCAGTCTTGCCAGGTTAAAAAAAGACCGGGAGTGCATCACACCCCGTGACAGAAAAAGGGTGCTTCAATAAGGTGAACTGTCGAGATGTATGCGGACGTCGAAACCTACCGTCGTGAACGAATAGACCTTACCGCGAACGCGAAAATAAATGTCTCCCTCTTTAATCGTCACCGAAGTTTTATCATCATCGGTGATCATGACGGGGGTAATGTCCTTAACGTTGGACATGAAATCTTCCGTGCTTTTTTTCGCATCAAAGAGATAAATATGATACCTGTTCTTAGACAGTGAACCTGCCTCAACCTGGGTAATATAAAGCGTTAAACGCTCGTTAACCTGGATTTTTTCCTGCAAATGTTCATATACGGTAAACAGATCGCGGAAAGGGTATGCAATGAATATAAGAAAAAAAAGTAAAATCACACCAGCGCGCCAGTTAAAAACCCGAACGTCGTGCATAATCAATTCCTGCCTTTATCCATAACTGATCGACTGGGTCATCACCGTAGTTATTATGACTCTGGAATTTTGCAAATTCGACAGGATCGCTTGTCCCGGCAAGAATCTGTGCAGTACCTGCCCCCCGGAGCAGAATGCCATCCGGAATACCCGCAGCGGCGCCAACGGCACCGTAATGAAAATTGCCAAAGTTGGCAAATTGTGCCCGGCCTCGTTTATAATCCCAGGGGCCATGATTCCTGACCATTTGATAAAACCATATGTAGGTCATTAATGAGGGGCCACCGTGAAATCGCGCAATTACCATGTGGCTCACAACGTCTACGCCAGGTGGTGCAAAGGATGCAATATTATAGGGTGTTGAATATGATGGAGTTCGCATATTCAACGCTCAGCCCAGCAGTCAGCAAACTGTAAATTACCATCACAATACGTCCAGGTTATTTTATCGTAGCGTAGTTCCACGACTTCAAGATGATTGTGTTTTTCTTTCGTCGGGTCCTTAATGTCATGCATCAATGGCGTAACGGAAACGACGCGAATATTATCGAGGCGCATATTGTAATATTCTACTTCCTGCCCCGCGTCATTAATGCGATACCACCTGAATTCAGCCGTTTTAAGGCTTTGGCCAGTCGCAACGGCTTTCATCAGGAAAGGGGAGGAGGAATCGATTTCTTTTTGAAAAACGACTGGGGCATGGTTGCGTTTACTGGTAATTTTCCCAGTCAATGGATCGGTTGGTAGGCTTAGATTATGTGTAAAGCCAGTGACTTCAATGCTTCCCTCACGATAACGTATATCCACCGAGCCTGTAATTGTTGCGCCACCATCATCAGTTAAGAAAAGATAAACAGGAATTGCCATAGCCTAATACTCTTCCATGTAATTTAACGCGGGAATATTCCTGTCGCTAAATAATAACCATGCTAACAATATGGTCAATTTACTTACTGTTTCCGGTTGTAACTTATCCAGACCGGGCTGACTGGATGGTTTGATTAATCAAAGCCATCCAGTCCATGTTTCTATTCAGGCTTTTTGATGTTCTTAAACAATTGATGCAGCAACGTCAATCTTGTTGCTTTGATCAGAAATCACCCTGCTGGCGCGCCACCAGCGTAAGGATGGAGTAGAGCGCCACGGCCTGCTGATGCTGGTTGAAAATCTCAACCGCCCATTCCACCACGCCGGTGGGCCTTTCATCGGCAGCACGCTGTTTCTTCAGCGTTTTACGTTTGCATGTCAGGCGCACCTGAATGGTGTCGCCCGGTTTAACCGGCTCGATAAAGCGCAGGTTTTCCATACCGTAGTTGGCAATAACCGGCCCAACCCCGGCATCAACAAACAGCCCCGCCGCGGCGGAAATCAGAAAATAGCCGTGCACCACGCGCTCGCCAAAAATCGACTCCGCCGCGCCAATTTTGTCCATATGGGCATAGAAGTGATCTCCGCTCAGGCAGGCAAAATTCACGATATCCGCTTCCGTCAGGGTACGGCGCGGGGTCAGCAGGCTGTCGCCCGGCTGTAACTCTTCGAAGTATTTACGGAACGGATGAACGCGATCTTCCTGCACCCCGGCGCCACGCACCCACTGTTTGCCGATGGCGGCGAGCATGGACGGGCTGCCCTGAATGGCCGTGCGCTGAAGATAGTGCTTCACGGCGCGCAGGCCGCCCAGCTCTTCGCCGCCGCCCGCACGTCCCGGACCGCCGTGCACCAGCTGCGGCAGCGGGGAACCGTGTCCGGTAGACTCTTTGGAAGATTCCTCGTTGAGGATCTGAATACGTCCGTGGGCGCGTGCTGCCCCGGCAATAAACTGCCGCGCCACGTTTGAATCTGCCGTGACCAGCGTTCCCGCCAGGCTGCCGCCGCCCGCTCGCGCCAGCTGCATGGCGTGTTCGGTATTGCGATACGGCATCAGGGTGGCGACGGGGCCAAAGGCTTCGGTGGAGTGAACGGCCGGCGTCTCGTCCGGCTGCGGGCAGAACAGCAGGGTGGGCGGGAAGAATGCGCCAGCCGCCTGCAAATCGGCCTTACCACCCAGACGGATCTGGCAGCCCGCGGCAAGCAGATGATCAACTTTTTCCTGCACGTCGGCGCGTTGCTCATGGTTGACCAGGGCCCCCATCTTAACCCCTTCCTGCGCCGGATCGCCGACGACCACGTTCTCCAGCTGCGCAATCAGCGCCTGGCTGACGGCCTCAACCTGCGCTTCCGGCACGATGATGCGGCGGATGGCGGTACATTTTTGCCCGGCCTTGGCGGTCATCTCGCGCACCACTTCACGGATAAACAGCGCAAACTCCGGCTGCTCCGGCGTTACGTCTTCACCGAGCACGCAGCAGTTCAGGGAATCCGCTTCCATGGTAAACGGAATGGAATTGGCGACGATATTCGGGTGCACGCGAAGGCTCTGTCCGGTGCTGGCCGATCCGGTAAACGTCACCACGTCCTGGCTGTCGAGCTGGCTCAGCAGATCGCCCGCGCCGCCGCAGATCAGGCTGATGGCGCCGTCCGGCACCAGACCGCTCTCGACAATCGCTTTCACCATCGCCTGCGTGACCTGCGCGGTGGCGGTGGCGGGTTTGATGATGGCGGGCATCCCGGCAAGCCAGGTCGGGGCAAGTTTTTCCAGCATCCCCCAGCACGGGAAGTTGAACGCGTTGATATGTACCGCCACGCCGGACCTGGACGTCAACACGTGGCGCGCCGCAAAGCCACCTTCTTTCGACAGCGGGATCAGCTCATCTTCTGGCCACAGGGTATCGTCCGGCAGTTCGCGGCTGCCGAGGCTGGCGTAGGTGAAGAGGGTGCCGATACCGCCTTCAATGTCCACCCAGCTGTCGGCCTTCGTTGCGCCGGTCTGGGCTGAAAGGGCGTAAAACCGATCCTTCTGGCTCAGCAGGTGTTTGGCCACCGCCTTCAGCATGGCGGCACGCTCGATAAAGCTCATTGCGCGAAGCGCCTCCCCGCCGTGTTCAATGGCGTAACGGCGTGCGGCCGCCATATCCAGCCCTTCGCTGGTGACTTCAAATAGCGTTTCCCCGCTGATAGCGTGGGTTATGGTGCGCTCGCGGCCCCGGCCTGACTGCCAGGTGCCGGACAAGAAGCTGGCTAACTGCTGCATTTCTTCTCTCCAGATGTTTCGTGATTTCACTATAGATAGTTTGATCATGAATCATAAAAATCAAGCTGAGTTTTAATGAATTGTTAACGTTGTGATCTGCATTACTCAGCTTCGTCATGAAAAACCCGCGCGATTCCTGCTGTTCACGAAAACCCTTGCGAGCGTCGTCACAAAATAAGCAAACGCTTCTTGGGGTTATATTTAACCTTTGTGTAACTTTTAAGAAACCAAGTGATTCACCATTTTGCTACATATGGTGATCTAACGAATCATAAAGGTGGTTATGTGACGCAAGAACAACGCTTTGAGCAACGCATCGCGCAGGAGACGGCCATCGAGCCGCAGGACTGGATGCCGGAAGCTTACCGCAAGACGCTGATCCGCCAGATTGGACAGCACGCCCACTCTGAAATTGTCGGCATGCTGCCGGAAGGGAACTGGATCGCCCGCGCGCCGACGCTGCGCCGGAAAGCCATTTTGCTGGCGAAGGTGCAGGACGAAGCCGGACACGGCCTCTACCTCTACAGCGCGGCGGAAACGCTGGGCTGCGCCCGGGAGGACATCTATCAAAAGATGCTTGACGGCAAGATGAAATACTCCTCCATCTTCAACTATCCGACCCTGAGCTGGGCCGATATCGGCGTTATCGGCTGGCTGGTGGACGGTGCGGCCATCGTGAACCAGGTGGCGCTGTGCCGCACGTCTTACGGCCCGTATGCCCGGGCGATGGTGAAAATCTGTAAAGAAGAGAGCTTCCACCAGCGTCAGGGTTTTGAGGCCTGCATGGCGCTGGCGCAGGGCAGCGAAGCCCAGCGTCAGATGTTGCAGGACGCCATCAACCGCTTCTGGTGGCCAGCGTTGATGATGTTTGGACCCAACGACGACAACTCGCCAAACAGTGCCCGCAGCCTGGCCTGGAAGATCAAGCGCTTCGGCAACGATGAGCTGCGCCAGCGCTTCGTTGATAACACGGTGCCTCAGGTGGAAATGCTCGGCATGACCGTGCCGGACCCTGACCTGCGGTTTGATGACGCGAGCGGCCACTACCGCTTCGGCGATATCGACTGGCAGGAATTTGACGAGGTCATCAACGGGCGCGGGATCTGTAACCACGAACGTCTGGCCGCCAAACGTAAAGCCTGGGACGACGGCGCGTGGGTGCGTGAAGCCGCGCTGGCGCATGCCGAAAAACAACGCGCCCGCCAGGCCGCATAAGAGGAATTAACCATGAGCAATGTTTACTGGCCGTTATACGAAGTGTTTGTCCGGTCTAAGCAGGGTCTGTCGCACCGTCACGTGGGCAGTCTGCACGCTGCCGACGACCGCATGGCGCTGGAAAACGCGCGTGACGCTTATACCCGCCGCAGCGAAGGCTGTTCCATCTGGGTGGTGAAGGCGAGCGAAATCGTCGCCTCCCAGCCGGAAGAGAGCGGTGAATTTTTCGATCCGGCGGAAAGCAAGGTCTACCGCCATCCGACGTTTTACACCATCCCTGATGGCATTGAGCACATGTGAGGGTAGGGATGAACAACGTATCTGCATATGCCCTGCGACTGGGCGACAACGGTCTGGTGCTCTCCCAGCGCCTGGGCGCCTGGTGCGGCCACGCGCCGGAGCTGGAGATTGACCTGGCCCTCGCCAACATCGGCCTCGACCTGCTCGGCCAGGCGCGCAACTTCCTGACCTACGCCGCTGAGCTGGACGGAACGGGGGATGAAGACACCCTGGCCTATGGCCGCGATGAGCGTCAGTTCAGCAATCTGCTGCTGGTGGAGCAGCCAAACGGCAGCTTCGCTGACACCATTGCCCGTCAGTACCTTATGGATGCATGGAACGTGGCGCTGTACGAGCGACTGATCCACAGCAGCGACGGCCAGCTTGCCGCCATCGCCGCAAAAGCCATTAAGGAGGCGCGCTATCACCTGCGCTTTAGCCGCGGCTGGCTGGTGCGTCTGGGCGACGGAACAGAAACCTCCGCCCAGAAAATGCAGCAGGCGGTGGATAGCCTGTGGCGCTTTACGGCCGAGCTGTTCGATGCCGACGACGTCGAGCTGGCGCTGATTGACGCCGGCGTGGCGGTCGATCCCCGCACCCTGCGCGAGCCGTGGGAGCGCGAAGTGTTTGCCGGGCTGGCGGAAGCCACCCTCCGCGTGCCCGAAGACGTGGCGTATCGCACGGGCGGCAAGCAGGGTCTTCATACCGAACATCTGGGGCCGATGCTGGCAGAGATGCAGTATCTCCAGCGCGCCTACCCCGGCCAGCAGTGGTGAAGGAGAACGCTATGCAACGCCTCGTCGACATTGCGCCTGCCCAAATCCCGCAGATTTGGGCGCTGCTAAGCCAGATCCCCGACCCGGAAGTGCCGGTGCTGACCATCACCGATTTAGGCATGGTGCGCAGCGTGAAGGCGCAGGGGGAAGGCTGGGTTATTGGCTTCACGCCGACCTATTCCGGCTGCCCGGCAACGGAGCATCTGCTGGGGGCCATCCGCGAAACCCTGAGCGGGAACGGCTTTTCCCCGGTACATATTGTGCTGCAACTGGAGCCCGCCTGGACCACCGACTGGATGACCGGCGATGCGCGCAGGCGCCTGCGTGAATATGGTATCAGCCCGCCTGTCGGCCATAGCTGCCATGCCCACGCTCCCGCAGAGGTGAGCTGCCCGCGCTGTGCGAGCACCGATACCGCGCTTATCAGTGAATTTGGTTCGACGGCCTGCAAAGCGCTCTACCGCTGCAATACCTGCCGTGAGCCCTTCGACTATTTCAAATGTATTTGAGGCCGCCATGACAACGTTTCATTCATTAACAGTGGCAAAAGTAGAACCTGAAACCCGCGACGCGGTGACCATTACCTTCGCGGTGCCGCAGGCGTTGCAGGAGGCGTACCGCTTCCGCCCCGGTCAGCATCTGACCCTGAAAGCCAGGCTTGGCGGTGACGAACTGCGCCGCTGCTACTCCATCTGCCGGAGCACCGCACCGGGGGAGATCAGCGTAGCGGTCAAAGCCATCGACGGCGGGCGCTTCTCCCGCTACGCCCGGGACGAGATTAAGCAGGGCATGGCTTTAGAGGTGATGGTGCCCCAGGGGCAGTTCGGCTACCAGCCGCAGGCTGAACGCGAAGGCCACTATCTGGCAATAGCCGCCGGGTCCGGGATCACCCCGATGCTGGCCATTTTATCCGCTACGCTGGCCACGGAACCGCACAGCCACTTCACCCTGATTTACGGCAACCGCAGCAGCCAGAGCATGATGTTCCGTCGGGCGCTGGCAGACCTGAAGGACAAATATCCGCAGCGCTTGCAGCTGGTCTCCATCTTCAGCCAGGAGACGCTCGACAGCGATCTGCTTCATGGCCGCATTGACGGCGAAAAGCTCCAGGCGCTGGCAAAAACGCTGATCAATTTCCGCCAGTACGACGAAGCCTTTATCTGCGGCCCGTCGGCGATGATGGACGAGGCAGAGGCGGCGCTGAAAGCGCTCGGCATGCCGGAAAAAGCGATCCATCTTGAGCGGTTTAACACGCCGGGCACTACCGTGAAACGAACGCACAGCGTGCAGGCCGAGGGGCAGAAGGTCACCGTCCGTCAGGACGGACGCGACAGGGAAATCACCCTGACGGCGGACGATGAGAGCATTCTGGACGCCGCCCTGCGTCAGGGCGCGGATCTGCCGTATGCCTGCAAGGGCGGCGTATGCGCCACCTGCAAATGCAAAGTGCTGCGCGGAAAAGTCGATATGGCGACCAACTACAGCCTGGAGCCGGACGAGCTGGCTGCGGGCTATGTGCTGAGCTGTCAGGCGCTACCGTTAACCGCCGACGTCATCGTCGATTTTGATGCGAAGGGGATGGCATGAGCGAACTGATTGTCACCCGTCATGGCCGCGTGTTGCAGCTAACGCTAAACCGTCCGGCGGCGCGCAACGCGCTCAACAATGCGCTGCTGATGCAGCTTGCCGAACAGCTTGAGGCCGCCGCAGCGGATGCTGAAATCGCCGTCTGCGTGATTTCTGGCAATGAACGCTGCTTTGCCGCCGGGGCCGATCTGAACGAAATGGCGGAGAAAGATCTGTCCGCCACCCTGAACGATATCCGCTCCCGGCTGTGGGCGCGGATAGACGCCTTCAATAAACCGCTGATCGCCGCCGTGAATGGCTACGCATTGGGCGCCGGCTGCGAGCTGGCGCTGCTCTGCGACGTGGTGATTGCCGGCGATAACGCCCGTTTTGGCCTCCCGGAAATCACCCTCGGGATCATGCCGGGCGCAGGCGGCACCCAGCGGCTGATCCGCAGCGTGGGTAAATCCCTGGCCTGCAAAATGGTGCTGACGGGTGAAAGCCTCACGGCGGTTCAGGCGCACAGGGCCGGGCTGGTCAGCGACGTCTTCCCGGCCTCGCTGACGCTGGAGTACGCCCTGAAGCTGGCGGCACGGATGGCGAGCCACTCGCCGCTGGCGCTACAGGCGGCGAAGCAGGCGCTACGCCAGTCGCAGGAAGTCCCGCTCCAGGCCGGGCTGGCGCAGGAGCGTCAGCTGTTTACGCTGCTCGCGGCCACCGACGATCGCCGGGAAGGTATCGACGCCTTCTTACAAAAACGCACCCCAGACTTCAAAGGACGCTAATTGTGGAATGTATTCTGAGCCATGTTGAGCAGGGCGTAATGACCATTACGCTGAACCGCCCGGATCGCCTGAACAGCTTTAACGATGTCATGCACCAGCAGCTTTCCGAATGCCTGAAGCAGGCCGAGCGCGATGACGCCATCCGTTGTCTGCTGATCACCGGGGCGGGGCGCGGTTTCTGCGCCGGGCAGGACCTTAACGATCGTAACGTGGATCCCAACGGTCCCGCGCCGGATCTGGGCATGTCCGTTGAGACCTTTTACAACCCGCTGGTGCGCCGCCTGGCGAAGCTGCCGAAGCCGGTGATCTGCGCGGTTAACGGCGTGGCGGCGGGAGCGGGTGCCACGCTGGCCCTCGGCTGTGACATGGTGATTGCCGCCCGTTCTGCCAATTTTGTGATGGCTTTCAGCAAGCTCGGACTGGTGCCGGACTGTGGCGGCACCTGGCTGCTGCCGCGCGTGGCCGGACGCGCCCGCGCCATGGGGCTGGCGCTGCTGGGCGATAAGCTCAGCGCCGAACAGGCGCAGGCCTGGGGGATGATCTGGCAGGTGGTGGACGATGAGCAGCTCTCTGACACCGCCCGGCAGATGGCGCTGCATTTTGCCTCTCAGCCTACTTTTGGCCTGGGCCTGATCAAGCAGGCGATTAACGCCGCCGAAACCAACACCCTTGATGCCCAGCTCGATCTGGAGCGCGACTACCAACGTCTGGCCGGACGCAGCGACGACTACCGGGAAGGCGTCAGCGCGTTTCTGGCAAAACGCACGCCGAACTTTACGGGGAAATAAGATGGCGACCAACCTTCATACGATCGCCGTGATCGGCAGCGGCACCATGGGTGCCGGCATTGCCGAAGTGGCGGCCAGCCACGGTCATCCGGTGCTGGTGTACGACATTGACGCAGCGGTGATTTCCCGCGCCGTTGACGGCATTCGCCAGCGCCTGACCTCTCGCGTTTCGCGCGGAAAACTTTCTGCCGACGCCGCGGAGCAGATCCTGTCCCGCCTGACGCCGGTGACGACTATCAATGCCCTGGCGAAAGCCGATCTGGTGATCGAGGCAGCCTCCGAACGGCTTGAGGTGAAAAAAGCCCTGTTTAGCCAGTTGGCAGAGGTCTGTCCGCCGCAGACGCTGCTCGCCAGCAACACCTCGTCCATTTCCGTTACCGCGATTGCGGCGGAGATTAGCCACCCTGAACGCGTCGCCGGGCTGCACTTCTTCAATCCCGCGCCGGTGATGAAGCTGGTGGAGGTGGTCAGCGGGCTGGCCACCTCGTCCGAAGTGGCCGATGCGCTGTGCGAGCTGGCGCTGAGCTGGGGAAAGCAGCCGGTACGCTGTCAGTCCACGCCGGGGTTTATCGTCAACCGCGTGGCGCGTCCGTTCTATTCGGAAGCCTGGCGCGCGCTGGAAGAGCAGGTGGCAACGCCCGAGGCGATCGACGCCGCCCTGCGAGACGGCGGCGGCTTCCCGATGGGGCCGCTTGAGCTGACGGACCTGATCGGTCAGGACGTCAACTTTGCCGTGACCTGCTCCGTGTTTAACGCCTTCTGGCAGGAGCGCCGTTTTCTGCCGTCGCTGATGCAGCAGGAGCTGGTGCTGGCAGGGCGTCTGGGCAAAAAAAGCGGGCAGGGCGTTTACCGCTGGCAGGAGGAAAAACCCGCCGTCAGCTGGCTCGACCCGGTCAGCGACAGCTTCAGCCCGATGCGCGTACAGCGAAGAAGTGACGGTGTCACGGAAATTGACGAACTGCTGCTGATTGAAACGCAGGGTGAAACCGCACAGGCGCTGGCGCTGCGCCACGGCTGCCCGGTGGTGGTAGTTGATCGTATCGAGCGGGATGTGGCTGTGATTGCCGCCGCGCCCGGCAACCCGCGCTCCGCCACGCAGAAGGCCATTTACTGGTTGCAGCATCAGGAGAAGCGGGTGTTACAGATTGCGGATTACCCCGGCCTGCTGGTCTGGCGCACGGTGGCGATGATTGCCAACGAAGCGCTGGACGCCCTGCAAAAAGGGGTCGCCAGCGAGCAAGACATCGATACCGCCATGCGCTTAGGGGTCAACTATCCCTGCGGCCCCATCGCCTGGGGCGAGCGCCTTGGCTGGCAGCGTCTGTTAACGCTGCTGGAGAACCTGCAACGTCACTACGGCGAGGAACGCTATCGCCCCTGTTCACTGCTGCGCCAGCGTGCGCTTCTGGAGAGTAGCTATGAGTCATAACGCCTGGCATAACGCCCGCGCGATGTACGAACAAGACGCCTGCGCGCAGGCGATGGGGATGGATATCATCGACATGGACGAGGGCTATGCGGTGGTGACCATGACCATCACCCCGCAAATGCTTAACGGGCATAAAACCTGCCACGGCGGACAGCTGTTCTCGCTGGCCGACACTGCCTTTGCCTACGCCTGCAACAGTCAGGGGCTGGCGGCGGTAGCCTCAGGCTGCGCCATCGACTTTCTGCGACCGGGCTTTGCCGGAGACAAGCTGACCGCCACCGCGCGGGTGAAGCATCAGGGCAAGCTGACCGGCGTATACGACATTGAAATTCAGAACCAACACCAGAAAACCGTCGCGCTTTTTCGCGGGAAATCCCACCGCACCGGCGGCAGTGTGACAGGAGAAGCCTGATGCGTGACGCATTTATTTGTGAGGGGGTGCGTACCCCGGTCGGCCGTTACGGCGGAGGGTTGTCCAGCGTGCGCGCCGATGACTTAGGGGCCGTGCCGCTGCGCGCGCTGCTGGCGCGTTATCCGCAGCTCGATCTGGAGCGCATTGATGACGTGATCTTCGGCTGCGCAAATCAGGCCGGGGAGGATAACCGCAACGTGGCAAGAATGTCGGCGTTGCTGGCCGGGCTGCCGCAGACGGTGTCCGCCACCACCATTAACCGCCTGTGTGGGTCGGGGCTGGACGCGATTGGTTTTGCCGCACGCGCCATTAAGGCGGGCGACGGCGATCTGCTGATCGCCGGTGGCGTGGAGTCGATGTCCCGCGCGCCGTTCGTGATGGGCAAAGCCACCGCTGCGTTTCAGCGTCAGGCGGAGATCTTCGATACCACCATCGGCTGGCGATTTGTGAATCCGCTCATGCATCAGCAATACGGAACTGACAGTATGCCCGAAACGGCAGAGAATGTAGCGGAGTTGTTAAATATCAGCCGTACCGATCAGGACGCGTTTGCCCTGCGCAGCCAGCAGCGCACCGCGCGGGCGCAGCAGAACGGCGTTCTGGCGCAGGAAATTATTCCGGTACAGGTGGCGGGGAAAAAAGGAGCGGTGACGGAAGTGAGCGTGGATGAACATCCCCGCGCCGAAACCACCCTTGAACAGCTTGCCGCGCTGAAAACCCCGTTCCGTAAGAACGGGGTGGTGACGGCGGGGAACGCCTCCGGCGTGAACGACGGCGCGGCGGCGCTGATTATCGCCAGCGAGCCGATGGCGCATGCCCAGGGGTTAACGCCGCGCACGCGCATTGTGGCAATGGCGACCGCGGGCGTCGAGCCGCGTCTGATGGGGTTAGGCCCGGTGCCCGCCACCCGCAAGGTGCTGGAGCGTGCCGGGCTGAGCATCACCGATATGGACGTCATTGAGTTGAACGAAGCCTTCGCCGCCCAGGCACTGGGCGTGCTGCGCCAGCTGGGTTTGCCGGATGACGCCGGGCACGTTAACCCGAACGGTGGGGCGATCGCGCTAGGTCATCCGCTGGGCATGAGCGGTGCCAGACTGGCGCTGGCGGCAAGCAATGAATTGCACCGACGCGGCGGGCGCTACGCGCTGTGTACGATGTGCATCGGTGTGGGTCAGGGCATTGCCATGATCCTTGAGCGTGTTTGAGCGAACAATAATGTGAGTACCCTGCGATGATAAATACAACAAAGCTTGATCCGATCGAAACCGCGTCCGTTGATGAATTACAGGCGTTGCAGACCGCGCGCCTGAAGTGGACGCTGAACCACGCCTATCACAACGTTCCGATGTACAAACGCAAGTTTGACGCCGCGGGCGTTCACCCTGACGATTTTAACGAGCTGGCGGACCTGCAAAAATTCCCGTGCACCACCAAGCAGGATCTGCGCGACAACTACCCGTTCGATACCTTTGCGGTGCCGATGGAGCAGGTGGTGCGTATCCACGCCTCGTCGGGCACCACCGGGAAGCCGACCGTGGTGGGATATACCCAAAATGATATCGACAACTGGGCCAATATCGTCGCCCGTTCCCTGCGCGCCGCCGGGGGCAGCGCGAAGGATAAAATTCACGTGGCCTATGGCTACGGGCTGTTCACCGGCGGGCTGGGCGCGCACTACGGTGCCGAGCGTCTGGGGGCGACGGTGATCCCGATGTCCGGCGGCCAGACGGAGAAGCAGGCGCAGCTGATCCGCGATTTTCAGCCGGATATGATCATGGTGACGCCCTCTTACTGCCTGAACCTTATCGAAGAGCTGGAGCGTCAGATGGGCGGTGACGCCAGCGCCTGTTCCCTGCGCGTGGGCGTCTTCGGCGCCGAGCCGTGGACGCAGGCGATGCGCGGCGAAATTGAAAAACGGCTGGGCATTACCGCGCTGGATATCTATGGTCTTTCGGAAGTGATGGGGCCGGGCGTGGCGATGGAGTGTCTGGAAACCGCGGACGGCCCGACCATCTGGGAAGATCATTTCTTCCCGGAAATCGTTAACCCCAATGACGGCACGCCGCTGGCCGACGGGAAGCAGGGCGAACTGCTGTTCACCACCCTGACCAAAGAGGCGCTGCCGGTGATCCGCTACCGCACCCGCGACCTGACGCGCCTGCTGCCGGGCACCGCGCGCACCATGCGCCGGATGGATCGCATCAGCGGGCGCAGTGACGACATGCTGATCATTCGCGGCGTGAACGTCTTCCCGTCACAGCTGGAAGAGGAGATCGTCAAGTTCGAACACCTTTCGCCGCACTATCAGCTGGAGGTCAACCGTCGTGGACATCTTGATTCACTTTCGGTGAAGGTTGAACTAAAACAGAGCAGCTTAACGCTGACGCATGAACAGCGCTGTCAGGTCTGCCACCAGCTGCGGCACCGTATTAAATCGATGGTGGGGATCTCAACGGACGTGACGATCGTGAACTGCGGCAGTATTCCGCGTTCCGAAGGCAAAGCCTGTCGGGTGTTTGATCTGCGTAAGGTCGCGGCTAACGGGTGAAGGAACCTCACAACATGACGGCCCCCTCTCCCTTGAGGGAGAGGGCTGGGGTGAGGGGGAAACCTAAATTCCTGTGCTATGATTCATCCAGGAAAAAAATAACAACAGAATGAATCACATGAATAAACTTGACGCTTTTATCCAGCACGCGGTCAGCTCGGTTCCGGTGAGCGGAACGTCGCTTATCTCCTCGCTGTATGGCGACGCGCTTTCCCATCGTGGCGGAGAGATCTGGCTCGGCAGCCTGGCGGCCCTGCTGGAAGGGATGGGATTTGGCGAACGCTTTGTGCGCACCGCGCTGTTTCGCCTCAACAAAGAGGGCTGGCTGGACGTGTCCCGTATTGGGCGCCGCAGCTTTTACCGTCTCAGCGACAAGGGTCTGCGTTTGACCCGTCGCGCGGAAAATAAAATCTACCGTGCGGAATTGCCGGCCTGGGACGGTAAATGGCTGCTGCTGCTCTCCGAGGGGCTGGATAAAACCACGCTCGCGGATGTAAAAAAACAGCTTATCTGGCAAGGGTTTGGCACGCTGGCACCGAGCCTGATGGCCTCGCCGTCGCAGAACCTGGCGGATGTGCAGTCTCTGCTGCATGACGCGGGCGTAGCGGAAAACGTCATCTTCTTTGAGGCCCATTCACCGCTGGCCTTATCACGCGCGGCGTTACGAGCCCGCGTGGAAGAGTGCTGGCAGCTGACTGAACAAAACGCGATGTACGAAACGTTTATCCATTCGTTTCGTCCACTGCTTCCGCTTCTGAAGGAGGCGTCGCCGGAGGAGTTAACCCCGGAGCGCTGCTTCCAGATCCAGCTGTTACTCATTCATTTTTATCGTCGCGTGGTGCTGAAAGATCCGCTGTTGCCGGAGGAGTTACTCCCTGCGCACTGGGCGGGACAGAGCGCGCGGCAGCTGTGCATTAACATCTACCAGCGCGTGGCGTCGGGCGCCCTGGCGTTTGTCAGCGAGAAGGGCGAGACCTCCGTGGGCGAGCTGCCCGCGCCCGGCACGCTTTATCATCAGCGCTTTGGTGGTCTGAATATCACATAAGGAGAGGGTATGCCTGTTTATCAAATTGATGGTCTGACGCCGGTCGTGCCTGAAGAGAGCTATGTTCACCCGACGGCGGTGCTGATTGGCGACGTGATCCTCGGGAAAGGCGTTTACGTGGGTCCCAACGCCAGCCTGCGCGGTGATTTTGGCCGAATCGTGGTGAAAGACGGCGCGAACATTCAGGATAACTGCGTGATGCACGGTTTTCCGGAGCAGGACACCGTGGTGGAAGAGGACGGGCATATCGGCCACAGCGCAATCCTTCATGGCTGCGTCATCCGCCGTAATGCGCTGGTGGGGATGAATGCGGTGGTGATGGACGGGGCGACGATCGGCGAAAACAGCATCGTTGGGGCGGCGGCGTTTGTGAAGGCGAAAGCGGAGATGCCGGCGAATCATTTGATCCTTGGCAGTCCGGCAAAAGCGATTCGTGAGCTGAGCGCGCAGGAAATCGAGTGGAAAATGCAGGGCACGCGGGAGTATCAGGTGCTGGTGGACCGCTGTAAGCAGACGCTGCATCAGGTGGAGCCGCTGCGCGAAGAAGAGCCCGGACGCAAGCGGCTGGTTTTCGATGAGAATTTGCGGCCAAAATCGGCTGGTCGGGATGATTAATCGCCGGTTGTGCGCGTCTTTTAAATCCGTGAGGCCGAGCTTAATACGCTTCCGGCAACGGCCGGTCAATCGACACCAGCTTTCCGCGCTTCACGGTGATATACCCCCCGACTTTAAGATCTGCCAGCACGCGAAAAACATGCGTTCGCGACAGGTTGGTGCGCTTGATGATAAACAGCGCCAGGCCTTCATTTTCGCCCGTGTGGGTTTCCTGCCGATAGAGATAGCGGTACAGCATGTGTTTGATGGTCTGGTAGCTCGTGACCTGTCCGCGCTCGTTGTGCAGATCGATAGTAAAAATCGACATGAAGGTCAGAATAGTGGCCAGCGCCTGTACGCATTCTGGCCCGCCGTGCAAAAATAGCTGGTCGAAATCGGCGTAGGGAATTTTTACCAGTTTAACCTTCGCACTGCTGCGATATTCAAATTTCGCTAGCGGGCAATAGCGTTCCATTAGCCCGATGGGCATATATTCAATGGTATTGCCAATATTCAACCCATCTTCAGGCATTAATATCGTCAGAGAACCTTCGGTACAGAAATAAATATAGCCTGGCTCGACGGCTAACTTTTTATTTGCGGCAACGGTTAGCGCTTCTCCTGAAGACAGGATTTGTGGAAAAAGGCGCCCAATATTAAGCTGCTGATAATAGGTATGGATGTCCCGAAAATTCACGCTAGGCCTCGTCCCGCAACGTCTGTCGTCGAATCGAGTATAGCAGGAGTCGCGTCCTGATGACGAGACAACCTCATACCAGTCCCATATGGGACTATGATGGGAAAGTATTCTGTTTAGAATGGTCCTCAATGAGTTCGCATTAAATTATCCGCCAGCAGTAAATATCCGGGCGGCGCAATTAATCTATGAGGCCATTTAATGAAATTAACGATAATCGCTAAGCAACTGGCGCTGGCCGGTGTGTTAACATCGCTTTCGCTTTCTGCATGGGCTGAAGTGCAGCCGCAGGATGCCACACCCACAACCCAGCAGGCTAATAACGCCCTGTATAATAAACTGCCCTTTGCCGATAAAACCGACTTTGAGAACGCCCATAAGGGCTTTATCGCTCCGTTGCCGCAGAACATGATCAAAGGCGAGCAAGGAAACGTTATCTGGAACCCGGCGAAGTATGACTTCGTGAAAGAGGGTGAAAAAGCCCCGGATACGGTGAACCCGAGCCTGTGGCGCCAGTCACAGCTGATCAACATTGGCGGACTGTTTAAGGTCACCGACGGCGTGTATCAGATCCGTAATCTCGATCTCTCCAACATGACCATCATTGAGGGCGAGAAGGGCATTACCGTTATCGACCCGCTACTAAGCGCTGAACCGGCGAAAGAAGCGTTGGATCTCTACTATGCAAACCGCGGCAAGAAGCCGGTGGTGGCGGTGGTGATCACCCATAGCCACGTTGACCACTACGGCGGCCTGCGCGGCGTGGTTGACGAAGCCGACGTGAAGTCAGGCAAAGTAAAAATCTACGCGCCGGATGGCTTTATGAAAGAGGCGGTTTCGGAAAATATTATGGCCGGAAACGCGATGAGCCGCCGTGCCAGCTATATGTACGGCAACCTGCTGAAGCCGGACGCAAAAGGCCAGGTGGGTGCGGGCCTTGGCACCACCACCTCTGCGGGTACCGTCACCCTCATCCCCCCGACCAACTACATCACCCATACCGGTCAGGAAGAAGTGATCGACGGATTGACCTACGACTTTATGATGGCGCCGGGTTCGGAAGCCCCGTCGGAGATGCTGTGGTACGTCAAAGAGAAGAAAATGATCGAGGCCGCAGAGGACGTGACCCACACTCTGCACAACACCTACTCCCTGCGCGGCGCGAAAATTCGCGATCCGCTGGCCTGGTCTAAGTACATCAACGCCGCCATTGAGCGCTGGGGCGCGGACGCGGAAGTGATTATTGCGCAGCACCACTGGCCGACCTGGGGTAACGAGAATATCGTCAAGCTGATGAAAGGCCAGCGCGATATGTACCGCTACATCAACGATCAGACCCTGCGTATGGCCAACAAGGGCCTGACCCGCGATGAAATTGCCGCAGAATTTAAGCTGCCGGAATCGCTGGAGAAGCAGTGGGCGAGCCGCGGTTACTACGGCTCCGTTAGCCACGACGTCAAAGCCACCTACGTGTTTTATCTCGGCTGGTTCGACGGCAACCCGGCAACCCTCGACGAGCTGCCGCCTGAACAGGCAGCGAAGAAGTTCGTGCAGTACATGGGCGGCGCTGATGCCATTATGCAGAAAGCCAAAGCGGATTATCAGCAGGGCAATTACCGCTGGGTTGCCCAGGTGGTGAGCAAAGTGGTCTTTGCCGATCCTAACAACCAGGCGGCACGTAATCTGGAGGCCGATGCGCTGGAGCAGTTAGGTTATCAGGCGGAAGCAGGCACCTGGCGTAACTTCTATCTGACCGGCGCGCAGGAGCTGCGAAATGGCGTGAAAAAGCTGCCGACGCCGAACACCGCCAGCCCGGATACCGTGCGTGCGATGACGCCAGAAATGTTCTTCGATTACCTGGGTGTGCACATCAACGGGGTGCGTGCCGGTAACGCCAAAGCGGTGTTTAACGTCGATCTCGGTATGGATGGCGGCAAATACAAGCTGGAGCTGGAAAACGGCGTGCTGAACCATACCGCCAACGCGCAGGCGAAGGATGCCGACGCGACCATCGCGCTTGACCGTACCACACTTAACGACATCATCCTGAAGAAAGAGACGCTGAAGCAGGCAGTGGACAAGGGTGACGTGAAGGTGAGCGGAGACGGGGCGAAGCTGGAAGAGATGCTGAGCTACATGGATACGTTTGACTTCTGGTTCAATATCGTAACGCCGTAAGTTTAGGTTTCATCCTCTTAATCCTGGCGCCTTAGAAATAAGGCGCCATTTTTTTATTCACGCATCGCCAGCGCGCTCGCGCTTGCGGGGTCGAATAGCGAAATACTCTCAATCTGGTCCAGCATGATCACCTTACGGAAATCCATGGCGCTTTTTGGCTCTGAGTCGAGCGTAACCTCATGCTCGGCGTACCATTTGCTGTAGTTGTGTTCAATGCACAGCTGCATGTTTTTCCCGTCACGATAGCCGCTCAGCATCGGAATAAGCACAATATTGGCGGTTTTTTCATACTCCAGCGTGGCGGTATGGATCATGCCAATATAAATCCGCCGCGATTTCAGCGTGACGTGCGCCAGCTCGCCTTCTTCCATGCACTGATAGAGCAGCTGTTCGATACCGCTCGACTGCGCCAGCCGCTTGTACAATTTTTTCCGGCCTTCGCCGTCGAGCCGCGCGCTGCCGGCCCAGTTCGAGCGGTAGAGACAGAACAGGATCGCAAAGGCCAGCATTACCACTACCGGGGCCTGAATACCCAGGAAGCTCCAGTTCATAAAATCAATTTGCCAGTCGGCATATTTCGCAGACGTGAAATGGAAAGTGTTATCGGCGGCGGAAAGGGCGAACAACAGCAGCCACAGCAGGCCGGTGGCGATTACCCCCTGAAGGACGAAAATACAGCCATACAGCGCCACGAGAAAATAGACGTCCCAGCCGAATGAACGCTTAATTTTGAATCGCGTTGACAGGTCGCGGCTGGTGTACCAGTATCCGCATACCATCAATACCATAAATATTGCCGTTCCCATCTCAGGCCCTCTTTAGCGCGTTGACATGGCGCAGAAAGTCCTGCCGTACCTCGTTGCTTTTGTAGTTAACCGAGGCGTTTCCATCCTGGTCGATAATAATGCGGTCGCCATCCTCTACGGCTTCGATAATTTCCTGGTGACTCATGACCTGCAACAAAGATTCCGGGCTGGAAAAGAGCGCCATCAGTAAATTTTTCATCGCGTGACATCCTTATGAATTAAAAGGATAAGTCTGGAAGATAAATGGCACTTTTGCCTTAAGGTTATCCCTAAAAAAGCGGGCTGCCGTGATTGAGTCTAACTTTTATCAAAAAAAAGGCGCTGCGCGGGCTGCATTTAACCTGTTGAAAATAAGCGACAATAAAAAATATATTCTCCTGAACTTGGACAAATAACGACAATTGTGTAAGTTTTAATTATGCGATTTCGCTACGTTGTTTACAGCCAGGATGTGACCTATGAGCACGTTGCCGTCCGTCATCAGTCGGTTCGTTGATTACTACACCACGCTGGATACCCAGCCACCCTCGGCGCTGGCGGAGATTTATCGCGCCGATGCCACGCTTATCGATCCCTTTGGCGAACACAGCGGGCTGTTCGCGCTTCAGCGCTATTTCACCCATCTGCTGGCTAACGTTCAGCACTGTCGCTTTACCGTCGATGCACCGTTGCAGCAGGGCGAGCGCTTTGTTGTCACCTGGATTATGCACTGGTCGCACCCGCGTATCGCCCGGGGGGCAATGCGGCAACTGCCGGGCTGCTCCGTGGTAGACATGTGCGACGATCGCATTGTTCGCCAGCGCGATTACTACGATGCCGGAGAGATGATTTATGAACACCTTCCGGTGCTCGGCTGGGCCGTACGCGGCGTTAAGCGGAGAGTGAAATCATGAAAACGGTTCTGATTACCGGCGCAAGCTCGGGAATAGGGGCAGGGCTGGCGACATCTTTCGCCGACGACGGCTACCGGGTGATTGCCTGCGGGCGCGATGCGCAACGCCTGGCGGACCTGCATCAGTACAGCCCCAATATTGCGGTGCGCCTGTTCGATATGACGGACAGGGACGCCTGTCGCCAGGCGCTGGCGGACTGTGCTGCCGATACGGTGATCCTCTGCGCCGGAACCTGCGAGTATCTCGATCGCGGCGAGGTGGATGCCGCGCTGGTGGAGCGGGTGATGACCACAAACTTCATGGGCCCGGTAAACTGCCTTGCCGCGTTGCAGCCGCAGCTGGTATCCGGCAACCGCGTGGTGCTGGTCAGTTCAATGGCGCACTGGCTTCACTTCCCCCGGGCCGAAGCGTATGGCGCCTCCAAGGCGGCGTTAAGCTGGTTTGCCGACACGCTGCGCCTCGACTGGGAGCCGAAAGGGATTGCCGTCACGGTCGTTTCACCCGGTTTTGTCGACACGCCGCTGACCCGCAAAAACGATTTTCCGATGCCGGGCCGGGTTAGCGTGGAGCAGGCCGTCAGCGCTATTCGTCGCGGTCTGGCAAAAGGGAAAGATACTATCGCGTTTCCCGCCGGGTTCAGCCTGGCGCTGCGCCTGCTTTCCGGCCTGCCCAACGTACTTCAGCGCGCACTGCTGCGCAGGATGGTGCGGCCATGAAGATTGCAATTATCGGTAGCGGCATCGCCGGATTAACCTGTGCCTGGCGGCTCGCCGGACATCATCAGGTCACGCTTTTTGAAGCGCAGGCTACGCCGGGCGGCCATACCGCAACGGTAGATGTTGACACCCCGCAGGGAACGTATGCCATCGACACCGGTTTTATCGTCTATAACGACCGCACCTATCCGCGCTTTATGGGGCTGCTCAGCGAGCTGGGCATCAGCGGGCAAAAAACGCAGATGAGCTTTTCGGTGCACAACCCGCAGAGCGGGCTGGAGTACAACGGGCATACCCTGACGTCGCTGTTCGCCCAGCGTCGTAACCTGCTGAACCCCGGCTTCTGGACGCTGCTGAAGGAGATCGTGCGCTTTAACCGGCTGGCGAAACAGACGCTCGAGGGCGACGTTAGCGAGTCCGCCACGCTGGAGACGTTCCTGCGCCAGCACCGCTTCACGCCTTTTTTTGCCCGTCACTACATCCTGCCGATGGGGGCGGCGATCTGGTCATCGTCGCTACAGGAGATGAAACGGTTCCCGCTGCCGCTCTTTTTACGCTTTTTCGACAACCACGGTTTGCTGGACATCACCCATCGTCCGCAGTGGTACGTGGTGCCGGGCGGCTCCCGGGAGTACATCCGCGCGCTGATGGACAAGCTTGGCGATCGCCTGACGCTGCACCTCAACGCGCCGGTTCAGAAGGTTGTTCGCCACGATCGCGGCGTCGACATTGAGCGGGAAGGTGTTACGCATACCTTCGATCAGGTGATCTTTGCCTGCCACTCGGCACAGGCGCTGGCGATGCTTGCCAGCCCGACGCAGGCTGAACGCGAGGTGCTGGGGGATATCGGCTGGCAGCGTAACGAGGTAATACTTCACAGCGATCCGCGCTGGCTGCCGGTGCGCAAGCGCGCCTGGGCCAGCTGGAACTATCGCCTCAGCGAGCAGGATGATGCCAGCGCCTGCGTTACCTACAACATGAATATTTTGCAGGGGCTGCCCGACGGCAGTCCGCTGTTCTGCGTCACCCTCAACCCGG
Source organism: Enterobacter cloacae complex sp. P15RS (assembly GCF_014895905.1). Classification (NCBI taxonomy): domain Bacteria; kingdom Pseudomonadati; phylum Pseudomonadota; class Gammaproteobacteria; order Enterobacterales; family Enterobacteriaceae; genus Enterobacter; species Enterobacter cloacae complex sp. P15RS. Next base: position 25,919 of record NZ_JADBQL010000002.1, on the reverse strand, counting down.
AAACGCCGGTGGATGAGCGCTTTGTGCTGCGCCGCTTTGTCTATGAGCATCCGCTTTTTAACCCGAAGAGCTGGCATGCCCAGGCCCGGCGCGGCGAGATAAACGGTCGCCAGCGGAGCTGGTTCTGCGGCGCGTACTGGTACAACGGCTTTCACGAAGATGGCGTGCGCAGCGCGCTGGACGTGGTGAATGCACTCGCGGCCGGGGAGGGCAAGTGAGATGAACAGCTGCCTTTACCACGGCGCATTGCGCCATCGCCGTCTTACGCCGAAAGCGCACCATTTTACCTATAGCGTGTTTATGGCGTGGCTCGATCTTGATGAGCTGGACAGACTGCCCTCCGTCGGCGTACGGCGAAATCGCTTTGCGCCCGCGGCCTTTTATGATGCGGATTACCCGCTGGGCACGCCGCTTAAAGAGCGCGTCCTTGAGCGTCTGGAAAATCTGACCGGCCAGCGTCCGGCGGGGCGGATCATGCTCCTGACGCAGCTGCGTTATTTCGGCTTTCATTTTAACCCGGTCAATTTTTACTACTGCTATGACGGCGAAGACACTCTGCGCTGGGTTCTCGCCGAAGTGCGTAACACGCCGTGGAATGAACGGCATTACTACGCCGTGGCGGGGCAGGACGCTCCGCCGACGGAGAAAGCATTTCATGTTTCGCCCTTTAACCCGATGGACATGGTTTACCACTGGCGCTTCAACTGCCCGGACAGCACGCTGCGCATGCATATTGAAAACCATCAGGAAACAAAGGTGTTTGATGCCACGCTGACGCTACGCCGGGCGCCGCTAACGCGTGGGGCGCTGCGGGCGATGCTGGTGCGGATCCCGTTGATGACCCTTAAAACCGTTTTTGCCATTTACTGGCAGGCGCTCAGGCTGTGGCTCAAGCGCGTGCCGCTGCATAACCATCCCCTCAGCAGGAGTGAACGATCATGACCGATCCCGTCTTTGCGCTTGAACCCGATATCCCGCGCAACGCTCGCGTCGCGCGCTGGTTGCTTTTTCGCCTGCTGAACGGCCTGCGCGGAGGCTCGCTGACGCTCCGTGAAGGGCCCCAGACGTTCCATTTCGGCGACGCGTCCGCCGCGCTTCACGCCGAAGTGCAGGTGCGATCTCCGGGCGTCTACTGGCGCATTTTAACGGGAGGCAGCCTTGCCGCGGCGGAAGCGTGGATGGATGGCGACTGGGAGACGGCCCACCTGACGCCGCTGCTGGAGCTGATTGCGCGCAATAGCCAGATCCTCGGGCAGCTGGAAAAAGGGTTTCGCCTGCTCGCGAAGCCGGTGGAGCGGCTACGGCACTGGACGCGGCGCAACTCCCGCGCTCAGGCGCGTGAAAATATTGCCGCCCATTACGATCTCGGCAACACCTTTTACGCCCATTTCCTTGATGAGCAACTCCTGTACTCCAGCGCGCTGTTTACCGGGGAAGAGCAGGATCTGGCGGCGGCTCAGCAGGCAAAAATGGCGAGGCTGTGCGACCAGCTGGCGCTCACCGCAAACGATCATCTGCTGGAAATTGGCACCGGCTGGGGGGCGATGGCGGAGTACGCCGCCCGTCACTACGGCTGTCGGGTGACCACCACCACGCTGTCGCAGGAGCAGTACCACTGGGCCACCGCGCGGATCGCGCGGGCAGGCTTGCAGGATCGCGTTGAGGTGCTGCTCTGCGACTACCGCGATCTGACCGGGGTGTACGATAAGCTGGTGTCGGTTGAGATGATCGAAGCCGTCGGCCAACGCTACCTGCCAACGTTTTTCCGCACCTGTCAGGCGCGTCTGCGTCCAGGCGGGCGGATGGCGATTCAGGCCATCACCATTCAGGATCAGCGCTATCGCGACTACAGCAAAAGCGTCGATTTTATACAGCGCTACATCTTCCCCGGCGGCTTTTTGCCCAGCATCACCGCCATGAATGACCTGATGACGCGCCACACGGATTTTGTGGTGCGTAACCTCTTTGACATGGGGCCGGATTACGCCCGCACGCTCGCCCACTGGCGGCAGCGCTTCATTCACGCCTGGCAGGAGATAGAAAAGCTCGGGTTTGATGAACGTTTCCGCAGGATGTGGCTGTACTACTTTGGCTATTGTGAAGCCGGGTTTAACGCCCGCACCATCAGCGTGGTGCAGCTCACTGCGGAACGCGTATGAAGCGCTACGGGCAGGTCTTTTTGCTGGCCATCGGGTTCGATCTCTACTGGACGCTGGTGGTGCTGTTTCGCGAACAGGGTCTGGTCATCTGGATCGCGCTGGCGGTGCTTGCCTGGCTGCTGTTACCGCCTTCGCACCGGCTATACGCCCTCTGGGCGCTGACCGGGCTGATTGCCTTTACCGGTGCGTCGCTAATGCCGCTATGGATGGTCGCGCTGTGGCTGATGTTTGCCTGCGTCTGGACGCAGCTAACCCGCACGACAACGCTGCCGGGCTGGCTGCTGACGGCGCTGGCGACCGTGGGCGGGCCGGTGGCCTACCTGATCGGCGAGCGTCTGGGGGCCATAACGTTTCTGGAACCGACCTTTATCGTCCTCAGCTGGATGATCCCGGGCTGGCTGGTGTTGATGCTGTTTTTCCACCTGCTGATGGGGAGACAACAATGAGAAATCTGTTATTCATGCTCGCGCTGACCGTAAACACCTGTAGCGCGCAGGCGGCTGACTGGCTGATCTGGCGCAAGGTGGGCGACGCCACGCTCACCTGGGGGCCGCTTACCGTCTATACCTCTCAGCTTCTCACGCCCGACGGGCGCTACGCGGGGATAGACAGCGATAACGCGCTGATTATTACCTACGCCCGCGACATTGCTGCCGACGACCTGGTCGAGGCGACCCGCGACCAGTGGCAGGCGCAGGGCATTTTACAGCAGGAGCCGCAGAGTGAAGCCTGGCTACGTATGCTGTCCACGCTCTGGCCCGACGTCACGCCCGGCGCGCAGCTCGCGTTTGTGCTGAAGGACGGACAGGGGCAATTCTGGTATCGCCCTACAGCGTCCCAGAAAACCTTTACGCCACTCGGGCCGCGCCAGTCGGCAGCGTTTAGCTCGCGCTTTCTGGCGATCTGGCTCGATCCCCGCACTGAGTATCCTGAACTGCGTCAGCAGTTAATCGGAGGACCAAAATGAAACGTTTCCTGTTAATGGCGCTTGCCCTGACGATGCTGGTGGCCGGATGCAGCACCGAGGTGACAGAGTATCGTCAGCAGCAGCCGACGCTGGATATTTTCACCTATTTCCAGGGGAAAACCGAGGCGTGGGGGATGGTTCAGGATCGCAGCGGTAAGCAGATCCGCCGTTTCCACGTCGAGATCGCCGGCGATGTTATCGGCGATACGCTGACCCTGAATGAGCATTTTGTCTACGACGACGGCGAGAAGCAGCAGCGCGTGTGGCACATCCGCCGCGTTGGTCAGAATCGCTACGAGGGCACAGCGGGCGATATTGAGGGTGTGGCGTCAGGCCAGGCGGCGGGCAACGCCCTTAACTGGCGCTACAGCATGAACGTGAAGGCGGACGGCAAAACCTGGCTGTTGCACTTCGATGACTGGATGTATTTGCAGGACGGCACCCGTCTGTTCAATAAAACCGAGATGAAGAAATTTGGCGTCACCGTCGCCACGGTGACGCTGTTCTTTACCCGCAAAGAGGGCGGTTAATCCTCTTCGGGCTGAGGTTTACTGCTTGAGTAGATGAAGAAGAGTGCAATACTAAGGCAGACGACGGCCCCCAGACGGCTCATTGAAAATGGAATGGCTTCATTGTTCAGCCAGCCAAAGTTATCAATCAGCATGCTCATGGCCAGCTGGCCCAGGATCACCGCTACCGTGGCAACGGCGGTGCCGATGCGCTGCACCGCGAGCACCATAATCACGATATAAGGCACGCCGCACAGGGCGCCCAGAAGCTGCCATTTGGGCACATCCATCAGGCTGACCGCCTGTTTCGGCTCAAAGAAGAAGATGAGCAGGGCGGTCACCAGCGCGCCGACGGAAAACGTCAGAAACGCGCTTTTGAAAACCCCCACGCTGCTGCCTAATTGCCCGTTAATGGCAGCCTGAATGCTCAGCGTCGCGCCGCCAATCACGGCCAGAATAATCATAATTACTGTCATAACGTTACCCCTGAGCCACGAGAATGAGCGCCGCAATGATAAACCCCAGCGCAATAATGCGTTTTGTATCGATCCTGCGGTGCGGCGTACCCAGCAGGCCATAGTGGTCAATAATCAGGCTTTTAAATACCTGACCGGCCAGAATGCCAATCATCGTCATCGCGATGCCGATCGCCGGGGTGGCAATGGTGAGAATGATGACGTAAACCGGACCGAGCACGCCGCCCAGCAGATGCCATGACGGTTGCGCAAAAAATGAGGGGCTGTTACGCGGGCTGAAAAACAGCATCAGCAGAAACGTCAGCCCCGTTCCCACGCTGAATATGCTGAACGCAGCCCACAGATCGCCTACCTCCGCGCCCAGCGGCCCCAGCAGCCCGGCTTCCACGGACAGCCCCATGCCGCCGGCAATCACCAGTAAAATTAAAATAATGTGCATAACGCTTTTTCTCCTTTTTCCAGGCGGAGAAGATTACGTCTGAACATCATTGAGAAAAATGCCATAATGCAGGAAACACCTGTGCAGGAAATGCATTAATGATGGATGCCGGACATATCAGCATTCGCGCGCTGCTGATCTTCATCGACGTATACGAAACGCAAAATTTTTCCGTGGTCGCGCGGCGGGAAGGGATCTCCGCGTCGCAGGTTTCACGCGTGATCCACCAGCTTGAGGACGCCCTCGGGCAACAGCTGTTCTACCGCAACACGCGGGCGATTATGCCCACAGAGAGCGGACATCTTTTTGTTCGCTATGCGCGGGCGATGGCCGGGAACCTGGAGGATGCGCGACGCGAGCTGGATGAACGCGCCCGCGAGCCGTCGGGCACGCTGCGCATCAATGGCCCGGTTTTTTTCGGACAACGGCACATCGCGCCGGGCCTGCCTGGGCTTCTGGCGCGTTATCCCCGTCTCTCCGTTGAACTTACCCTCACCGACGATTTTATCGATCCTCACCGCGACGCCGCGGACGTTATCTTTCGCATCGGCGCGCTGACGGACTCCTCGTTTCACGCGCGGGTGTTTGGGCAGCAGTTCTACCATCTGGCGGCCTCGCCGGACTATCTGCGCAAACATGGCGCGCCTGAGGGGCCGGACGATCTTAGTCGTCACCGCTGTCTGGTGTACCGCGGATCGTCCGGGCCTAACCGCTGGCTGATCCGGTCGCCGGGCGAGGCGTGGGTTCACTATCCCGTCGTACCGTTGATGACCTCCAATAACGCGGAAACGCTCCTGATTTCGGCGCTGGGCGGCATGGGCATTGTGCTTTTCCCCGACTGGATGGTGAGCGAACGGCTGAAAAGCGGTGAGCTGGTGGCATTGCTGCCGGAGAGGGAGTGTTCAATCAACACGGAGCCGCTGACGATTGCGGCAATTTACCCGAACGCGCGTCATCCGCCCCTGAACGTCAGGGCGGTGATTGATTACTATATTGAACGGTTCGGTACGCCGCTGTACTGGCAAACCTGAGGATTAACGAGCAAGCTCGCGGCGGAGGATCTCTGCCCCGGCGCTTAGCGCCTTGAGCTTACCGTTGGCAACCTGGCGGGAAAGGGGAGCCATGCCGCAGTTGGTCGACGGATAAAGCTTGTCTGCATCCACAAACTGCAACGCCTTGCGCAGCGTATCGGCGACCTCTTCCGGCGTTTCGATGGTTTGGGTGGCGACGTCAATCGCCCCGACCATCACTTTTTTACCGCGGATCAGCTCCAGCAGATCCATCGGCACGCGCGAGTTGTGGCACTCCAGCGAAATGATATCGATCTTCGAGGTCTGCAATTTAGGAAACGCCTCTTCATACTGGCGCCACTCGGAGCCGAGCGTCTTTTTCCAGTCCGTATTAGCTTTGATGCCGTAACCGTAGCAGATATGTACTGCGGTTTCGCACTTCAGCCCTTCAATGGCGCGCTCCAGCGCGGCGATACCCCAGTCGTTCACCTCGTCGAAAAAGACGTTAAAGGCCGGTTCATCGAACTGAATGATGTCAACGCCTGCCGCTTCCAGCTCGCGCGCTTCCTGATTGAGGATTTTAGCGAACTCCCAGGCCAGCTTTTCGCGGCTTTTATAGTGGGCATCGTAAAGCGTGTCGATCATGGTCATGGGGCCGGGCAGCGCCCACTTGATCGGCTTGTCCGTAAGCTGGCGCAGGTACTTCGCGTCATCAACGAACACCGGTTTCTGGCGCGCTACCGCATCCACCACGGTCGGCACGCTCGCATCATAACGATTACGGATGCGTACCGTCTGGCGGTTCTCAAAATCCACTCCGCTCAGGTGTTCAATAAAGGTGGTAACGAAATGCTGGCGGGTTTGTTCGCCATCGCTGACGATATCAATCCCCGCGCGGAGTTGCTCGTCCAGAGACAAACGCAGCGCATCCTGTTTCCCTGCCAGTAATTCGTCGTCCTGTAATTTCCACGGCGACCAGAGCGTTTCCGGCTGCGCAAGCCAGGTGGGTTTCGGCAGGCTGCCAGCCGTCGATGTCGGGAGCAATGTTTTCATAAGTAGAAACCTTTTATCCGTATTAAATTAAAGCGTGAAGTGCTGAGACCACTGCTCAAGAAGGGTTTTGTAGGGTTTGATGAACCGCTCTTCGGTATATTTCCCCTGCTCAATGGCCAGACGGCTGCGCTCTTCACGGTCATAAACGATTTTGGTTAATGAGTGATCCTGCTGATTCAGGTCGGGCTGATAGCACTGCCCCGCGGCGGAATTAGCATTATAAATTTCCGGGCGATAAATCTTCTGGAACGTCTCCATCGTGCTGATGGTGCCGATCAGCTCCAGATTGGTGTAATCTCGCAGTAAATCGCCGGTGAAGAAGAAGGCAAAAGGCGCGACGCTGTTCTCAGGCATGAAGTAGCGAACCTTAAGGCCCATTTTGGCGAAATACTGCTCCGTCAGCGACGCGCCGTCCGGCTGGTACTCCAGGCCCAGCACCGGATGGTGGTTACCGGTGCGGCGGTAGGTGTCTTTGCTGGAGACGCTCAGGCAAATCACCGGCGCTTTTTTGAAGTTCTCCCGATATTCCGCAGAATGCACAAAACACTTAAAGATATTGCCGTGCAGCTCACCGAAATTCTCGGGGAGAGTAAAACGGGATTGATCTTTATTGTGCTCCAGCAGCAGGACGCTGAAATCATAGTCACGGACATAGGATGAGAAGTTATTCCCGACGATGCCCTCAATGCGCTCGCCGGTCTTTTTATCCACGATCGTCGTTTGCAGAATTTCGATGGCCGGGAAGGTAAATTCCCCGCCAATATTCATATCGATCGATACAATCTCCAGCTCAACGGCGTAGCGGTCCGCCTTGGGGTTATCCCAGCTCGCCAGCGCGTTAAAGCGATTGTTGATCATCACCAGCGTATTGCGCAGGTTTTCCTGACGCTTCTCCCCACGGGCGAGGTTGGCGAAGTTGGTGGTCGTGCGCGTTTTTTCTGACGGGTTATAGTTTTCATCAAAGCAACTGCGCTTAAGGGTAAATGTGAAAGCCTGACTCATTTTCGTTATGCATCCTAAGTTCATGTTGCCGGGACGTTATCAATGCATAATTTATGCCTGAACCACTGGCGCAGGGGAAGTGACTTAATTTCACTGCGTCATGAGGGTTCTTCATGAACTGCGCAATTCAGGTATAATCCCCCGACATTTCCAACCGGTTTAAACGATCATGACAAAACTCACCCTACAAGAGCAGATGCTGAAAGCGGGCTTAGTCAGCAGCAAAAAGATGGCGAAGGTCCAGCGCACGGCAAAAAAATCCCGCGTCCAGGCTCGCGAGGCGAGAGAAGCCGTTGAAGAGAATAAGAAAGCGCAGCTTGAGCGTGACAAGCAGCTGAGCGAACAGCAAAAACAGGCGGTGCTGGCGAAAGAGTTTAAGGCGCAGGTGAAGCAGCTGATTGAGATGAACCGCATCACCGTGGCGAGGGGTAACATCACCTTTAACTTTACCGACGGCAACCTGATCAAAAAAATCGACGTCGATAAGCAGACACAAACCCAGCTGATTAACGGTCGTCTGGCCATTGCCCGTCTGGTGATCAACGCGAATGGCGACTGTGAATATGCGATTATTCCGGCGGTGGTTGCGGATAAAATTGCCCAGCGCGATGCGGACAGCATTGTGCTAAACAGCGCGCTGAGTCAGGAAGAGCAGGACGAAGACGATCCGTACGCAGACTTCAAAATCCCTGACGATTTAATGTGGTAAATCTCGTTCAGAATGGCGCGGCGTGACGGGCATTCATGGTCTCGCCGCTCAGCGGATGCATAAAACTCAGAACGCTTGCATGCAGCATCAGCCGGGGCGTTTCTTCAGCGCCCGGCCATTCCAGACCCCCATACAGATCGCACCCTAATATAGGGTGGCCTAACTGCTGGCAGTGAATGCGCAGCTGGTGGGTGCGCCCGGTCTCCGGGATAAGTTCCACCCGCGTTAACGGCATTTTCGTATCCTGGTATACACGTTCCACCACCCGGTAGCGGGAGCGGGCGGGTTTACCGGTCAGTGAACAGATCGTCATCAGCGGAAACAGCGCCGGATCTTTGGCAATCGGCGCATCCACTGTCCCTTCATCCTCTTCCACATGTCCGCACAGCAGGGCGGTGTAAACCTTGCTCACGGCGCGCTGGCTGAACTGGTGACAAAGAGCGGCGTTAATCGCCTTGTTACGCGCAATGACCATCAGGCCTGAGGTGCCAAAATCAAGGCGATGCACCAGCGTGCAGCCAGGAAAGGTTTGCACCAGACGATGGTGAACGGAATCGCGGTTTTGCGGATTTTTTCCCGAGAGGCTAAGCAGGCCGGAAGGTTTGTTGATCAGCAGCAGATGTTCGTCCTGCCATAAGATCTCAATGTCGTCGTGACAGGGGGGTGCAATAAAAGTATCGATAATGACAGACATCAGGCCGCCCGGCTGGAGAGTGGGTGCGGATGATAACGAAATATGCAGGAAAAGAAAAACCCTCCCACCGGGCGGTGAGAGGGGGAGATCTTAGGCAGCGACCAGGCTGTCGATAGCGGCTTTCGCGTCGGACTGCGCTTTGGTAGCCACTTCCGGGCCGTAAGCGATACCTTCAGCGAACACAAAGTTCACGTCGGTAATGCCGATGAAGCCGAGGAACAGGGTCATGTACGGCGCCACCAGGTCGGTTGGGGTATCTTTGTGGATACCGCCGCGGCTGGTCAGGACGATAGCGCGTTTACCTTTTACCAGACCTTCCGGGCCGTTCTCGGTGTAACGGAAGGTTACGCCAGCGCGCGCCACCAGGTCGAAGTAGTTCTTCAGTTGGGTAGGAATGTTGAAGTTGTACATTGGGGCGTTGATCACGATAACGTCGTGCGCCTGCAATTCAGCAATCAGCTCGTCGGAGAGCGCCAGGGCTTCCTGCTGACGTGGGGACAAAGGCGCATCGCTCGGACGCAGCGCGCCAACCAGCTCGCCGTCCAGCACAGGAATCGGGTTTGCCGCCAGGTCGCGAACGGTGATTTCATCCGCAGTATGCTGTTCGCGCCACTGCTCAACGAAATAGTCGGACAGCTGACCAGACTGTGAGTACCCTGCCAGAATACTGGATTTCAACACTAATACTTTGCTCATGGGAAATTCCTGTTTTGTATTTGATTGAAGGGGGTTGCCCCGTTGCTTGTTGACACTTTATTCACAATCCTGCCACAGGGATAGCGCAATATATCGAAGTCTATGTTCGAATTTTTTGAATAAGGCGCGAAAAGCGCTGATGTGGTACTCTATAGCAATCATTAAAAAGAGATTTTATCCGGCAGTGCACTGCCCGTTAACGCTATGACAGAACAACAAAAATTGACCTTCCCGATGCTGATGCAGCAGCTTAATTCGCTGATGCTGCGCGATAAACAGCGGTTTGCGCGCCGCCTGCACGGCGTTAAGAAGGTTAAAAATCCTGATGCACAACAGGCCATTTACCAGGAGATGGCCAAAGAGATTGAACAGGCGGCAGGGAAGGTTGTGCTGCGCGAAGCCGCACGTCCGGAGATTACCTACCCGGAAAACCTGCCCGTCAGCCAGAAAAAACAGGACATTCTTGAGGCCGTACGCGACCACCAGGTGGTGATTGTCGCGGGCGAAACCGGTTCAGGTAAAACCACCCAGCTGCCGAAAATCTGCATGGAGCTGGGCCGCGGGGTGAAGGGGCTGATTGGCCATACCCAGCCGCGTCGTCTGGCGGCGCGCACCGTGGCGAACCGTATTGCCGAAGAGCTGCAAACGGAGCCGGGCGGCTGCATCGGCTACAAGGTGCGATTCAGCGATCGCGTCAGCGACAACACCATGGTTAAGTTGATGACCGACGGTATTCTACTGGCGGAAATCCAGCAGGATCGTCTGCTGATGCAATACGACACCATCATCATCGATGAAGCGCACGAGCGCAGCCTGAACATCGACTTCCTGCTCGGCTACCTGAAAGAGCTGCTGCCGCGCCGTCCGGATCTGAAAATCATCATCACCTCCGCGACCATCGACCCGGAGCGCTTCTCAAAACATTTCAACAACGCGCCGATTATTGAAGTGTCGGGCCGCACCTATCCGGTGGAAGTGCGCTATCGCCCGATTGTTGAAGAGGCGGACGATACCGAGCGCGACCAGCTTCAGGCCATCTTTGATGCCGTCGACGAGCTGGGCAATGAGAGTTCGGGCGACATTCTGATCTTTATGAGCGGCGAGCGCGAAATCCGCGACACCGCCGATGCGCTCAGCAAGCGCGACCTGCGCCATACTGAGATCCTGCCGCTGTACGCGCGCCTGTCGAACAGCGAGCAGAACCGCGTGTTCCAGCCGCACGGCGGGCGCCGCATCGTGCTGGCGACCAACGTGGCCGAAACCTCGCTCACCGTGCCGGGCATCAAATACGTGATCGACCCTGGCACGGCGCGCATCAGCCGCTACAGCTACCGTACCAAGGTCCAGCGCCTGCCGATCGAGCCGGTATCGCAGGCATCGGCGAATCAGCGTAAGGGGCGCTGTGGCCGCGTGTCGGAAGGGATCTGTATTCGTCTCTATTCGGAAGACGATTTCCTGTCGCGCCCGGCGTTTACCGACCCCGAGATCCTGCGCACCAACCTGGCGTCCGTTATTCTGCAAATGACCGCGCTGGGGCTGGGCGATATCGCCGCCTTCCCGTTTGTGGAAGCGCCGGACAAGCGCAATATTCAGGACGGGGTGCGCCTGCTGGAAGAGCTGGGCGCCATCACCACCGACGAGCAGGCGACGGCCTACAAGCTAACGCCATTAGGCCGTCAGCTTAGCCAGCTCCCGGTTGATCCGCGTCTGGCGCGCATGGTGCTGGAAGCGCAAAAGCATGGCTGCGTGCGCGAGGCGATGATCATCACCTCGGCGCTCTCCATTCAGGATCCGCGCGAGCGCCCGATGGACAAACAGCAGGCGTCGGATGAAAAACACCGTCGCTTCCACGATAAAGAGTCTGATTTCCTGGCCTTTGTGAACCTTTGGAACTATCTCGGCGAGCAGCAAAAAGCGCTCTCTTCGAATCAGTTCCGCCGTCAGTGCCGGGTGGATTTCCTCAACTACCTGCGCGTGCGCGAGTGGCAGGATATCTATACCCAGCTGCGCCAGGTGGTAAAAGAGCTGGGCATCCCGGTGAACAGTGAACCGGCGGAGTACCGCGAAATTCATATCGCCTTGCTGACTGGCCTGCTGTCCCATATCGGGATGAAAGATGCCGATAAGCAGGAGTATACCGGGGCACGTAACGCGCGTTTCTCCATCTTCCCGGGCTCGGGCTTGTTCAAAAAGCCGCCGAAGTGGACCATGGTCGCCGAGCTGGTGGAAACCAGCCGTCTGTGGGGGCGAATTGCCGCACGCATCGATCCGGAGTGGGTTGAACCGGTTGCGCAGCACCTGCTGAAACGCTCGTACAGCGAGCCGCACTGGGAGCGCGGGCAGGGCGCGGTGATGGCAACCGAAAAAGTCACCGTCTATGGCCTGCCGGTGGTCGCTGCGCGGAAGGTTAACTACAGCCAGATCGATCCGGCGTTAAGTCGCGAGCTGTTTATCCGCCATGCGCTGGTGGAGGGCGACTGGCAGACGCGCCACGCGTTCTTCCGCGAAAACCTGAAGCTTCGCGCCGAGGTGGAAGAGCTTGAGCACAAGTCCCGCCGCCGCGACATTCTGGTGGACGACGAGACGCTGTTTGAGTTTTACGACCAGCGCATCAGCCACGATGTGATCTCGGCGCGCCATTTCGACAGCTGGTGGAAGAAAGCCAGCAAAGAGACCCCAGACCTGCTCAACTTCGAAAAGAGCATGCTGATCAAAGAGGGCGCGGAGTCGGTCAGCAAGCTCGACTACCCGAACTTCTGGCATCAGGGGAACCTCAAGCTGCGGCTGACCTATCAGTTTGAGCCGGGCGCGGATGCCGATGGCGTGACGGTGCACATTCCGCTGCCGCTGTTAAACCAGGTGGAAGAGAGCGGGTTTGAGTGGCAAATTCCCGGCCTGCGCCGCGAGCTGGTGATTGCGCTGATCAAGTCGCTGCCAAAGCCGGTACGGCGCAATTTTGTGCCAGCACCGAACTACGCCGAAGCCTTTTTAGGCCGCGTCACGCCGCTGGAGCTGCCGCTGCTGGACGCGCTTGAGCGCGAGTTCCGCCGTATGACCGGGACCACCATTGACCGCGAGGACTGGAACTGGGATCAGGTGCCCGATCACCTGAAAATCACCTTCCGCGTGGTGGACGATAAAAACAAAAAGCTGCTGGAAGGCCGCTCGCTTTCGGAACTGAAGGACGCCCTGAAGGGCAAAGTGCAGGAGACCCTGTCTGCCGTGGCGGACGACGGTATCGAGCAGAGCGGGCTGCATATCTGGAGCTTTGGTCAGCTTCCGGAAAGCTACGAGCAGAAGCGCGGCAACTACAAGGTGAAAGCCTGGCCTGCGCTGGTGGATGAGCGCGACAGCGTGGCGATTAAGCTCTTTGACAATCCCCAAGAGCAGCAGCAGATGATGTGGCGCGGGCTGCGTCGACTGCTTCTGCTCAACATCCCATCGCCGATTAAGTATCTGCATGAGAAGCTGCCGAACAAAGCCAAGCTGGGGCTGTACTTTAACCCGTACGGCAAAGTGCTGGATCTGATTGACGACTGCATCTCCTGCGGCGTGGACAAGCTGATCCACGAGGCGGGCGGTCCGGTCTGGACGGAAGAGGGCTTTGCTCAGCTTCATGAAAAGGTGCGCGCGGAGCTGAACGATACCGTGGTAGAGATTGCGAAACAGGTCGAGCAGATCCTCACCGCCGTGTTCAATATCAACAAGCGCCTGAAAGGGCGGGTGGATATGACCATGGCGCTGGGGCTGTCGGACGTGAAGGCGCAGATGGCCGGGCTGGTCTATCGCGGTTTTGTGACCGGCAACGGCTTTAAGCGGCTGGGCGATACGCTGCGTTATTTGCAGGCGATCGAAAAACGTCTGGAGAAAATGGCGATCGATCCGCATCGCGACCGGGCGCAGATGCTGAAAGTCGAAAACGTGCAGCAGGCATGGCAGCAGTGGCTGAACAAACTGCCGCCGGCGCGTCGGGAGGATGACGACGTGCAGGAGATCCGCTGGATGATCGAGGAGCTGCGCGTCAGCTTCTTCGCTCAGCAGCTTGGCACCCCGTACCCGATTTCGGACAAGCGTATCTTGCAGGCGATGGAGCAGATCTCCGGCTAAAACATTTGCCCGGTGGCGCTGCGCTTATCCGGCCTACGGAAGAACATGTAGGCCGGATAAGGCGTAGCCGCCACCCGGCTTTTTATCGTTCCACCATCGCCAGCGTAAACCCATCCCATCCCTTAACGCCCACCGTTTGCAGCGCGGTGGCGGTTAAGCGTGGGTTATCTCCAGTCATCTCGATAAACTTCCGTACCCCCTGCACGCGTGCATCGTCGCTTTGCCCGTTAACCACCTCGCCGTCGCGCACCACGTTATCGCCGATAATGACTGTGCCGGGACGGGAGTAGTGCAGCGCCCACTCCAGGTAGCCGAGGTTGTTTGGCTTATCGGCATCAATAAAGATCAGGTCAAAGGGCGGGACGTCACCGAAATTCTCGAGCGACTTTAGCGCCGGGCCTTCAAACAGTTCTATGCGATCGCCGAGTCCAGCAAGATGAATATTCTGTCGTGCAACTGCGGCATGTGTCGGGTCCGCTTCTAGCGTAATCAGCTTTCCGTCCGGCGGCAGGGCGCGCGCCATCCAGATTGAGCTATATGCACCAAGCGTACCGATCTCCAGAATGCGGCGGGCCTGCATCATGCGGACAAACAGCGCCAGCAGTTGCCCCTGATTTGCGGCAACGTCGTGCTCGGGTAAACCGGCGCGTTTGTTGTTTTCAAGAACGTTCTGGAGAACCTCATCTTCAGGAATAAGCGACGAAATCATGTAATTATCTACTGAACACCACTGCTGTTGCATAGATTGACTCCTTGGGGGGATCGCCAGATGCGAAGTGTAGGCCGGGTAAGGCGTAGCCGCCACTATCGTTTCTCCGGCTAAAACCTTTGCCCGGTGGCGCTGCGCTTACCGGGCCTACAGAAACATATGTATGCCTCGTGAGGCGTGGCCGCGTTCCACCATCACCAGACGTGTAGGCCGGGTAAGGCGTAGCCGCCACCCGGCATGTTTTCACGCACTGGCCCAACCGCCTCCCAGCGCTTTATACAAATCAATTTGCGCCAGCAGCAGGTTATTTTTCACCTGTACCACGCTGGTCTGCACCGAGAATAAGGTGCGCTGCGCGTCAAGCACATCCAGATAGGAAGAGTACCCGTTGCGGTAGCGGTTTTGCGCAATCCGCAGCGTCTCCTGCGCGACCTGCTGCTGTGCCAGCAGCTCGGTAAGCTGTTCCTGATAGCGGGTGATGGCATCAAGGCTATCATTCACCTCGACAAACGCGTTACGTACGGTTTTTTCGTAGCTGTAGAGTGCCTGATTACGCTGGGACTGAGAGATATCCACCTGTGCATTCAGCGCCTGACGGTTCAGCAGCGGCGCAAGAATACTGCCGCCCACGCTCCAGAGCTGTAGGGGGTTATCCAGCAACCCCGACAGCGTGCGATCCTGCACCGATCCCGTGGCCGTGAGGTTGATCGACGGCAGCAGGCTGGCGCGCGATGACGCCAGCGTCGCGTCCGCCGCAACGAGCTGACGTTCCGCCTGGACGATATCCGGACGTCGGTTAAGTAACGTCGACGGCAGTTGTGAAGGCAGTTTCAGCGGCGTCAGGGCGTCGAAGCTTTCACCGCGCGGAACGTCACCCGGATTGCCGCCAAGCAGCAGGCTAAGCGCATTCTCCTGTTGCGCAATCTGGTGCTGTAGAAGTGGAACCTGCGCGCGGGTGGCGCGCAGCTCAGAATCCGATTGCATCAGCTCAAGGCGAGAGCTATATCCCGTCTCAAACTGCCGTTTAGCAAGGTTAAACGCTTCTTCACGCGACTTCAGCGTGGCACGGGTCACGCGGAGCTGTTCATCCAGCGACAGCAGGATGACGTACCCGGAGGCCACCGACGACGCGACGGTAAGATCTGCCGCCGCAGCCGCCGCTTTTTGTGCCTCCAGCGATGCTTCAGCGGCACGGGCGGTGCCGCGGTTTACGCCCCAGATATCCACGTCGTAGCTGGCGGTCAGGCTACCTTTATACAGCGTACCGTATACCGGAAGCCCGGTGGCGGCGGACTGCGAGCGTCCGCGCGTTCCCGTCACGCCCGCATCTAGCGACGGAAACAGGCTGCCGTCGGCGGCGTACACCCGGGCCTGATACTCATTAATCCGTTCGCGGGCAATCAGCACGTCGCTGTTGTTCTTCAGCGCCTGATCCACATAGCGGTTCAGATGGCTGTCGTGAAAATTGCGCCACCAGAGCTGCTCTGCCGGGTTGGACGGCCCCGACGTGGCGCGCCACTGGGCCGGAATGTGCAGTGACGATGTGGCGGGCTCAACGTCTACCGACTGGCAACCCGCCAGGATAGCCATCATCAGCAGGCCAGCGATCGGGCGAAGCGTCATTGTTTCGCCTCCCGCGTGTCGATGGTGACCTGCACCGACATGCCAGGGCGCAGCAGCCGGTAGTCCTCCGCCTCACCGAGAACCTCAATGCGCACCGGGATGCGCTGGGCGATTTTGACAAAGTTGCCTGTGGCGTTATCCGGGGTGATAGCGCTGAACTCCACGCCAGTGGCCGGGGAAATGCTCTCTACGCGCCCCTGATAGGCTTTATCGTTCAACGCATCGACGGTGAATTTCACCGGCTGGCCGACGCGTATATTCGCCAGCTGCGTCTCTTTGATGTTGGCGATCACCCAGTGCTGCGGCGGAACCAGCGTGGTCAAGTGCGTTCCGGCAGTCACGTACGCCCCCAGACGCACCGCAACCTGCCCGAGCTGGCCGTCGCGCGGGGCGACAATTCGGGTGTTTTGCAGATCGATCTGCGCCAGTTCAAGGGCGGCTTTGGCATTTTCAACGTCCGCTTCCAGCGAACCGCGATTAACGATGACCGTTTGTAAATCCTGGCGCGACATCTCAAGCGTCGCTTTTGCCTGATCGATATCGGCGCTACCCTGCGCGGCACTCGCCAGCGCTGCATCGCGCTCGCGGATGGACAGGGAGCCGTCTGCGGTCAGATCCTTCACGCGCCTCAGATCCGCCTGGGTTTTCAGGCTTTGGGCACGGGCGTTTTTCAGCGCCGCCTCGTTTCTGGCAATCACCGCTTCCGCACTTTTGCGTTGTTGCAGGTTGTTGTTCAGGGCAGCGATTTTCATTGCCAGCTGCGCCTCGGCCTGATGGACGCGCTGGCGATAGATCCGGTCGTCAATCTGCAACAGCAGATCGCCTTTTTTAACCTGCACGAAATCCTGAACGTGTACCTCGGTAATGTAGCCGTTTACCTGTGGACTGATGAACGTTGTCTGGCCGCGCACGTAGGCGTTATCGGTGAACTGCGCGTGACGCGTGAACGGAGGCAACTGCCAGGCATAAAGGATCACCAGCACCCCGACAATACCGATAGCCGCGGCGGTGAAAATGGACACGACGCGCACGTTTTTACGGGTGTTGGCCTGCTCTTTGGCGGCATCCTGCTGACTCATAACCTCTCCTGAAAAATAATCATGACTTATTGCCAGTGGCGTTCTTAAGGGCCATACGGGCGGTAATGCGCAGGCGCAGCAAACGCCATAAAATCCAGACCAGCGTGGCAGTGGCAATGCTCGCCGTCAGTAAATAAGTATCGTTGTAAGCCAGAATATTTGCCTCAAGCGCCGTCACCGTCTGGAGCTGGGTAATGGCCTGAGTGCCCAGCAGGGAACTGTCGCCAATCAGGCTTTTATACATCTGGGTGTAAAGCTGAATACGTTCGTTCACCAGCGGGTTCAGGGTGGTGAGCTGGTCGGCCAGCAGGCTGGAATGGTACTTCTCGCGCCAGGTCTGGAAGGTGCCGAGGATCGCGGAACCCAGCAGGCCCCCAAGGTTCTGACTCATGCCAAACATCACGGAAAAGCTGACCAGGTTGCGCGGGTCGGCGATCACCCCGCCAATGGCGGCCAGCATCGCAGGCGCGAGGAAGAAAGCGCTGCCGAAGCCCAGCAGGAACTGGCTGAACATTAGCTGATCCGGTCGGGTCAGGTTGTTAGACTGGCTGTCCAGCAGCGAGGCGATAATCATCAGCGCCAGCGAGGTGATTATCGGCCAGGCCAGTTTAGTGGGTTTTATCGTCAGGCAACTGGTGACGATACCGCAGACAATCCCGGCGAAAATAGCCCATGCCAGATGGGTCATCTGTTCATTCTGTAGGCCTACATATTGCAGCCAGCCGATGACGCCGGTGTTCTGCTCCGCCAGCACGATGCGGATCAGCAGCATAATCAGCCCCAGACGTACGATGCTGCCGCTGGAGAGCCAGCGGGTATTGAGCAGCGGGTTGCTGCGGTTATGCTCAAACACAATCGCTGAGACAATCAGCACCAGCGAGAGAGCCAGCGCCCAGCCGATCCACGGCGCTTCAAACCACCAGTCCAGACGCCCTAACGACAGAACCGCGCACAGCAGCGCCATGCCGGGTGCCAGCAAAAAGAAGGTGATGAAATCTTTCTTCTCGAAAACTTTGCGCCGATCGCCCGGGGGCAGCTTTAGCACCATCACGCAGGCCAGCGATATCAGGGCCAGCCCCAGTTCGAAGAAGTACAGTCCGCGCCACTCGTCAAGCTGTAACAGCTCGGTGGAGAACAGCCGCGCCAGCGGGATCGCCAGCGACGATCCGGTAATGCCGATGGTCAGCGCCTTCAGTCGATGCTTCGCGGGCCAGGCCTGTATCTGGTAATAAATGCCGAGCGAGCTGAGCGCGGCGGCGACCATCCCGTGCGCCGCACGCACCATCAGCGCCGAGCTGAGATCGTTCACAAACAGGTGGAAAAAGGTGACCAGCACATACAGCACCAGGAAGCCTTCCGTAAACGCGCGTAAACCGTACTGCTGGCGAAACTTCACCAGCAGCAAGTTTATGGAGACGTTGGTCATAACATAGACCGCGGGCAGCCAGGCGATTTCGGTCGACCAGGCGCCGAAGGTGCCTTGCAGATTTTGCAGATTGGCGGTGACGACCGCGTTACCCAGCGCCCCGGTCAAACACACCAACAGGCCGACCACGCCATAGGCGATCCGTTTTGGGGTGGGATGTTCCGGGGTGGAAGGGGAACCCAGCAGGGCGGGTTTCTCGTGTGGCTGCCACTCGCGAGGAGCATAAGGATCGCGTTGGGGCAGGCGCATAACGGGGTTTACCTTTCAAAAAGTTGAATTGTGAGCGGGCTAATGATTCTACGGTTGCCGCAAATCATAATTCAAGTGAATACGATTATTGTATGTTAATCAAATGTAGAGGGAATAATGAAGAAAAAGTGCGGCTCGCGAACGGAGCCGCAATAATATTATCGCTGTTCCGGCTGCGCCTGAAGGTGGCGTTCACGGTTGATGCGGCTGGCACAAAAAATTGCAACGAGGGAGATAGCGACCGTCACGCCCAGATACCAGGCCACGGGTACCCAGTCGCCGTCGTATTTCGCCAGCAGTCCGGTAGCTATTAGCGGTGCCGTTCCGCCTGCCAGCGCGGCCCCAAGTTGATAACCCAGCGTGATACCGGTGTAGCGAACGTTGGCACTGAAAATTTCAGAGCAGAGCGTCCCGAGAACTGCCGTCACCGGTGCCCACAGTACGCCAAAAGCGATAACGGTCGCGAGCACAATTCCCCAGGTGGTACCGCTATTCAGCAGCATAAACCAGGGCACGATAAACAGGCCGAGCATGAAGACACTGACGGCGTACATTCGCTGGCGGCCAACCCTGTCGGAGAGCAGCCCCATCAGCGGGATCATGATAGTGGCGACCAGTGCGCCAAGAGTTACTGCCTCCAGCGCCTGGGATTTCTGATAGGTCAGGGTAGTAGTGGCGTAGCTCACCACAAACGTGGAGAAAATATAGAACGGAGCTGTCTCAACAACCTTAAACCCGGCGGCAATTAGCACTTCACGCCAGTGGTGTTTTAGGGTGTCGCGCAGCGGAGCTTTCGCAACCTGACCGGATTTTTTCACTTTCTGGAAATCAGGCGTTTCGTCAATATCTTTCCGGATCCACAGCCCCAATAATACCAGCACGGAACTGAGCAGGAACGGAATGCGCCAGCCCCAGGAGAGAAAATCCTCTTCGCTGAACAGCGTCATTAGCGAGACGATAAATGTCGCCATCAACATGCCGATGGTAACGCCCGCCTGCGGAATACTGCCGAAGAAGCCTTTGCGTTTTTCTGGAGCATACTCGTAAGCCAGCAGCAGCGCGCCACCCCATTCACCGCCGATACCCATCCCCTGAATAATACGCATCAGGATCAGCAACGCGGGCGCCCACATCCCGATCATGTCGTAGGTGGGCAGCAGGCCAATCATCACGGTTGCACCTCCCATCAATGAAAGGGTGAGGACAAGCGTTTTTTTGCGACCGATACGATCCCCGATATGTGCAAAGAGAACGCCGCCAATGGGGCGAATAAAGAAGGTCAACGAGAAGGAGAGATAGGAGAGGATCAGCCCGATTACCGGGTCGACCATCGGAAAGAAAATCTTGTTAAACACCAGGGCGGCAGCGGTGCCATAGAGAAAATAATCAAACCATTCAATAGAACTTCCCGTAAGACTGGCAATTAATACCTTTTTGTTTTTCCGCAATACCGTTGTCGTGCTCTCATGTTGTGTCATGACTCAAAACTCCGCCACGTGGATGATAATAGAGGTGTTACCTGGCGCGCTTCAGGTGCAACCTGTCGGTGTGTAATGGTTGTTAAATTGTTAAGAAACTTAGGGTTTGATGTTACATTTGGCAAGTCAGCCAGAACTAAAACGGGTCAGATCACGATGGATTAAGCAGCAACAGGTGCTTTTTCAGCACGCTGTTTTGGCAGGATGTATTGAAGGGCAGATAATCAAAAGCACAAACCCAGGGTGCAACCCAATTGTTTTTGGATGTTTCTGGTTATTTCATCAAAATGACAAATATGCAGCGTAATGAGCACCTCCGCTTTCAGAGTGATCTCCTTTTCAACCCTGTTGCGTGAAGTACTCTAAAGATGAATGCTGTAAGGAGGTAACGATGACAATGGCACTTTTCCCCTGTCTGCCTGGCACAACCCTCGACGCCGTGAATACCGTCGGGGCGTGGCTTGCTCAGGATGACTATCAGGACAACCAGCCCGTTGATCTGGTGATTCTGGCGGGTAACGCGGTTATTCCCGCGATTGATGCTGCCTGTAAAATCGCGGCTGAACAGGGTGTTCCTCTGATCATCAGCGGCGGGATCGGTCACTCGACGACCTTCCTTTACGCCGCGATTGCGAAACACCCCCGCTACAACAGGATACCCACCACCGGGCGGGCCGAGGCGGCTATCCTGGCCGACATTGCCCGCGAGTTCTGGAATATTCCTGCTGAGAAACTGCACGTTGAGGACCAGTCCACCAACTGCGGGGAAAACGCCCGCTTCAGCTGGGCGTTAATGAAACAATCCGGCCTGAACGCCGCACGGGTGCTGGTGGTGCAGGACCCGACGATGCAGCGTCGCACAATGGCTACGTTTGCCCGCGTATGCCGCGACGAGAGCGTATCGCCCGCCTGGGTGAGTCACCCCGGCCTGACCCCGGTGCTGCAAAACAGCGACGACGGTCTGCTCTTTAGCGGCCCGGTTGAGGGGTTATGGCCGGTAGAGCGCTACCTGTCGCTGGTGCTGGGTGAACTTCCGCGATTAAGGGACGACATTAACGGCTACGGTCCGGCGGGGCGTGACTTTATTGCCCACGTCGACATCCCCGCCGAGGTGGAGTCGGCGTGGCAGACCTTGCGAAACGACGTCATTCTCACCGACGCGCTGGTGAGCCGTTCTCTGCTGTAGCAATCTGCCCGTTTGCGCCATCTTTTACGCAAACGGGCATCTCATGTTGCCGATTTGTAATTCCTGAAGCGTGCTGACCCGTTTCTTTTATGAGATATCTCACAAAAACAAGCTCATACAGTAGGCATTTGCCCCGGTAATTATAGTTTTTAACAATAAGTTTACTTGTTGAAAACAGTGTAATTACAGGAGCAGGTTATGACAGTACCCGTACAACATCCTATGTATATCGATGGACAGTTTGTTGCCTGGCAGGGTGATGCATGGATTGACGTGATCAATCCGGCCACGGAAGAGGTCATTTCCCGTATTCCCGACGGCGGCGCCGAGGATGCCCGCAAAGCCATTGATGCGGCAGAGCGCGCGCAGGCTGGCTGGGAGGCGCTGCCTGCCATTGAACGCGCAGGCTGGCTGCGCAAAATTTCCGCCGGGATCCGCGAGCGCGTCAGTGAAATCAGCGCGCTGATTGTGGCCGAAGGCGGCAAGATCCAGCAGCTGGCGGAAGTGGAAGTGAACTTTACCGCTGACTATATCGACTATATGGCCGAGTGGGCGCGTCGTTATGAAGGGGAAATCATTCAGAGCGACCGTCCGGGCGAGAATATTCTGGTGTTTAAACGCGCCCTCGGCGTGACCACCGGTATCCTGCCGTGGAACTTTCCCTTCTTCCTGATCGCCCGTAAGCTCGCCCCCGCGCTGATCACCGGCAACACCATCGTTATCAAACCGAGCGAATTTACCCCAAACAACGCCATTGCGTTCGCCAAAATCGTTGACGAGATTGGCCTGCCGAAAGGCGTCTTTAACCTGGTGCTGGGCCGCGGTGAAACCGTTGGACAGGAGCTGGCCGGGAACCCGAAGGTGGCGATGGTAAGCATGACCGGCAGCGTCGGGGCGGGTGAGAAGATCATGGCAGCGGCTGCGAAAAACATCACCAAAGTTGGGCTGGAGCTGGGCGGTAAAGCACCGGCTATCGTGATGGACGATGCCGACCTCGAGCTGGCCGTGAAGGCCATTGTCGATTCACGCGTTATCAACACCGGACAGGTCTGTAACTGCGCTGAACGTGTTTACGTCCAGAAAGGGATCTACGACCGCTTTGTCAATCGTCTGGGCGAGGCCATGAAAGCCGTCCAGTTCGGCAATCCGGCGGAACGAACCGACATTGCCATGGGGCCGCTGATCAACGCCGCCGCGCTGGAGCGCGTGGAGCAGAAGGTGGCGCGCGCGGTGCAGGAAGGGGCAAAAGTTGTCCTTGGCGGTAAGGCAGCAGAAGGCAAAGGGTATTTCTATCCCCCAACGCTGCTGCTGGACGTGCGTCAGGATATGACCATCATGCACGAAGAGACCTTTGGTCCGGTGCTGCCCGTGGTGGTTTTCGACACGCTGGAAGAGGCGCTGAAAATGGCCAACGACAGTGACTACGGTTTAACCTCGTCTGTTTATACGCAGGATCTGAACGTCGCCATGAAAGCCATTAAAGGGCTTAAGTTCGGTGAGACCTACATTAACCGCGAAAACTTTGAAGCGATGCAGGGCTTCCATGCGGGCTGGCGGAAATCCGGTATCGGCGGGGCGGACGGTAAACACGGTCTGAATGAGTATTTGCAGACGCAGGTGGTCTATTTGCAGTCGTAATTAAGAGCCCCCTCCGTGCGAGGGGGTTCACATTTTCAGGAAAGGTGGTTATGTTGGCGCGTTAGTTGTTATTTATCGGGAAACGACATGCGCACAAAATATACGGGTCTGCAAATCAGCATTCACTGGCTGGTTTTTCTGTTAGTCATTATGGCCTATTGCGCCATGGAGTTCAGGGGATGGTTCCCGCGAAGCGATCGTCCGCTCATTAATATGATCCACGTTTCCTGCGGGATCAGCATCCTGGTGCTGATGGTGGCGCGCCTGCTTATTCGCCTTAAATTCCCGGCTCCGCCTATTCAACCGAAGCCAAAAGCAATGATCACCGGGTTGTCTCATCTGGGGCACCTGGTTATCTACCTGCTGTTCATTGCGCTGCCGCTGATCGGCATCGTGATGATGTATAACCGCGGAAATGACTGGTTTGCCTTTGGCCTGACGATGCCGCATGCGGCGGAGGGGAATTTTGACCTGGTGGACAGCCTAAAAGAGTGGCACGTGACCCTGGCGAATCTGGGCTATTTCGTCATTGGTTTGCACGCCTTTGCCGCGCTAATGCATCACTACTTCTGGAAGGACAACACGCTGCTGCGCATGATGCCGAAAAAGCGTCAGTAAACGATAATGCCCTGCCAGTCCGCAGGGCATTTTTTTCGCTGTTTATTGCAGCTGCGCGCATTCCTGCGCCGTTAACTCCAGCGTCTGGGTTGAACCCGTTTCCGACGATTTTACCGCCGCTTCCAGCACCGCCATCACCGCCAGCGCTTCCACCGGATGGACCGGATTATCAATCTTGCCGTTCAGGGCATCGCGCACGTTGATATAGTATTGTCGCTGATCGCCTTTTGGCGCAGGGATAGCGCTGGCTTCACCCTGAGCATTAAACAGCACCATATCGTCGCTGTCTTCACCCCAGCTTTCGCTGCCTGGAATGACGCCCGCCAGCAGCTGGGCTTCCTGCTGGTCGATGCGCGCTTTCACCACGCTCGCTTTGTCGCCGTGGACCCTAAAGCGTGAAACGCCGCCCGCCACCAGCATGCTGCAATGGAGGATCACTTTGTGTTCAGGATAATTCAGCACCACGTGCGCCCAGTCGTTAATCTCTGCGCCGTCACGCAGCGTGGCGATGTTGCCCTGCACCGACTGTGGCAGTCCAAAAAGCTGTAGCGTCTGGTCAATCATGTGCGGGCCTAAGTCAAACCACAGGCCGCTGCCGGGAACGTTTTGCTCTCTCCAGCGCACGCGAACTTCCGGGCGGAAACGATCGATATGTGACTCAAGGTGTTTTACCTTGCCGATGCTGCCTTGCGCAATCACCTGCTTAATGCCGAGAAAATCGCTGTCCCAGCGGCGGTTATGGAAGACAGAAAGCAGCAGCTGTTTTTCTTCAGCCAGCGTAATCAGATCCCGCGCTTCCTGCATATCCAGCGTGAACGGCTTATCTACCACCACGTGCTTGCCGGCGTTCAGGGCCAGCGTAGCCAGCGGCGCATGGGTCGCGTTGGGGGAGGCGATCACCACCAGGTCGATATCCGGGTGCTGAATGGCCTCTTCTGGCGTGGCGACAACGAGGACGTCGGGCAGATCGCGTTTGACCTTCTCTTCATCCCGGGATGAGACCACCGCCAGCTTCAGGCCATCGACGGACCGGATCAGCGGGGCATGAAACGTCTTACCTACAAAACCATACCCGATCAGCGCAATATTGATTGTCTTCACTTTATTCATGACCTTCTCCACGTTAATGCGCGCAAACGGTAACCTGCAAGGCGCCAGGGTCCCCGAGCTCTGCCCAGGGACGATCTAAAAACAGTTGATGAATCTGGGATAACCCCGAAACCAGATACGGTTCGCACTGGTTGAGCTTCAGGTGATCGGCGACTATCCAGCGCGCCTGGCTTGCGGCCAGCATGGCTCGCTTGACCTCGGCATCCGCCTCCTGACTGGCGCTTAACCCGAGCTCGGCATGAATGGCGCATGCGCCAAGAATGGCGATATCTGCCCGGTAGCGAGAGAGCAGGGAAAGGGTGGCACTTCCGGCAAACAGGCGCTGTTTCTGATCCCACTTTCCACCGAGCAGGATCAGGTCAATATCCTCCCGAGCGCTAACCAGCTGGGCGATATCGAGAGAAGGGGTAATGATGGTCAGCGGCCCCTGAAGGAAAGAGGCAACGGCCAGTATTGTGCTTCCCGCGTCCAGAAAAAGCGTCGAGCCCGCAGGCACATGTTGCGCCACCTGTTTACCCAACTGCTGCTTAATTTCAGGAAGCAAGGTATTCCTGCTGACACGGGTCATCGTCGAGAGATTGAGTGCGATGGCTCCACCATGGTTTTTTTGCGCAAGGCCCTGCTTTTCCAGGTCGGTCAAATCGCGACGGATGGTGTCAGCCGATACCTGTAGCCTTTCTGCCAGCTCGGTGATGCTGGCCTGGCCTTGTTCACTAATAATATCAAGCACATATTTCTGTCTGGCGGTTTTATGCATGAGGGCACTATCCTGCAAAATGTCGCAATATCTCGCAGTTTACAGCATTTTGCAGGAAAAGAAATGAGGCAGGCGTGCAATGTTATCTAAAAACAGTTTAATGAGGTTATTATTGATATCGCATTAATCATTCTTCAAAAACATGTATTTAACTTTTATCCAGGTTGTTATCGCTATGTTTTACATAGGAATTTGGGTTAAGTCGCCAGTTTGCAGACGGTAATT